>NZ_JBHVWS010000036.1:51533-78515 GCF_042882185.1 Streptomyces sp. NPDC058239
AAACACCATCCGTGTCTTTAATAATATCAAATTAACATATTAACGGGGATCGATTTCATCCCAGGGGTGCTTCAGGGGGGGGGGGGGGCGCCCCCCCCCCCCCCCCGCGCCCATGCCCGCCCTCCCGCAACAGCACCCCTTCCGCGCAACGTGACACCTCCCCCTCCACCTGTCACGTTGTGCAACGCCCCCTGCCGCCGCAGCCGGCCAACCCCCGCGCGACTGACCCGGCGCCGGCTACCCCCGTCCGTACAACATGACACTCACCCCCACACCTGTCACGTTGTGCAACGACCCCTATGGGTGGGAGCGGGGCGAAGGCGCCCGTACGGACCGGTTCCTGCGCCAGGCTCGCCCCATGCGTCCACGTTCCTCGTACAAGGCACCGCCGTCACAGAGCCTGATCTACTCCGCCGTGCTGCAGAGCATGGCCGAACACGGGCCCCGCAGAATGAACATGGCCCTCGCGGCACGAATCGCCGACACCGATCGACAGTTGCTCTACCGCAACTGGCCCGATCGCAACGTGCTCGTCCGTGAGTCCGCCGAGAGCGAGCTGCAACGCGTCCTGTTCGTCGCGAGCGAACTGCCCTCCGAGCAGGAGGGCCTGTGCCGGGTCGCCGAGCAGATCGTCCGTGCCGCCCGGATGGTGCGCGAGCACCCCGTGACCCGGGCGACCGTGCGGACCGACCCGGACCTGCTGCGGTGCGCCCTGCTCGATATGGACACACGGTTGCACGGGCGGGCCAGGTACTGGCTGGGCGGCCTGTTTCCGGGGCCGTTGGCGAGGACAATTCCGCACATGTACCGGCTGCCGGACGTCCTGCTCACCGTCGCGGCCCCCTTCGCGCTCACACCGCCGGAGGAACCCCACACGGACTCCGAACGCTCGCAACTCGACGCCCGGCTCCGCACCGCACTGCACATGTGCCTCGGCACCGCTCCGGACTGCCCCTGCACCGCCGCCCCGTCATGAACCGGCACGCCACGAGTCCTGCTGCCCACACCGCTCAGCCCAGCAACTCACGCATCCGGCCCGCCTGTCGCTCAGCCGTACCCGGCGGGCTCCTGCGGTGCTCGGAGTCCTCGAAGTCGACCACCCGGATCCGGGAGGCGTCCGCGTCCCGGATGTAGTTGGCGAGGTTCCCGTCACCGAGGCCGAAGACCGGTGTGCCGGGGACGTCCGGCGCGGCGGCCGGGCCCGACCGGTCCAGCCAGGCGGTGCCCTCGCACAGCGCCGCCCGGACCGCCGCTCCGGCAGCCGGTCGTGGTTCCTGGCCGTGCCAGATGTGCAGCCGCGCGATCAGCCCGGCCCGGTGGTCCGGACGCACCGGCACCCCGGCGAGACCGTCGTACGGGACCGCCCCGTACAGCGCGTCGAGCGTCTCGGCCATCGCCGCCATCCGCCCCGCGCCCACCGGAACTCCCCGCAACGGAACCCCGGCACGCGTGACATCACCCCCGCTGGCGGAACGGACGCGCGATCGACGGCGATCGGTACGGGGACGAGGCCCGGTGCATGGGCGGCCGGCAGGGTGAGCGCCCGCCACTCCCGGCCCTAGACCAGCGGCTTGGCCGACATCAGCAGATGCTGGTGAGCGGGATGCGATGCGTCCTCCGCCCCGTCCTCCGCCGACGCCCGCCCGGTGACCATCGCGCGCTGGCCGGGGCCCATCAGGTCGAACCGGACCACGGGCGCGTCGAACGAGGCCAGGGCATCCATCAGGTACGAGGGGTTGAAGGCGACCGTCAGCTCATCGGTGCCGTCGAGAACGGCAGACAGACGTTGGGAGGCGACATCGTCCTCGTAACCCGCCTGCAGCAGCACCGAGTCACCGGAGAAGGTCAGTTGGAGCGGGCTGCCGCCCTCCGCGACCACGGCGACGCGCTTGACCGCCTCGACCAGGGGTGCCCGGTCCGTCTCCGCGGAGACGGGATCCACCATGGCGAACAGCTTGTCGTGGCGCGGCAGTCGGCCGTCGAGCAGACGCACCGTGGTGCGCATCCCGGCCAGTTCGAAACCGGCCGAACCACCGTCCAGTGCGAGTTGGACCATTCCGGCCCGGCCGAAGGAGCGGGCGATCTCGGTCAGCCTGCGGGCTGAGACCACGACATCGGCCGAAATGCCGTCCTTCCCGGGCTTCCAGAGGAGCGTGCGTACCGCGAACCGGTAGCGGTCCGTGGCCGCTAGCGTCATCGTGTCGCCGTCGAGCGCCAGCCGGATACCGGTCAGGATCGGCAGCGTGTCGTCCCGGCCCGCCGCAACCGTCACATGGGCGACGGCCGCGGCGAACTCCTCCGCGTCCACCGCACCGAGCACCTCCGGCAGCGACGGCAGCGCCGGATAGTCGTCGAACGGCAGCACCGACAGTCCGAACCGGGCACTGTCACTCGTCAGCGAGAACCGTGAACCCTCGACCGCGCACTGCACCGCCCCCTCGGGCAGCACCCGGCAGACATCGAGCAGCCGACGGCCCATGACCAGTACCTTCCCGGCCCGAACGGTCTCCGCCTCCACCTCGATGCACGCGGACGCCTCGTAGTCGAGGCCCGAGATGCGCAGCCGGCCGTCGGAAGCCTCCAACAGCAGCCCGCCCAGCACCGGAACGGGCGAGCGCGTGGGCAGCACCCGGGCCGCCCAGGCCACGGCGTCGGTCAGTGCGCTGCGCTCAATACGGAACTCCATGGCGGCGGCCTCTCCCGGTCGTCTCTGATCGTGGTCGTGATCGTGAGCCGACACTAGGGGCCACCACTGACAACGGGAGCAGAAGAAGACGGTCGCGGCCGACGACAGCGGCCACCCCCGTGAGCCGCGGCCGTCGCCCCCGTGACCCTCCCCCGAAGGGCCCCGCAACCGTGTTCGGACTCTAGGACTTCGGGTACGCGAGAGAAAGATTCAGTTCGCACTGTGTGGGCCGCCAGGGGTATCAGTCCGCACAGCCGGACCGGTACGCTGCACTCCGGTTTTTTTGGCAGGAGCGCAGGGACGCAGGACCACAGAAGCGGAGGACGCGTGCACGCGCGGGAACGGGCCGACGACGTACTGCGGATGTACCGGCTGGCCCGATCCGGCGGATCGCAGGAGCTCCTGCGCTGGGTGTCCGGCCGGGCGGAGGGCTGGGCCGGGCTGCTCGACGGTGACGGCACCGTTCTGCACGGCGTGACCCGGACCCCGGACCGTACGGGCGTCGAGGCCGCCGCGCTGGCCACCGAGGGCGTGAGGGAACTGGCCTCACTCGGCGCGAGCTCCTTCTCGTTCGACCGGGGGCCGCACACCGCGTTGCTGTTCCCGCTGGACGGCCCACCGAACGTCTCTCCCCCGGTCCTGGCCGTCGTCGCCCCGCGCCCGCTGCCGGACGGACTCGTCACGCTTCTCTCCGACGTGGCGATGCCTCTCGTCATGTGCTGGGCCGCAGAGACCGTGGAACGCAAGCGCCGCCGCGTGGACCTCGCGGAGTCACGCAGCCGGGAAGCGGTGCTGCATCTGCTCATGACCCGCCAGCTGTCCATCGCGCATCAGGTGGCGGGTGCTCTGAAGCCCACGCTGCCCGACCCCGTCCGGGTGTGCGTCGTGGAGTGCCCGGGCGGACGCCGGGACGAGGTGGCACGGATCTGCGCGGAACTCTCCGGCGGCCGGTCCTGGATCGTGCGGTGTCCGGTGTACGCGCGCCATCTGATCCTCGTCGTGCCGGCGGATCCGGGCGCGGCCGATGAGCAGCTCGGCCTCCGGGTCGCCGATGTGGTGGACGAGTGCGTCGTGGGAGCGAGCGAGGACGTACCGCTGTCCGACACGGCGACCGGGTACCGTCAGGCGTTCCATGCCCTGGCCGTGGCCCGCGGCCTGATCGCCCGTCATGCCCGTTTCGGCTCGGCGCCGGAGGCCGCCCTGGTCGTCGGTGCGACCGGCGCGCAGTGGGCGGATGCGCTGCTGAACCCGTTGCTCACGCATCTGCCGCGGCGCAGCCAGGACCCGGGCAGCCAGGAGCTCGCGGCGACCCTGACCTCCTGGCTCGCGTTCTCCTCGCACGCGACCCAGCATCTGAAGATCCACCGGAACACGCTGGCCGCACGGCTCCGGCTGATCGGCGAGCTGCTCGGTCTCGACCTGAACCGGGTCGCCGACCAGGCCGCCCTCGACCTGGCCCTGCGCATACGCGCCACGCCCACCGTGCCCCGGGCGGTCGGCCCGGCCGGGGCAACGCCTGCGCCGGCCCACCGGCTGGACGACATCCTGCGCGGCCCGGCGGTCCAGGAATGGGCGGCCCAGCAGCTGCGCCCGCTCACCGCGTCCCGCTCTTCCCGGACCGCCGCCGACCCGCGGGCAACTCTCCGCACCTGGCTGGAGTGCGAGGCCCGACTCGGCCCGACGGCGGCTGCATTGGGCATTTCGGTGCCGGGGGCCCGTAAACGCCTCGCGCGGCTTGAGTCGATTCTTCAGCGCTCGCTGCTGCAGACGCCGAGTGCTCGTTACGACCTGTGGCTGGCCTTCCGGGCCCTTGACGTCGCGGGAGCGGACTCCGCCCGATGAACCGAAACGGGGGGCGCGTCCGGCCGGGGCCGGCACGCCCCCCGTCGGGTGGGGGGTCCGCAGTTGCGGATCCGCATACCGCGGATCCGCGGACTGCTTATCTACGGGCTGCGGGTCAGCAGCTCAGGTTGGAGCCGGGGGTGGTGCCGAGGATCGATACGAACGCCTGGTAGCGGTCGATGCGGCTCTGGACCTGGGCGGGGTTGCCGCCGTTGCACTCCAGGGAACCGTTGATGGAGCGGATGGTCTCGCCGAATCCGGCACCGTTCACCATGGCGTTGTGAGCGGTCATGGTGCCGGGGCCGTTCTGGGTGTTCCAGTACCAGAGGCCGGTCTTCCAGGCGACCGAGGCGTTCTGCTCGACCAGATACGGGTTGCCCAGCAGATCGATGCCGAGAGCGTCACCGGCGGCCTTGTAGTTGAAGTTCCAACTGAGCTGGATCGGACCGCGGCCGTAGTACGCGGACTGGCCGGCCGGGCAGCCATAGGGCTGGCTGCTGTCGCAGTAGTGCGGGTAGTTGGCCGTGTTCTGCTCGACCACGTACACCAGCCCGCCCGTCTCATGGCTCACGTTGGCGAGGAACGCCGCCGCCTCCTGGCGCTTGACGGTGTCGCTGCCGGTGTTCGCGAAGCCCGGGTAGGCGCTCAGGGCCGCGGTCAGTCCGCTGTATGTGTAGAACGGATTCCGGTTCGGGAACATCTGGTTGAACTGCGCCTCGCTGACGACGAAGCCGGACGGGGTGCCCGGGTCCGTACCGCCGCCACCGCCGCAACTGCCCTGGTCCGCCCAGACGTCGGAGCTGCCGGGGGCCTCGTTCTGGGTCCACCACTTGGCGGTCCAGTTGTGCCCGTTGTAGGAGGCCGATCCGCCGCCGGTGTAGACGGACGAGGAATTCCAGGGTGCCGCGCAGTCGGCTGCCGCAGCGGTGGTGGCAGGGAGAACGACGACCATCGCGACGACCGCGCCCAGCGCAGCCAGCAGGCCCATGATGCGTCTGATCATGTGATCACTCCTTCGGTGCGGCGCACCGAGCTGGACGGTGCGCCGCCATGGGGGGGCGACGGCCACTCAAGCGCCGTTGGTCTGAACCTGTCAAGGTCTAGACCAACGTTGGAAAACCTTCCCGAAGGAGTGCTCACAGGCGGGCTCGCAGCACATTCGCGCCGTGGAACCCGCTCTCAACAGGAGGAATTCCGGAAGGAGTTCATCCGGATCATGTGCCGCAACACGGACGGGCCCGAAGGTAAAACCTTCGGGCCCGTCCAGCATGCGGAACGTCGGACCGGTCTGCCGGTCAGCGGCCGGCTGCACTTGAGCCCGGCCACCCGCGTCAGGTCAGGGTGTCGAGCCAGCGGACGAGGCGGGCACCCTCACGGGTCATGACCTCCGGATCGCGCAGAGCGCTGGAGAGCAGCGACATGCCCTGGTAGGCGCCGACGAACGTCAGCGAGAGACCCTCGGGGTCGGCCACCCCCATCTCACGGAACTGCTGCTCCACCCAGTCCAGCAGCCGGCGGATGACCTGACCCACCGACAGGTCGAGACCGCCCTCGGCACGTTTGTCGAGCTCGACGGCGAGGGTGCCGGTGGGGCAGCCGTAGCGGGCCGCGGTGTCGCGCTGCCCGACCCACGCATCCACGAGGCCCTTCAGGCGTTCGCGCGGATCGGCGAGCTGATCGAGGCGGCCGGTGAGGGCTTCCAGGTGCCTGGTGTGTTCGGAGAGGGCGGCTTCGACCAGCTCACCCTTGGTCTTGAAGTAGTAGTACACGTTGCCCGCCGGGACGTCGGCGGCCTGGGCGATGTCGGCGATGGTCGTGCGTTCCACGCCCTGCTCGTGCAGGACCCGGGCGGCGGCCGCCATCAGCCGCTGCCGCTTGTCGGCGGCCTTCGTCCGAGGGTGCCGGGAATCCATTGAGTCAGTCACCCGACTAACTATAGACAGCGACCGGTCCGACTGTGCTAGCGTCCCGTCAACGAAGTAAGTGAGTCGACTAACTAATTCGGCTCATCGACTCATTCTCGACGAGGGAGAACGGCATGATCGTGGTGACAGGTGCGACCGGGAACGTCGGACGGGCGCTGGTGCAGATGCTTACCGATGCCCGGGTGCCGGTGACGGCCGTGGCCCGGCACATCACCGACGCCGATGTGCCGCCGGGGGTTCGGGCGACGGCTGCCGACCTGGCCGAGCCGGCCGGTCTGCAGGGCGCGTTCGACGGGGCAAAGGCGCTGTTCCTGCTGGTGGCGGGCGAGGATCCGCACGGCATTCTCGAGGTGGCGAGAACCGCCGGGGTGCGCAAGGTGGTGCTGCTGTCCTCGCAGGGTGCGGGAACCCGTCCGGAGGCGTACCGCCATCCCCTTCTGTTCGAGGCGGCCGTGCGGGAATCCGGGCTCGACTGGACGGTCCTGCGGTCGGGCGGGATGGACACCAATGCCCTCGCGTGGGCCGAGTCGGTCCGTACCCTGCGGGAGGCCGCAGCACCGTTCGGTGACGTCGGTCTGCCCTTCGTCGACCCGGCCGACGTGGCCGCGGTCGCCGCCGCCGTCCTGCGCGAGGACGCTCACGCGGGGGCCACGTACACCCTGACCGGTCCCGCACCGACCACCCCGCGCGAGCGGGCGACGGCGATCGCGGCCGCGCTGGGCGAACCGGTGCGGTTCACCGAGCAGACCCGCGAGGAGGCCCACACGCTGATGGCGCGGTTCATGCCGCTTCCCGTCGTCGAGGGCACGCTGGCCATCCTGGGCGAACCCACCGAGGAGGAGCAGCGGGTGAGCCCCGATGCCGAGCGCATCCTGGGCCGGGCGGCGGGCACGTTTGCCGCCTGGGCCGAACGCAGTGCCGCGGCCTTCCGCTGAGCGCTCCGGCCGGCGTCTGCACCACCGGGCAGGACAGGCCCAAGTCATCCACGGCGCCGCGGCATTCGGTCGTCAGCAGGACAGCCGGGAGCCCGGCGCCGTGCCGAGGATGCCGGTGATCCGCTCGTACGTGGCGACCCGGGCCGCGACCGAGGCGGGGTTGCCGCCGTCGCACTCCAGGGCGCCGTTGAGCGAGCGGATCGTCTCACCGAAGCCCGCGCCGCCGACCATGGCGTCGTGCGAGGTCATCGTGGAGGGGCCGTTCTGGGTGTTCCAGTACCAGAGCGCCGTCTGCCAGGCGATGGAAGGGTCCTGCTCGACCAGCCAGGGGTTGCCCAGGAGATCGAGGCCGAGCGCGTCGCCCGCGGCCTTGTAGTTGAAGTTCCAGCTGAACATGATCGGGCCGCGGCCGTAGTAGGCCGTCCGTCCCGCCGGGCAGCCGTAGGGCCGGCTGTAGTCGCACTTGCGCCAGTAGTTGGCCTCGTTGATCTCCTTCACGTACTGCAGCCCGACCGACTCGAAGTCGGCGTGGGTCAGGAACGCCGCGGCCTCCTGGGCCCGCGTGGCCGGCGTTCCGGTGTTCGCGAAGCGCGGGTATGTGTGGAGGGCGTCGATCAGGCCCTGGTACGTGTAGAAGGAGTTCCGGTCAGGGAAGATCTCGTCGAACTGCGCCTCACTGATGACGAAGTCCGAGACCCCGCCCGCACAGGCGCCCCGGTCGGTCCAGACGGTGGTGGCGCCCGGATTCTCGTTCTGCGTCCACCACTTGGCCGCCCAGTTGCGTCCGTGGTGCGAGACGGTGCCGCCCGCCGCGTACGCGGTCGAGGAAGTCCATAAGGGCGCGCACTGTGCGGACGCAGCGGCAGTTGTGGTGGCGGAAGCGGACGCGGCGGGGAGGAGCACGGCCGTCGCTACGACGGCACTCAGCACGGTCAGAAAGCTCTTGATGCGGTTCAGCGCAGCTCACTCCTTCGACGGGGCACGCCGAACACGTCAGCGGGCCGTCCGGACATCCCGCCACTCAAGCCCCACTGGTCTGGACCTGTCAAGGTCTGGACCAGTGGGCGAACGGCGGGCGAACGGCGGCCGACGGGACCTGGCTTGCGACCCCAACTCCCTTACGTCGCGCATACGGTGACCCGAACTGCACACCGGACCCGCACCAGCGCACGTACACGCGTTCAACGAGGGGAGTGCGAGGAAACCGTGGAGTGGTTCAGCGCCGAGAACATCGTGGCCGTGGCGACCGCCGTACTGGGCGTCCTGGCCTCCGTCGGAGTGCTCTGGTACGAGCGCCGCGTGCCCCGCCGCAAGCGCATCGGCTACCGGGTCCAGATGGACACCCCGATCGGCAACGACGTCAGTCAGGGCCGGGCCAATGTACGGCTCGGCCTCTTCAGCGAGACGCCGGACATGGCCGATGCCACGCTCGTCCTGCTGCGGATCGAGAACGACGGCTCACAGTCCATCGCCGACAACGACTACACAGGCCGCGAACTGCACGGGCTGACCGTTGAGTTCACCGGTCGCACGGTCCGCGGTATCGCGGTCACCCAGTCGCCCGGCGCCGACCATCTGATGGAGCATTTCACCCCGGCCGGCGGGATGCGCCACAGCGGCCCGCTCATCCGGCTGCCACGCGTACCGCTCAACAGGGGCGAGCACTTCAAGCTGCTGGTGCTGCTCACCGGGGCGACCGTGGACAGCCCGATCAGAATCACGGGCGGCATCCGGGACGGCGAGGTGACACCGAACCGCGCTGCCCGCCCCGACGACAAGCCGCCGCTCTTCGGCCGGGCCGCCCGGCTGATCACCGTGGCCCTGACCGTCTGCGTCATCACGCTGGCCTCGATCATCCTGATACGGGACGACACCCCGCCCCCGATCGGCTGTGCCCGGGGCAGTCTGACGGTGACCGGTTCCACCGCCTTCGGGCCGGTCGTACGGGAGCTGGCGAAGAAGTACGAGAAGGAGTGCGAGGGCTCCACCGTCACCATCGACGCGCACGGCAGCAACGCCGGGATACGGGAGCTCGCCGACCGGGGAGCCAAGGCCGGGAAGTCCGGCTCACCCGCACTGATCGCCCTCTCCGACGGCCCCAAGCCGGACGGCTTCCCGCAGCTGCGCGAGAACCGGGTCGCCGTCTCGCTCTTCCATCTCGTCGTCAACGACCGGGTACCGCTGAAGAACCTGACCCTCGCCGACATCCGGAAGATCTACCGGGGCGACATTCGCAATTGGAAGGCGCTCGGCGGGCCCGACCTGCCCGTCCTCCTGGTCAGCCGGGACGCCAACTCCGGCACCCGCGAGGTCTTCCAGCGCCGCGTACTCGGCCGCAACGAACCCGCCCAGTCCTCCCGCGACTGCGCCACCAAGGACGACACGCAGGCCCGGGTCCTCCGCTGCGAACTCGACTCCACCGAACAGGTCCTGGCCACCGTAGGCCGGCTCGACGGCGCGATCGGCTACAGCGAACTGCGCGCCGGGACCGAGCTGTCGGGAGCGCACCAGCTCGCCATCGACTCCACCGTCCCGTCCGTCGACACGATCGGCTCCAGCACGTACCCGTACCGGGAGATCGAGTACGCCTACACCTACGGCCAGCCGCCCGCCGACTCCTTGGCCTCCAGCTTTCTGGGCTATCTGAGCCGGGGCAACGGCCAGGACGTGATTCGTACGCACGGGCATCTGCCGTGCGCGACACCGAAGGGACTGCGGATCTGCGGCGAGGACTGACGGGACGCCAGGAGGGCCGGGACTCACCGTCCCGGCCCTCCTGGCGCGTTCGCCGCTCCTGCAGAAACTCCTACAGGAAGGAGTTGATCTCGATGGTCTCGGTGCGGCCGGGGCCGACACCGATCGCGGAGATCGGGGCGCCGGACATCTCCTCCAGCGCCTTCACGTACGCCTGCGCGTTCTTCGGCAGATCAGCGAAGGTCTTGGCCTTCGTGATGTCCTCGGACCAGCCAGGCAGCATCTCGTAGACCGGCTTCGCGTGGTGGAAGTCGGTCTGGCTGTACGGGAGCTCCTCGACGCGCTTGCCGTCGATCTCGTACGCGACGCACACCGGGATCTGCTCCCAGCCGGTCAGCACGTCCAGCTTGGTGAGGAAGAAGTCGGTGAGACCGTTGACCCGGGTCGCGTAACGCGCGATCACCGCGTCGAACCAGCCGCAGCGACGGTCACGGCCGGTGGTGACACCGCGCTCGCCACCGATCCGGCGCAGCGCCTCGCCGTCCTCGTCGAGCAGCTCCGTCGGGAACGGGCCGGCGCCGACTCGGGTGGTGTACGCCTTGAGGATGCCGATGACCCGGCTGATCTTCGTCGGGCCCACGCCGGAACCGGTGCAGGCGCCGCCCGCGGTCGGGTTCGACGAGGTGACGAAGGGGTACGTGCCGTGGTCGACGTCGAGCAGCGTGCCCTGACCGCCCTCGAAGAGGACGACCTTGCCCGCGTCGATGGCGTTGTTCAGGACCAGCGTCGTGTCGGCGACGTACGGCTTGATCTGCTCCGCGTACTGGAGCATCTCCTCGACGATCTTGCCGGACTCGATGGCGCGGCGGTTGAAGACCTTGGCGAGGAGCTGGTTCTTCTGCTCCAGGGCCGCCTCGACCTTCTGCTCCAGGATCGACTCGTCGTAGAGGTCCTGGACGCGGATGCCCACACGGTTGATCTTGTCGGCGTACGTCGGGCCGATGCCCCGGCCGGTCGTACCGATCTTGCGCTTGCCGAGGAACCGTTCCGTCACCTTGTCGACCGTGACGTTGTACGGGGTGATCAAATGGGCATTACCGCTGATCAGCAGCTTGGACGTGTCCACGCCGCGATCGTTGAGCCCACTCAGCTCGGAGAGCAGGACGGCCGGGTCGACGACGACACCGTTTCCGATGACCGGGGTACACCCCGGCGAAAGGATTCCGGAGGGGAGGAGATGAAGTGCGTACTTCTGGTCACCGACGACCACCGTGTGGCCGGCATTGTTGCCGCCTTGGTAGCGCACCACATAGTCCACGGATCCACCGAGGAGGTCGGTGGCCTTTCCCTTGCCCTCGTCACCCCACTGAGCACCGAGCAGCACAAGTGCGGGCACAGGCGTACACCCCTTCCGGGCGGGGCATGTCCAAGGTCAGGGGGCGTACGTAAACGTCGTACATGCCGTACGACGATGTACGACAAGGCCTGAACCGTCGAACCGGGTGCCCCGGAATAGACGAAGCCCCTGGCGCAATAGCGCAAGGGGCTCTTGCACCAAGATGCTACCCGAGGAAGGACCGAGGTGTCGGCTGCCCAGCCCCCCGGCGACGGTGCGCACCAGTTGCTGGTGGTCATCGACCCGGTAGCCCGCCGGACCGACGGCGAGTCCGTCCGTATCGCGAAGGACGTACTCAGCGCCGGCTCGCACGCCAAGATCTGTCTGCCCGACGGGCCCGAGGAATTCGCGCGGGCCCTGTCCCGGCGGGGCGGTCGGCGGCCGGTGGTGGTCGGCGACGACCGGGCGCTGCGGCGGGCGGTGGCCCTGCTGCACCGGGAGCGGGAGCCGGCCCGGACCGCGCTCTCGCTGATCCCGGTCGGCGCCGCGGCCGCGCTGGAACTCGCCCATTCGCTCGGCGTGCCCCTGGACGCGGTGGCGGCGGCGCGCACCGCGCTGGACGGTGCCGTGCGCAGACTCGACCTGCTGGTCGACGACAGCGACGGCGTCGTCCTGGGCTCGCTGCGCATCCCGGCCCTGAGCGCTCTGCCGGGCGCGGTGGCCGCCCACACGGGGGTCACGGCGGTCTGGGACACCTGCCGCACCCTGGTCCGCACCCTGGTGCGCCCCACCCCGCCGATGCCCCCTGCCCCGCCGCGCACGCACCGGCTGCGGGTCGAGGCGGACGGCGTCCTGCTGAACGATCTGGACCGCCCGGTCGAGTCGGTGACGGTGACCTCGCAGGGCGGCGACGGGGGCCTCGCCGAGGTGGTGATCCGCACCCCGGCGTCCGAGCCGGTCACGGCGGAGGCGAAGGCCGTCACGGTCTCGGGCGCGGACTTCCGCTACCGCGCGGACATACAGGTCGGCGGCCCGGTCCGGACCAGGACCTGGACGGTACGGGCGGGGGCCTGGGGGCTGATGCTGCCGGTGGGCGAGGGGTAGCCTCCGAGCGGGCAGCCTCCGGCGCGGGGCGAAAGGATGGGGGCGGGGCATGTCGGACGATGCGGACAGACCGGGAGCGGGCGCCGACGCGGGAGCGGTGGCGCCCGCGTCCAGGGCCGTGGGGGCGACGCCGGTCGCGCTCGATCTGCCGGAGACGGTGGAGGCGCCGGCGGACCGGTACCAGAACGTCGGTCCGTCCGACCCCGGCGCCCTGAAATCCCTGGCGGACATGGTCCCCGGCCCGGCGTGACGGGCACCGGCCCACGCCGTCAGACGTGTCCGCGCTCGTCGGCCGTCGGGAGGTCCAGCGTTTTGCGGTGCTCGCGCCAGCGGTCCATCACTGCGCCCAGCTCCGACTGCAGGAATTCGAAGAACGCCGCTGTTTCGATGAGGCGGGCACCGGCCGGGGTGTGTTCGCCCAGGGTGCGGGCGCCGTCCTTGAGGGTGTTCTCCCAGCGGGTGAGTACCCGGTCGCGGTTGGCGAAGGTGGTGTACCAGACCTCGTTGTGCAGGCGGTAGCGATCCCGGCGCGAGCCGGGATCGCGCTCGCGGCCGACCATGCTGACCTGCGTGAGGTAATTGATCGCACCGGATACGGCCGCCGGGCTGATCTGCAGCGCCATGGCGAGCTCGGCGGAGGTCATCGACGCGTCGTCGTCCGCGAGAAGCGCGGCGAAGACACGGGACGCCATTCGCTGCATCCCCGCCTCGGTCATGTCGGACGCGAACCGCTCCACGAACCGCGACACGGCCTCCGCATCCCGCTCGTCGCCCATGGTCTGTTCGGTTTCGCTGGTCATGACCCGATCGTCTCCCCTGATTCCCCGGCCCCCGCCGTGCCCCCAACTTTATACGCTTCCTTAACTTCACAAATTTGTGAAAGTAGCGTACCTTCAAAAACATGACGAAGGCAATCACGGTGGCCGGGCTGCACAAGTCGTTCGGTCGGACACACGCACTGGACGGCCTCGACCTCACGGTCGAGACCGGTGAGGTCCACGGCTTCCTGGGGCCCAACGGATCCGGGAAGTCCACCACCATCCGGGTGCTGCTGGGCCTGCTGCGGGCCGACTCCGGCGCCGCCCGGCTGCTCGGCCGCGACCCGTGGAACGACGCGGTCGAGCTCCACCGGCGGGTGGCGTATGTCCCGGGTGACGTCACGCTGTGGCGCAACCTCTCCGGCGGCGAGGTGATCGATCTGTACGGGCGGCTGCGCGGTGGCCTCGACCGGACCCGGCGCGCCGACCTCGTCGAACGGTTCGAGCTCGACCCGACGAAGAAGGGCCGTACGTACTCCAAGGGAAACCGGCAGAAGGTCGCCCTCGTCGCCGCGTTCGCCTCCGATGTGGACCTGCTGATCCTTGACGAGCCGACGAGCGGTCTCGATCCGCTGATGGAGGAGGTCTTCCAGGACTGCGTCGCCGAGGAGCGTGCGCGCGGGCGGACGATCCTGCTGTCCAGCCACATCCTCAGCGAGGTCGAATCGCTCTGCGACCGGGTCAGCATCATCCGCCAGGGGCAGACGGTGGAGACGGGTTCGCTGGCGGACATGCGCCATCTGACGCGTACGAACATCAGCGCCGAGCTGGCCGGTGCTCCCAACGGGCTCGCGCATCTGCCCGGCGTCCATGACCTCGACGTCCAGGGCCTGCGGGTCACGCTCCAGGTCGACACGGACAAGCTGGACGCGGTCCTCAAGTCGCTCTCCGCATCGGGGGTACGGACGCTGACCAGCACCCCGCCCACGCTGGAGGAGCTCTTCCTGCGTCACTACGCGACCGACGCAACGGGCACGTCCGGCAGGACGGACAGCGGCGAGGGTGCGGGGGTGGCGGCGCGATGACTGCCGTGACCATGACCGCACCGGCCGGCGCGGGACGCCGGACCGGGTCCGCTGCCGGGCAGCTCGCCGGCACCCGGCCCCTGCTGAGGCTCGCGCTGCGACGCGACCGGATCATGATGCCGATCTGGGTGATCGTGCTCGGCGCTTCCTTCTCCTCCGTCGGGAAGTCCTTCGCCTCGCTGTACGACACGGCCGCCCGGCGCGCCGAGCTCGCCGCGTCGATGAACGCCAACAGCTCGCTCCGGGCGCTGTACGGACCGGTCTTCAACGACTCCGTCGGCGGGCTCGTCAGCTGGCGGATGGTCGGCTTCGGCGGAGCGCTGGCGGCCGTGATGAGCCTGATCGTCGTCATCCGGCACACCCGGGAGGAAGAGGAGACCGGCCGTCAGGAGATGCTCTCCTCCGCCATGGTGGGCCGCCGCGCCCCGCTGACCGCCGCACTTCTCGCCGCGCTGATCGCCAACGCCGCGCTGGCGCTGATGATCGCGGCCGGTATGGCCGGGTCCGGCGGGGGCGGCGCCGGAGCGGTGGCGCTCGCGCTGGCGATCGCCGGGATCGGCATGCTGTTCGCCTGCACCGCCGCGATCGCCGCACAGTTCACCGAGAGCGCCCGGCTCGCGAAGGGACTCACGGCGGCGGTGATCGGTGCCGCGTTCGTACTGAAGGCGGCGGGCGACTCGGCGACGGACGACGGCTCGTCCGTACTGACCTGGCTCTCCCCCATCGGCTGGGCGGAGAACGTGCGCGCGTACGCGGACGAGCGCTGGTGGGTGCTGCTCGTCATCGCGGCGGCCGTCGCGGTCCAGGCCGCCCTCGCGTACACCCTGGCGGGTCGGCGCGATGTCGGCATGAGCTTCCTGGCGACCCGGCCCGGGCCCGCGCAGGGGCGGATCTCCACGGCGTTCGGTCTTGCGCTGCGGCTCCAGCGCGGTTCGCTGATCGGGTGGACGCTGTCCTTCGCCGTGGTCGGTGTCGTCTTCGGCGGGCTGACCGGCGGGGCGGCGGATCTCGTCGGCGACAACGCGAAGACACAGGAGATCTTCGAGCGGATGGGCGGACAGTCCGGGCTGACCGACGCGTTCCTCGCGGCGATGGTCTCCATGCTCGGGATGGTCGCGGCGCTGTACATCGTCGCGACCGTGCTGCGGCTGCACGGCGAGGAGACCGCCGGGCGCGCCGAACCGGTGCTGGCAGGCGGGGTGAGCCGGATCGGTTGGGCGGCCGGTCATCTGGCCATCGCCTTCGGCGGCGCCGCCCTGATCATGGCGGTCGGCGGCCTCGGCCTGGCCGTCGGCTACGGCCACGAACTCCCGGCCGTGCTGGGTGCATCGCTGGTGCAGCTGCCGGCGATCTGGCTGCTGGGCTCAGTGACGGTCCTGCTGTACGGGGCGCTCCCGAAGGCAGCGGTGGCGTCCTGGGGCGTGGCCGGGATCTGCCTGGCACTGGGGTGGATCGGGCCCGCCATCGATCTGCCGCAGCCGGTGATGGACGTATCACCGTTCACGCATCTGCCGAAGCTGCCGGGCGGTACGGGGATGGAATGGGGCCCGGTGCTGGCGCTCACCGCGACCGCGGTGGTGCTGGTGGGGGCCGGGGTGGCGGCGTTGCGGCGACGCGATGTCCTGACGTGACGCGAGGGCGGGGCCGCCCAGGGTGCAACCTCCCCGTGGTGCACCCGCGTCATCCTGATCACGGAGAACCGACGCGAAGCCATCCGCGAGGTCGCAGGATGCATGGTCGCCGCCGCCGGCGGGGCCGCCGGGATGCTCTCCTGGGCCCCCTACGGCCGGCGCGGGATCTTCGGCGGCTTCGAGGGCGAGTCGGAGTGGAACGTGCTCCTGCTAGGGCTGCCGGTCATGACTCTCGGCGGCATCGCGGCCGGGATCGCGCTCTTCGCCCTCGTACAGGGAAAGTGGCGGCGGGCGCTTTGGGCGGCGGCGCTCCTGACGGCCCTTGCCGGCTTCGGGGTGGCGTTCGACGTACTGGAGGGACCGCCACTGAACTGCGGGCCGGGGTGCTGACTCCCCGGCCCGCGCCGTGCCCGGTGCGTCGTCCCGCACCGTGCCCGGCCCCCTTTGCTCACCCCGTCACAGCTCGACGCGCAGTTCCTTCAGGCCCCTGATCACATAGCCCGGGTTCCACTCCGGCTCGGCCGCCAGTCGCAGGTTCGGGGCGCGGCGCAGCAACTCACCGAAGGAAGCAGCCAGTTCGACCCGGGCCAGCGGGGCGCCCAGGCAGAAGTGGATGCCGGCGCCGAAGGTGATGTGGGGGTTCTCCCGGCGGGCCAGGTCCAGGGTGTCCGGGGCCGGGAAGCGGGCCGGGTCGCGGTTGGCGGAGCCGAAGAGCAGGGCCACCTCGGAGCCGCGCGGAATGACTGTGCCGTCGATCTCGATGTCGTCGAGGACCCAGCGCTCGAACATCTGCAGCGGAGTGTCGTACCGCATCAGTTCCTCGATCGCCGTCGGCAGCAGCCCGTGGTCGGCGCGCAGAGCAGCCAGTTGCTCGGGGTGGCGCAGCAGCGTCCACCAGCCGTTCACCGTGGTGTTGACGGTCGCCTCGTGGCCCGCGTTGAGCAGCAGCACACAGGTGGAGATCATCTCCTGCTCACTCAGCCGCTCCCCCTCGTCGTGGGCGGCGATGAGCGCGGAGATCAGATCCGTACCGGGGTTCTTGCGCCGCTCCTTGATCAGTTCGCGCAGATACGCGGAGAAGTCGAGCGAGGCGCGGACGGCGGCACGGGCGGTGTCGTCGGACGGATTCAGTTCAAACATTCCGCAGATCGCCGCCGACCAGGGCCGCAGCGGGGCACGGTCGGACTCCGGGATGCCGAGCATCTCGGCGATGACGGCCACGGGCAGCGGTTCGGCGACGGCCGTCAGCAGATCGCCGCCGCCCGCCTCGACGAACGAGTCGACCAGCCCGGCGGCCAGCCGCCGCACGGTCGGGACGAGCTGCTCGACCGTGCGCGGAGTGAACGCCTTGGAGACCAGGCGCCGGATCCGGGTGTGGTCGGGGGCCTCCAGGTCGAGGAGCCCCTGGCCGTTGAGGGTGTGGAAGGGCTCGTGCTCTGCGGGTGGCGGCGTACGGCCGAACTCCTCGTGGGTGAAGCGGTGCAGATACGTACGGCCCAGGCGGCGGTCGCGCAGCAGCGCGGACACATCGGAGTGGTGCGGGACGAGCCACTGGTCGGTCGGCTCGAAGTAGTGCACCCGGCCGGCTGCACGCAGCGCGGCGTAGGCCGGGTACGGGTCGGCGACGAACGCCGCGGACCAGGGGTCGAAGGGGGCGTCGGCCGCGGAACGTGAGGACGGGTGCATACACGGACGCTAACCGGACCCGCCGGCCGCCGACCACCCACCCCTGGGTCCCGCCGGCCGCCCCGGACCCCGTCGCCGACCAGCGTCCCCGAACTCCCGGACCCCTCAGGACGGCGTGACCAGCCGGGCCTCGTACGCGAAGACCGCCGCCTGTGTGCGGTCGCGCAGCCCCAGCTTCACCAGGATGCGGCTCACATGCGTCTTGATGGTGGACTCGGCAACCACCAGATGCGAGGCGATCTCGGCATTGGACCGGCCCTGCGCAATGAGGACGAGCACCTCCGTCTCGCGCTCCGTGAGGTCGCCGATCCGGGCGAAGGCGGGCAGGCGCGGGGTCTCGGCGAGCTTCGAGAACTCATTGATCAGCCGCTTGGTGACGGTCGGGGCGAGCAGCGCCTCACCGGCGGCCACCACCCTTACCCCGTCGGCGAGTTGGCGGGCGGAGGCGTCCTTGAGGAGGAAGCCGGACGCCCCGGCGCGCAGCGCCTGGTACACGTACTCGTCGAGGTCGAAGGTGGTCAGTACCAGCACCTTGGCGTCCGCGTCGGCGGCGATGATCTCGCGGGTGGCCTCGATTCCGTTGAGTTCCGGCATCCGGATGTCCATCAGCACCACGTCGGGGCGCAGCGCCGCGACCTGTGCGATGGCCTGCCGGCCGTCGACGGCCTCGCCGACGACCTCGATCCCCGGCATGGCGTTGAGCAGCACCGAGAAGCCCTCGCGAACCATCATCTGGTCATCGACGATCAGCACCCGGATGGCCGGGTCGGTGTGGATGGTCATGCCTTCTCCCCCTGCTCCGCCCGCGTCTTGTGCGACTCGTGCGTCCCGTTCGGCTCGTCCGTGTCGCAGATGGGTTGGACGGGGATGAAGGCGGCGATCTCGTAACCGCCCTCCTGCGTCGCCTCGGCCGTCATGTCGCCGTTCAGCATCGCGACCCGCTCCCGCATCCCCGTGATCCCGTGACCGGCCCCCGGCGAGGGCTTCACCGGACCGGTCGGCGGCCCGTTGACGACGCGCAGACCGAGTCCGCCCAGCACATAGCCGATCTCCACCTTGGCGGTGGCGCCCGGTGCGTGCCGCAGCGTGTTGCTGAGGGCCTCCTGAATGATCCGGTACGCCGACAGCTCGACGCCCTGCGGCAGTTCACGTACCGCGCCGGTGACCGCCTTCTCCGTCTCCAGTCCGGCCTCGCGCACATTGGCGAGGAGCCCGTCGAGCTGGGCGAGGGTGGGCTGCGGAGCATCCGGCGCCTGGTAGTCCTCGGCCCGTACGACGCCGAGGACCCGGCGCAGTTCGGTGAGGGCGGCGACCGCGTTCTCCCGGATCGTGACGAAGGCCTGCTCCAGCTCGGGAGGCGGATTCTCCACCCGGTACGGGGCGGCCTCGGCCTGGATCGCGACGACCGACATGTGGTGGGCGACCACGTCGTGCAGCTCACGGGCGATGGTGGTGCGCTCCTCGAGCAGTGTGCGCCGGTCGCGTTCGACGGCGGTCACCGTGCGCTGCACGGTGACCTCGCGCTCCGCGTCGCGACGGATCTGCACCACGGCCACCACCAGCAGCGCGAACGCGGAGGCCATGGCAAAGGTGGAGGTGGTCGAGGCGGAGTGCCAGCCGCCGAAGTTCTCCAGCACGGTGCAGAGCACCACGGTGAAGCCCCACATCCAGGCGGCGGTACGGGGCCGGGTCCGGGCCGCGACCACGACCAGCACCGTCAGGTGCGAGAGGAAGGTGCTCGGCGCCCAGGGCCAGTAACCACCCCCGGCGACCGCCGCGAACGGGGTGAGCGCCAACGAGATCCAGAACGCGCCGACCGGCCTGACCAGTGTCATCAGTACGGTGACCGCCGGAAGCAGCACGAGCAGGGCGGCATCGAACATGAAACGCAGCGCAAAGGAGCCCGACGAGACGAGGCCCATGAAGGCCGCGAACAGCGCGACTGCCCCGACCAGCGCGTGGGGTGTCCAGGCAGCACGCTCACGCATCCGCTCCGGCAGCTGTCGCAGCAGTGGCCCGTCGGTCCGCATCCGCTCCAGCGGACGGTACTCGAAGGCGTTGCGGAAAAGGTCCTGCCGCAGGCCGCCCAACGCCCCCGCGGCCAGTCGGAACTCAGGGCTTCTGCTCTTGGTCTCGGTCACGTTTCCAAAGGTAGGGGCCGGATCGGCCCGGGTCGTCAGCAGTGATACGGATCCTGCGCCGTCCGTCGCAAGTACTACGGGGCCGCACGGCGCAGGACCCCCCGCTCACCAGGCGAGCTGGGCGAGCTCCTCCGCCACCACCGCACAGGCGTCGCTGGCCGGGTCGATCAGCGGGTAGTGACCGACGTCGGGCAGCAGGGTCAGGCCCACCGTCTCCCCCGCCTTCGCCGCTGCGTCGACGAACGCCTCCGAGACGGCCTGTGGCACATCGACGTCGGTGGTGCCCTGCACCACCGTGGTCGCGATCCCGGTGGGCAGCAGCACGGCCGGGTCGGCGTGCGGGGCCCGCGCCACGAAGTCCTCGTCGCGGCCGAGGAATTGGCCGACCGCCCCCGAGCACACGTTCAGCTCGACGGCCGTGGTGAAGTCGGCGATCGGCGCGAGGGCGACGACGCCCCGCAGCGGCGGCGGCGCGGGCAGCCGCCACGGCGAACCCTCGGGCAGTACGTGCCGGGCGGCGGCCCACAGGGCGAGCTGCCCGCCGGCGGAGTGCCCGGTGACGACGATCCGCCGGGCATCGGCCTGCGGAAGTTCCCGGGCCAGCAGGGCCGGCAGCGCGTCCATCGCCGCGGCGACGTCGTCGAAGGTCTCCGGCCAACGGCCCGCGACCGGACCGGAACCCCGCTGCTGCGGGATCTCGCTGCCGCGCCGGTACTCGACACTGGCGACCGCGAAACCGCGCCGGGCCAGGAAGTCCGCGAGCGGCGACACATGCTGCCGGTCGTACGGCGCCCGCCACGCCCCGCCGTGCAGGACGACCACGACCGGCGCACCGGTCCGGCCGTCGCGCGGGGCGTAGAAGTCGATCACCTGGTCTGGGTGGTTGCCATAGGCGGCCGATGCATCGGGGGCGACCGGTGGATGCGAGAGTGCCGACTCGGTCTCGGCTGCGTCACGATCACGCGCGGCAGAATCCGACATGCTGCTCCAACCGTCCTGTATCTGAGCCCAACAGCTCAACAACCCAACAGCCCAACTGGCCTGACCTGCGGGGACGGTACCAGTACGGAAGGTTCCCGTCCCCGCCGACGGATCATGCAGGGGCCCCTGGGTGCAGGCTGCTAGGGCTTCAGCACCTCACCCAGTGCTCGCGCCGCCCGTTCCACGTCCGCGAACCCCACGTACAGCGGCGTGAACCCGAACCGCAGCACGTCCGGCCGCCGCAGATCCCCGACGACGCCCCGCGCGATGAGCGCGCTCATCACCGGTTCCGCGTCCTCGCACCGCAGCGCGACCTGGCTGCCGCGCTCCGCGTGCGCGGCCGGGGTGACGGAGGTGACCCGGCCCTCGGGCACATACGCGGCGACGCACTCCAGGAAGAAATCCGTCAGCGCCAGGGACTTGGCCCGTACCGCCTCGATGGACACCCCGTTCCACACGTCCAGCGACGCTTCGAGCGCCAGCATGGAGAGGATGTCGGGGGTGCCGACCCGGCCCCGTACGGCACCGTCCGCCGGGGCGTACCCGGGTGTCATGCCGAACGGGTCGGCGTGCGACGTCCACCCCGGCAGGGGCGAGTCGAAGGCTGCCTGGTGGCGCTCGGCGACATACAGGTAGGCGGGCGAACCGGGGCCGCCGTTCAGGTACTTGTACGTGCAGCCGACCGCGAGGTCCACGCCGTGCGCGTCGAGGCCGACAGGCAGGGCGCCCGCGCTGTGGCACAGGTCCCAGACGGCGAGGCCGCCCGCAGCGTGCACGGCGGCGGTGAGTCCGGGCAGGTCGTGGAGCCTGCCGGTGCGGTAGTCGACATGGTTGAGCAGGACGGCCGCGGTACGGGGGCCGAGGGCCTCCGGCACCTCGGCGGGGGCGACCGGGACGAGCCGGTGGCCGGTCATCCGGGCCGCGGATGCGGCGATGTATCCGTCCGTGGGAAATGTCGTCGCGTCGACGAGGATCTCGTCGCGGCCCTCCGGCGCCAGCCGGCTCGCGGCGACGACCGCCTTGAAGACGTTCACACTGGTCGAGTCGCCGACGACGATCTGCCCGGCGGCGGCCCCGACGAGCGGGGCGATGCGGTCGCCGATCCGCTCGGGCGCGGTCCACCAGCCGCTCTCGTCCCAGGAGCGGATGCACAGCTCGCCCCACTCGCGGGTGAGGACCTCCTGCACCCGGGCGGGTACGTGAGCGGGCAGCGCACCGAGCGAGTTGCCGTCGAGGTAGACGGTGTCGTCGAGGGTGAACAGCTTGCGCAGATCGGCGAGCCGGTCGGCGGCGTCGAGTGCCGCGGCCCGCGCGGCGAAGGTCTCAGACATGGCTGCGCGCCGTCCACAGCTCGGGGAAGACGCTCTTCGTGGCCCGCTTCTCCAGCCATGCGACCCCGGCGGAGCCGCCGGTCCCGGTCTTCGAGCCCATCGCGCGCCGGGTGGCGACGAGATGGTCGTTGCGCCAGCGCCACACCAGTTCACCGACGTCGGTGAGCGCCTCGCCGAGCCGGACCAGCTCGTCGTGCTGGTCGGGGTTGGCGTAGATCTCCGCCCAGACGGCCTCGACCTCGGGGGACGGCTCGTACTTCTGCGTCAGGTCCCGGCCGAGCACGGCCTGCGGTACGGCGTGGCCGCGCCGGGCGAGCAGGGCGAGCGTCTCGTCGTACAGACTCGGTTCGCCGAGCGCCTTCTCCAGCTCGGCGTGGACGCGGGGCGCGCCCCGGTGCGGCACGAGCATGGACGCGGACTTGTCGCCGAGCAGGAACTCCATCCGCCGGTACATCGCCGACTGGAAGCCGGATCCCTCACCGAGGGCGGCGCGGTAGGAGTTGAACTGGGCGGGGGTGAGCTGGGCGAGCGGCGTCCAGGAGGCGTTGAGCGCCTCCAGTTCCCGCACCGACCGCTTGAGCGCGTCGCGTGCGACGGACAGCCGGTCCTCGCGCAGGGCGTGCGCGGCGGTCTCCCACTCGTGGACGATGACGGTGAACCACAGTTCCATGACCTGGGTGGTGACCAGGAAGACCATTTCGCCCGGATCGTCGGAGCGAAGGTGCTGGAGATGGGTCAGGACATCCGCCTGGACATAGTCCTCGTACGGAGTCGTTCCCGCGAAGTCGAGGTGCGGGGTCTGCGCACCGGTGGCTTCGGGGTCGGGGTGGATCGTCGACATTGCTGTCTCCTCGACACAAGCTTCCGGGTAGCGGTCCGCCCCTTCCGTGAGGTGGTGGAGCTCCGGTCCCCTGCCCGCATCCTAAACGGAGCCCGCAGGAGCGCGCAGACCCCGCAGATGCCGGAACATCTGCGGGGTCCGGAACGTCACAAGGTGTACGTGTACGTCTGGCCGAGGGCCTCGGTCGCCTCTAGCCGAGGGTCTCGGCGGCGGTCGGCGAGGAGTCGCGCAGGAACGTCGAGCAGCGCTCGTACTCCTCCTGCTCGCCGATCGCCTGAGCGGCCCGCGCCAGGGCGTGCAGGGCGCGCAGGAAGCCGCGGTTCGGCTCGTGCTCGAACGGTACGGGGCCGTGGCCCTTCCAGCCGGCCCTGCGCAGCGCGTCGAGGCCGCGGTGGTAGCCGGTGCGGGCGTAGGCGTACGACTCGATGACGCGGCCGCCCTCGAACGCCTCGTCGGCGAGCTGTGCCCAGGCCAGGGAGGAGGTCGGGTACTTCGCGGCGACGTCGGCGGGGGCCGTGCCGTTCGCGAGCAGCTCGCGCGGCTCCGGGTCGTCGGGCAGGTGGGTCGGGGGAGGCCCCCCGAGCAGGTTCTCGTGGATCGACATGGGTTCAAGTGTGCCTGGCAGATGCGCGCCGGGGGTACCCGGGCGCCATGCGGTGGGTCAGTTCGCGCCGGGAGTATCCGGGCGCCCCGGGGAGGGCCGGTCCGCGCCCGGCTTCCCCGCCTCCTCGTGCGTGGGTTCCAGGGGCGGGGCGACGACGCCGCAGTGCACCGTGCACTCGGGGTGCGCCTTCTTCTCGTCCGCCGTGACGGGGGGCTTACGTACGGTTGCCCAGGCGATCAAAGAGCCCAGCACGAGCAGCCCGGCACACATCGGCATGGCCCGCCGGAACGTCGCGGCGAACTCGTCGGCGTTCCGGTAGGCCTCCGGCCCCATCCCGGCGAGCAGCGGCAGCGCGGCCACCGCGATCAGCCCGGCGGCGCGGGCGGCCGCGTTGTTGATCCCGCTGGCGAGGCCGGCGCGTGCGGTGTCCACGGAGGCCAGGACGGTCGCGGTGAGCGGTGCCACCAGGGTGACGAGTCCGACGCCGAGCACACCGACCGCGGGAAGCACATCGGTGAGGTAGGCGGAGACGGAGTTCGACCCCGGCCCGACCCGCAGCATCAGGAGCATTCCGGTGGCGGCGACCAGTGGGCCGACGGTGAGCGGAATGCGGGGCCCGATGCGCTGCCCGAGTTCGCCCGAGGATGCCGAGAAGAGCAGCATCAGCACGGTCGTGGGCAGCAGCGCCGTGCCGGCGCCGAGAGCCGAGTACCCGGCCACGACCTGGAGCTGGATCGCGGAGAGGAAGAAGTAGCCGCCGAACGCCGCGTACACACAGAGGGTGATGATGTTGACGACGGTGAACTGCCGGGACGCGAACACCGACGGCGGCAGCATCGGGTCCGCCCGCCGCCGCTCCACCTGCACGAACACCGCCCCGAGGACGATCCCGCCGACGGCCGCTCCGATCACCACCGCGGACGCCCCCTGTCCCGGCGCCTCGATCAGCGCATAGGTCACCAGGGCGAGGGCGAGCGCGCCGAGCACGGCGCCCAGCACGTCGAAGCGCCCGTGTGCGTCGGGGTTGCGCGATTCCGGTACGTGGCGCAGCGCCACCGGCAGACAGACCGCGGCGAGCGGCACGTTGAGCAGGAACACCCATCGCCAGCCGGGCCCGTCGACGAGCCAGCCACCGACGAACGGCCCGATGGCGGCGCCGACCCCGCCGAGCCCCGACCACAGTCCGACCGCGCGGGCCCGGTCGTCCGGATGGAAGCTCGCCTGGATCAGTGCCAGCGAACCGGGTGTGAGGAGAGCCCCGCCGATGCCCTGGAGGGCGCGGGCGGCGATCAGGACGGCGGCGTTCGGCGAGATACCGCACATCACGGACGCGGCGGCGAACCAGACGACTCCGACGACGAAGACCCGCCGCCGGCCGTACCGGTCGCCGAGGGCGCCACCGAGGAGGATCAGCCCGGCGAGGGTCAGCATGTAGGCGTTGACGGTCCACTGGAGGGCGGCCAGATCGGTGCCGAGGTCCTTGCCGATACGGGGCAGGGCGACGTTGATGACGGTGGAGTCGAGCAGGGCCATGCTGGAGCCGAGGACGGTGGTGAGGATGACCCAGCGTCCGGTGGGGGAAGCGACGCGGATGGCTCCCGTCTCTGCGTCAGGCATACGAGCAGCATCGCCGCTCCCCGCCGGGAGGGCCATAGGGCGGGGACGGCTCGGCAGGGTTCCGTCGGCCGGTCAGGGCGACGGAGGGGCGGCTGTTTCCCGTGCCGTTCCGGTCCACGTGGAATCCGGTCGCTCGGAACGCCTGGACGACGATCCCGCCGGTGTGTTCCATCGTCCGGGTGCTGCCGTCCGGGGCACCCCGGAACGCCGGGGTGAGATGGCCCGTGTCCCGCGCACGTTCGGCGTCCTGCCGCGTGCAGTAGCAGAACCCGACGAGGCCGGCGCCGCGTGCGTGGGCCGCTTCGGTGCAGTCGTCGAAGCCGTCGGACTGGATGGTGCCCGCGCCGGCGAGCGCGACGAACACGTCCATCGGCTGCTCCAGGCCCTGCCTACGAGAAGACCCACGTCCCGGGCGGGGTGCCCGGGGTGGCCACGGCAGGCACCCGACCCTACGACGCGCCTTGCGCCACGGCCCGTACACCCCGGATCAGTGCCTCCACGCCCGCCGCCGCCTTGGACCGCGGACACCCGACGTTCAGCCGCACGAAGCCCTCCGCCCCGTACACCGCCCCCGGCATCACCGCGACCTTTTCGCGCTCGATCAGCACCCGCTGCAACGCCTCGTCGTCGCCGACGCCCACCGGGCGCAGATCGATCCACGCCAGATAGCCGGCCTGTGGCGGCTGCCATCCCAGTTCCGGGAACGCCTCGTTCAGCCGTTCCGCGACCAGCGCCAGATTCCCGGCGACATACGTGCGGACCTCGTCCAGCCATGCCCCGGCCTCCCGGTACGCGGCGATGTGCGCGGTCAGTGAGAGCACCGCCGGGGAGGCGAGCCCCTCCGCCGTCTCCATCCGGCGCAGGAACTCCGCCCGGTCGGCCGGATCGCCGATCAGCCCGTACGAGCCGGTCAGCGCCGGGAAGTTGAACGCCTTCGACGCGGAGGAGATCACCGCCCAGCGCCCGTCGCCCCCGACCCGCGTCCACGGCACATGCACATGCCCCTCGTGCACGAAGTCCGCGTGGATCTCGTCGCTGATCACCGCGACCCCGTACCGCGCGGCGAGCGCCGACATCTCGCTCAGTTCGGCCTCCGTCCATACCCGGCCCGTCGGGTTGTGCGGCGAGCACACGAGAAGGACCTTGCTGTCGGGGCGGGCGAGCTCGCGTTCCAGCGCGGCCGTGTCTCCCACCGGCACGCCCCGCAGCTCGCGCCCGAGCCCGGTGATCGCCTTGCGGAAACCGTCGTACGTCGGGGCGTGGACGACCACTCCCTCGCCCTCGGCCGTCCACATCTGCAGCAGCTGCGAGAGCTGGCTGAGCACGGACGGCCCGTACACCAGCTGCCCGGTGTCGATCCGTGTCCCGTACCGGGTCGCGTACCAGTGGGCTATCGCCGAGCGGAAGTCGTCCTGCTGCCAGGTCGTGTAGCCGAACACCCCGTGGTCGAGACGGGCCCGCAGCGCGCTCAGCACCTCCGGTGCGGTCTCGAAGTCCATGTCGGAGATCGTGAACGGCAGCAGTCCGTCCACCCCGAACCGGTCCGCGACCCCGTCCCACTGGACGCACCAGGTGCCCCGGCGGTCAACAACGGTGTCGAAGTCATAGCGGGCGCTGGAACTCACAGGGATCCCTCACTTCTTCTCTCGGACATGCCGTGGGGGCGGGCCCCCCCCGGGGGGGGGGGGCCCCGCCCCCCCAGGGAGCCGGGGGGGCATGAGCATGGGTGGGGGGGGGGCGCGGGTTGGGGGGGGCGGCGGGGGCGGGGGGGGGCGTGGCCCCCCG
>NZ_JBHVWS010000036.1:78525-86664 GCF_042882185.1 Streptomyces sp. NPDC058239
CCCTCCACCCCTCGGTCACCCCCCAACTTACCCCTCGCAGGGCGGGGGGCCCCGCCCCCGCGGGGGGCCCCCCCCCCACGGCCACACTTCGTACCGGCTGCTACTTCAGCTTGGTGCCGGTGGAACGCAGGTTGGCGCAGGCCTCGGTGACGCGCTTGGCCATGCCCGCCTCGGCGGACTTGCCCCAGCTGCGCGGGTCGTAGACCTTCTTGTTGCCGACCTCGCCGTCGACCTTCAGCACACCGTCGTAGTTGCGGAACACGTGGTCCACGATCGGGCGGGTGAAGGCGTACTGGGTGTCGGTGTCGAGGTTCATCTTCACGACGCCGTTCTCCAGCGCGGTGGCGATCTCCTGCTCGGTGGAGCCGGAGCCGCCGTGGAAGACGAAGTCGAAGGGCGACGACTTGCCGTACTTGGCGGCGACGCCCTCCTGGAGGTCCTTCAGCAGCTCGGGACGGAGCACGACGTTGCCCGGCTTGTAGACGCCGTGGACGTTGCCGAAGGAGGCGGCCAGCAGGTAGCGGCCCTTCTCACCCAGGCCGAGCGCCTCGGCGGTACGCAGCGCGTCGTCGACGGTCGTGTACAGCTCGTCGTTGATCTCGTGCGTGACGCCGTCCTCCTCGCCACCGGTCGGGGTGATCTCGACCTCAAGAATGATCTTGGCGGCGGCGGCCTTGGCGAGCAGCTCCTGGCCGATGGCCAGGTTGTCGGCGAGGGTCTCGGCCGAGCCGTCCCACATGTGGGACTGGAACAGCGGGTTCTGGCCCTTGGCGACGCGCTCGGCGGAGATGTCGAGCAGCGGACGTACGTAACCGTCCAGCTTGTCCTTGGGGCAGTGGTCGGTGTGCAGCGCGACCGTGACGTCGTACTTGGCGGCGACGATGTGCGCGAACTCGGCGAGGGCGACGGCGCCCGTGACCATGTCCTTGTTGTGCTGGCCGCCCAGGAACTCCGCCCCACCGGTGGAGATCTGGACGATGCCGTCGCTCTCCGCCTCCGCGAAGCCGCGCAGTGCAGCGTGCAGGGTCTGGGTCGACGTCACATTGATGGCCGGGTAGGCGAACTTGCCTGCCTTCGCCCGGTCGAGCATCTCGGCGTAGACCTCGGGGGTTGCGATGGGCATCTGTCCGCTCCTTGGGATGTGCGGGTGTGCGTTGCTGGTTCCCTGACCTGGGGGCGACGTCATCGTCGCCCCCATCTTCCCAGACTCTCGCTCCGGCTCCACCCGGCCTGGTCCCTGAACGTTCGGACCGCGCGGCGCAAGGCATACGACAAGGGCGGACGGTTTCACGTGAAACCGTCCGCCCTCGAAGAAAAACGCAGGTCAGACCGAGCAATCAGGCCAGGTCGAGGTCCGCCACCGTGTAGGCGTGGACGTACGGGAGGCCGGCCTCGGCAATGGCCGGAGCCGCACCCCGCTCCACGATCGTGGCGACGGCGACGACCTCGCCACCGGCCTCGCGCACCGCCTCGACGGCCGTCAGCGGCGAGCCGCCGGTCGTCGAGGTGTCCTCGACGACCAGGCAGCGGCGGCCCTTCACGTCCGTGCCCTCGATGCGGCGCTGCATCCCGTGCGCCTTCTGCGCCTTGCGGACGACGAACGCGTCCAGCTCCTGCCCGCGCGCGGCGGAGGCGTGCAGCATCGAGGTGGCGACCGGGTCGGCGCCCAGCGTCAGCCCGCCCACGCAGTCGTAGTCCAGCTCGGCGGTGACATCGAGCATGACCTGACCGACCATCGGAGCGGCCTTGCCGTCCAGCGTGATGCGGCGCAGGTCGATGTACCAGTCGGCCTCAAGACCCGAGGAGAGGGTCACCTTGCCGTGTACCACGGCCTTGTCCTTGATCTGCTGGAGCAGCTCAGCACGTACGTCAGTCATGGCTACGAGCTTAAGGCGCCCGTGTCGGGGCCCGTGCCGCCACCGTGTCGGGGCCCGCGCCGGCAACGGGTCGCGGCCTGCATCGGTACCGGATCGAAGCCCGCACCGCTGCCGGGTCAGAGCCTGCGCCAGTTCCAGGTCGTCGCGATCTCCAGCGGCTCGATCGGGGTGACATACCGGGGCGCGGTGTTCAGCCCGTTCGGCGGGCCGGACTGCGGCTCCACACAGACCGCCTCGGCCTGCTCGTCGTAGATCACGACCCACTCGGTCCGGCTCTTCACGGTCAGTTGCAGCTGCTCCGGCCAGGTGAGCGTCACGTCGACGCCGTCCGGCATCCCGAAGCAGTCGTCCCACGGGCCGGGCAGGGGCGGGATGCGGCGCCCGGTCGGCAGATGGTTCTCGCCACGCTCCTCCTGCCAGGCCGCGTCGAAGGCGATCTCCACCTTCTTGCCGCCGCCGAGATCCCGCAGGAACCAGGGGTGCCAGCCGGCCTGCGCCGGGAACGAATCCCCGTACGTCTCGATGCCGAACGCAAGCGTGAGCGAGTCCTCGGACAACTCGAAGGTCTGGGTCACCCGGCCCGGATACGGCCAGGGGTCGGCAAGGTCGTAGTAGAACGCGGCCTCCTGCTCGCCCACCCGGGCGGTGTGCCAGGCGGTGTCCCTGCCGGTGCCGTGGATGGCGTGCGGCGGGGCGTTCAGCGGCAACCGGTGCGGGACGTCGCCGTTGTGGAAGAGGCCGTTCTCGGTGCGCCCGCACCACGGCACCATCGGGAAGCAGCCGTACCGCTCCCCCTGCCGCAGCACCTCGGTGCCACCGATCCGCAGACTGCTGATGCGACAGCCGTTGGCGGGGTTCACGGTCAACTCTGCATCGCCGACGGACAGCCGGATGTTCTTCTCGCTGCTACTCACCCGACCGACATTACTGGCGCTGCTGCTACCTCCGCCGCCTCAGCGCCCTGCTCACCACGACGGCGGAGGCCAGCGCGAGCGCGGCGGCGGGAGCGACCCAGCGGAGTGTGGCGCCCGCGGTGGTCGAATCGGGTGACGGTACGGGGGCGTACCTGCCGCGCGGCGGCGCGTGGTCGACCTCCTCGGCGCTGCGGCCGATCATGGTGCGCCTGGCATGCGCGGCCTCGGCCGGGGGGCCGTCGGGGACGGTGAACTCCACCTCCGCCACGGGGTCGAGCGACGGCGGGGGCACGGGAACGTCGAAGACTGAGCCCGTGCCCGGGGGGTTCTCGGTGGAGGGTGCCTCGTCCGCGGCGGCGCCGTCGTCGGTCTCGTCGGTGTCGTCGGCGGCTTCCGAGGCAGTACTCCGGGTGGTGTCCGCGCCGGTCGCGTCGGCGTCCTCGGCCGCCTCCTCGATGGCCTGTTCCACAGCTTCCCCGACGGACCGCTCGGCCTCGCCGAGGTTCTCGCCCGCCAGCGTCTCCGTCACCAGCTGCTGCACAAAGCGGTCCAGCAGTCGGTGGGCCGTCGCGAGCGCCGCCGCCGGGTCCAGCTCCAGGAGGCGGCCGTCGCCGCTCGCCGTACCCGCGAACCCGATCGCCGTACCACCGTCCTTCTGCGTCAGGCTGATCGTCACAGCCAGCTTCGCCGAGCCGGTCCCCCTGGCCTCGACGCCCTCGCCCGCCACCAGGATCCCGTCGTCCCCGTCCGGGCCGTCCTGCGGGGAAACGGTGAGCCGCAGCGCACCGCGGTACGTGATCGTGTGGCCGTCGACCCGGACCTTGAGCCGGCCGGACAGCGGGCCCGCGGACGCGTCGGCGTCCTGCTGGAGCCCTGGTACGCAGCGCGCGACGCGGGCGGGATCGCCCAGCGTCCGCCGAAGGGACGGGACCGGAACCGGAACGAACACCTCATGCTCCATGGAAACCGAGCCTACTCAGCCCCGGCCATCACGTCAGCGGTTCCGCGTCGCAAAGCCGTCGGGCGTACGGCGTACGGCGTCCGGCTCAGCGGTCCTCCCAGTACCGCGGATGTACCAGTGTCGACGGCGGCAGCCCGCGCAGCCGTCCGCTCTCCGCGTCCCGCCCCGCGCGTATCAGCGAGGCCTGCGTCAGCGACCGCAGCTTCGGCGCCCCCGGGGCGAGGCGGAGCACCGGCGCCCTGACCGGCCGGGCGAGGACGAAGCCCCAGCCCTGCTCGGCCTGCGCCCGGTGCGTGGCCCTGTCGGGGCCCGCCGCGAAATCGGAGAGCCTGCCGCTGATCCGGTACGGGCGGGTGCGCAGGCCCGCCGCCCTCATCGACGCCTCCACCGTCCAGTACGTACGCGGCCGGGTCACCGGCGGGCCCCCGTGCACCACCAGCCGGCCGCCCGGTGCGAGGGCCTCGGAGACCAGGCCGTAGAACTCCGACGAGTAGAGCTTCGTGCCGACGGAGATCCCGGGGTCGGGCAGATCGGAGATCACCACGTCGTAGCTGCCGTGCGCCGCCCGCAGCCAGTTGAAGGCGTCGGCGTTGACGGCCGTCAGCCGCGGATCGCGGTACGCGTGGGCATTCAGTGCCGAGAGCGCACGGTCGGTACGGGCCAACCGGGTGACACCGGGATCGAGCTCGACGAGGGTGACGCTGCGTACGTCCGGGTAGCGCAGCACCTCCCGGGCGGCGAGACCGTCACCACCGCCCAGGATCAGGACACGGGCGCGTGGCCCGTTCATCGCCGGGTGCACCAGCGCCTCGTGGTAGCGGTACTCGTCGCGCGCGCTGACCCGCAGCCGCCCGTCCAGATACAGGTCCAGGGAGCTGCGCCCCGCCCCCGTCAGCACCACCTCCTGGACCCCGGTCTGCACCGCGACCCGCACCCCGTCCCCGTACACCGCACGCCGCGCCGCCCGCTCGAAGTCACCGACCAGCGCGGTGACGGTGGCGAGTACGGCGATCACGGCCACGTTGACGAGGACGAGCAGCCACCGGGAGCGCGGGGTGAGGTCTCGCCGGAACACCCACAGCACCAGCGCCCCGCCCGCCGCCGCGTTGACCGCGCCGGTGAACAGCGCCCCGGTGAGCTGCCCCAGCACCGGCAGCAGCAGAAAGGGGAACGCGAGCCCGCCGACCAGCGCACCCACGTAGTCGGCGGCGAACAGATCCGCGACGGTCCCGCCCGCGTCCTGCCGGTCGACGCGCTGGATCAGCGTCATCAGCAGCGGGATCTCCGCCCCGATCAGGACGCCGATCGTGAGCGAGAACCCGACCAGGGCGTACCGCGACTCCCCGATCCAGGCGAACGACGCGTACAGCACGACCGCCGAGGAGCCGCCGACGAGTGCGAGCGCCGCCTCGATCAGCCCGAAACCGACTGCTGCACGGCTGCGTAAACGTTTCGCGAGGAGCGAGCCGACGCCCATCGCGAACACCATCACGGAGAGCACGACGGACGCCTGGGTGACGGAATCACCGATCAAGTAGGAGGCGAGCGCCACCAGTTCGAGCTCGTAGACCAGACCGCAGGCAGCACAGATGAAGACAGCGGCCAGCACGAGACACCTACCGGTCCTCGGCCGCACGGGAAGTCGCGCCGCGCCCCCTCGCAGCGACACCTGCTGGTCGATCATGATGTGAACGCTACGTCACGATGTGGTGGCCGCCTGTCACCCACAAGGGTGTAAGTGGCGCGCACACAACGGAGTTGGGCCGTGTCAGAGCGCTGCCGCCGGCATCCGCACTCCCACTCGGGTGCGCGTCACCACCAGCTGCCCCTCCTGCGGGTACGCGTGCCAGGTGCGCCACCGCACCTGGCCCTCGGTCCGCTGGGCGAGCATGGCGGTGAAGGCGTGCGGACTGCCCGGGAACGTCCCGGCAAGACCGTGGGGATGGTCGGTCACGAGCGCGAGGAGCTCCTGCGCACGCCCCGCGAACGAGCCCGCCGAGAGCGTCTCGACGCGCGCCGCGAATTCGTACTCCCACTCCCCGAGCCGCTTGGAGACACCGAGCGGCAGCGGTGTACTGCTGCCCGGGATGCACGCGACGGTTTCGGAACAGTTGCCCCGGTCCTCCTCCAGGAGCACCTGGTGGGAGGCGCCGAGCAGGCGCAGTTGGAGTCGGGCACCGGCGAGATCGAGGTCGAGCACGGCCAGGGCGGGGAGCGGTTCACGCCCCAGCGCCCAGGCCAGGTCGGCAGCACGGGTGTCGGAATAGGCCGTCTGGAGGGTCGTGAGCATGGGTCGGCTCCGCAAACAAGCATGGACACATGGACAGGGGACGCCTCCGACGTGATGCACGTGGGAGGTGGGAAGCGCCCGATCAGGTCCAACTCGGGTCCGAGGGCTGAAAGTTCTCTCAACCGAGGGAATCACGAAGTAAGCCGCATCCACAGCGTTTTTGCCCAACTTGACGCGGTTTCCATCCCCTCGGGGGCCTCTCGGTTCATCTGTTCACCGGCATCTCGCGGAAAGCCCCAACAAAAAGGTGCCCGGCGGGAGTTCACCCGCCGGGCACCTGTGGGGCACCGGAACCGCACGGGCCCGGCACCGGGCGTGTGGCCCTGCCCGGTCACGGATCAGCTGCCCCGTGTCAGCTGCCTCCGCCGCATCCGCCCCCGCCGCCGCACGAGGAGCCGCCACCGCACGAGGAGTGACCGCCACCGCACGAATGGCCCCCGGAGTGACCGCTGCTGCTTCCGCAGGACGAGCCACCGCCACCGTCACCTCCCGCCCACCAGCTGCCACCCGCGGCGCTGCCGCCGCTCGCACCCCGGCGCACACCCCGCCCGCGCTTCTTCTTCCGGTTGCCGGCCCCCACCAGCGAGACGACCAGCCCGATCACGGCAAACGCGATCACCGCTGTGACAAAGGTTCCCACCGACCTCACGTCCTTCTTTTCCCCCGAAGCAAGGTCCCTCGCTTCCGTCCGCTTCCTGCGTGAGTGGGGGATGCCCCCGGCCCCGTACGGCCAAAGCAGACTTGAGCAACTCCAGAGCTTCCGCGCAGGATGGCGGCCATGACAAAGGGACGACCGCTGCTCAACCGCCGCCTCGCCGAGTTCGGCACGACGATCTTCGCGGAGATGTCGGCGCTTGCCGTACGGACCGGCTCCATCAACCTGGGCCAGGGCTTCCCCGACACCGACGGCCCCGAAGAGATCAGAGAGGCCGCGGTCCGGGCACTGCGCGCCGGGCACGGCAACCAGTACCCGCCGGGCCCCGGCGTCCCCGAACTGCGCACCGCGATCGCCGACCACCAGCAACGGCGCTACGGAATCGGCCACGACCCCGACACCGAGGTCCTGGTCACCGCGGGCGCCACCGAGGCCATCGCCGCGGCCCTGCTGGCGCTGCTGGAGCCCGGCGACGAGGTCATCGCCCTGGAGCCGTACTACGACTCGTACGCCGCCTGCATCGCCATGGCGGGCGGCAGCCGCGTCCCCGTCACCCTCCACCCCGACGCGGCCACCGGCACCTACCGCCTCGACCTCGACGAACTGCGCGCCGCCGTCACCCCCCGCACCCGGCTGATCCTGCTCAACACCCCGCACAACCCCACCGGCACCGTCCTCACCCGCGAGGAACTCGGCGCGATCGCCGAACTGGCCTGCGAGCGTGACCTCCTCGTCGTCACCGACGAGGTCTACGAGCACCTGGTCTTCGAGGGCGAGCACCTGCCGCTCGCCGGCTTCCCCGGCATGCGCGAGCGCACCGTCACCATCGGCTCCGCCGGCAAGACGTACTCCTTCACGGGCTGGAAGGTCGGCTGGATCACCGCGAGCCCCGAGCTGGTGACCGCGGTGCGCTCGGCGAAACAGTTCCTGACGTATGTGTCGGCCGGTCCGTTCCAGTACGCGGTCGCCGAGGCCCTGCGCCTGCCCGACAGCTACTACGAGGGGCTGCGCGCCGATCTGCGGGCCAAGCGGGACCTGCTGAGCGGCGGGCTCGCCGAGGCCGGTTTCGAGGTCTACCGGCCGTCCGGGACGTACTTCGTCACCACCGACATCCGCCCCCTCGGCGAGAGCGACGGCTTCGCCTTCTGCCGGGCGCTGCCCGAGCGGTGCGGGGTCGTCGCCATCCCGAACGCGGTCTTCTACGACCACCGGGAGCAGGGCGCGCCGTTCGTACGGTTCGCCTTCTGCAAGCGTGACGACGTGCTGGCCGAGGCGGTGTCCCGGCTCAAGCGGCTGTAGCCCGGAGGCCGCACGGCCATGAAAAGAACCGGCCCGGGGGGGGGGGGCGGGGGGACAACCCCCCCCCCCCGGGGGGGGCTTCGGGGCGGGGGGAGCAGGGGCGCGGTAGAAAAACACCTGGGCGGCCGGGTATAAAAACGCCC
>NZ_JBHVWS010000036.1:86674-96566 GCF_042882185.1 Streptomyces sp. NPDC058239
GGGCGGTGACCCGCAACACGCGGCTTTCGCCCGGCGCCCCCACGCCAATAAAACCACCCGCCCGGGGGCGGCGTCCATGGAGACCGCCGCCCCGGGCCGGGCTGTCACTGCCGTGCGGGACTCAGGCGTCCGGAGAAGCCTGCTCCGTGCCGTCCGTCTTCTCCTCGGCCGGCGTCAGGCCGAGGCGCTCCTGCAGCCACTTGTCGAACTCGATCGAGGCGCGCACCCAGCTGACCGTCGACGAGACGAAGTGCTCCAGGCTGACGCCCGTGCCGATGAGCATCTGCGCCTCACCGATCAGACGGACCGAGACCTCGGTCTCCTCGGAACCCTCCTCGGGCTCGTGGGTGTGCGTGTAGACCTTGGGCCACAGGGTGCGGCGGTTCCAGTCGTCGATCGCGTCGAGGAGGACCGGACGCTGGTCCGCGGCGTGCGGGCGGTCGTAGAACGTACGGACCGAGAAGACCTGCTGCTCGTCCTCGCCGCGGAACATGAAGTACGTGCGGAAGTCCTCCCACGGAGCCGCGAGGTCGCCCTCGTCGTCGACGACGTACTTCAGCTCCATCTGTTCGAGGAGCTGCTTGACGAGGTCCTGGTCAGGGACGACGGGGCCCTCCGGTCCTGCGGCCTGCGGTTCGGGCTGGCCCCCGAAATTCGGAATCGAGGACGGATCGATGCTCACCGTGTTTTTCCCTTCGTGCGGTTGCCGCCATCCTCTCCCATGTCGGGCGGGGGATGGCAAGCCCCGACGGGCCCGATCCGCCACAAGCTGACACGCAGCCGGTACGGACCGGGCCCGCCGGGACCCCGTACGGGGTGATTACGACGCAGGCCCGGGTGATTACGACGCGGGACCGACGAGCAGGCCGTCCCCGACCCGGTCCACCCGGACGGTGTCCCCGTCCTTTACCTCGCCCGCGAGGATCTCCTTCGCGAGCCGGTCGCCGATCGCCGTCTGGATGAGGCGGCGCAGCGGCCGGGCTCCGTAGGCCGGGTCGTTGCCCTCCTCGGCCAGCCAGGCCAGGGCGGCCGGGGTGACGTCGAGGGTGAGCCTGCGGTCGGCCAGGCGCCCGGCGAGCCGGCCGATCTGGAGCCTCGCGATGTGCGAGAGCTCGTCGCCGGACAGTGCGGAGAAGACCACCAGGTCGTCGAGCCGGTTGAGGAACTCCGGCTTGAACGAGGCCCGGACGACCTCCAGGACCTGCTCCTTCTTCACCTCGGGCTTGGTCAGCGGGTCGACCAGGAACTGGCTGCCGAGGTTGGACGTCAGGATCAGGATGGTGTTGCGGAAGTCCACCGTCCGGCCCTGTCCGTCGGTGAGCCGGCCGTCGTCGAGGACCTGGAGCAGGATGTCGAAGACCTCGGGGTGGGCCTTTTCGACCTCGTCCAGCAGGACGACGCTGTACGGGCGGCGGCGGACCGCCTCCGTGAGCTGGCCGCCCTCCTCGTAACCGACGTAGCCGGGCGGGGCGCCGACGAGCCGGGCGACGCTGTGCTTCTCGCTGTACTCGCTCATGTCGATGCGGACCATGGCCCGCTCGTCGTCGAACAGGAAGTCGGCGAGGGCCTTCGCGAGCTCCGTCTTGCCGACACCGGTCGGGCCGAGGAAGAGAAACGATCCGGTGGGCCGGTCGGGGTCGGCGATTCCGGCGCGGGTACGGCGTACCGCGTCCGACACCGCCTGCACGGCCTCGGTCTGGCCGATGAGGCGCTTGCCGAGCTCCTCCTCCATGCGCAGCAGCTTCTGGGTCTCGCCCTCCAGCAGGCGTCCGGCCGGGATGCCGGTCCAGGAGCCGACGACGTCGGCGATGTCGTCCGGGCCGACCTCGTCCTTGACGAGCTTCTCCTTGGGTTCCTTCGCTGCCACCTGCTCGGCCTCGGACGCCTCCGCAAGCTCCCGCTCCAGGCCGGGGATCTCCCCGTACAGCAGCTTGGAGGCAGTGTCGAAGTCGCCGTCGCGCTGGGCGCGTTCGGCCTGGCCGTGCAGTTCGTCGAGGCGTTCCTTCAGTTCACCGACGCGGTTGAGGCCCTGCTTCTCCTTCTCCCAGCGGGCATTGAGGCCGCGCAGCTCCTCCTCCTTGTCGGCGAGGTCGCGGCGGAGCTTCTCCAGGCGCTGCCTGGAACCGGGGTCGGTCTCGTTCTTGAGGGCCAGCTCCTCCATGTGGAGACGGTCGACGGCGCGCTGGAGTTCATCGATCTCGACGGGCGAGGAGTCGATCTCCATGCGCAGCCGGGACGCCGCCTCGTCGACCAGGTCGATGGCCTTGTCGGGGAGGAAGCGGGAGGTGATGTAGCGGTCGGACAGGGTCGCGGCGGCCACCAGTGCGGAGTCCGCGATGGAGACCTTGTGGTGGGCCTCGTAGCGGCCCTTGAGACCGCGCAGGATCGCGATGGTGTCCTCGACGCTCGGCTCCGCCACCAGCACCTGCTGGAAGCGGCGCTCCAGGGCGGGGTCCTTCTCGATCCGCTCGCGGTACTCGTCGAGCGTCGTCGCGCCGACCATGCGGAGCTCGCCGCGGGCCAGCATCGGCTTGAGCATGTTGCCCGCGTCCATGGCGGAGTCGCCGCCAGCCCCGGCGCCGACGACGGTGTGCAGCTCGTCGATGAAAGTGATGATCTGCCCGTCGCTCTCCTTGATCTCGGAGAGGACGGTCTTCAGCCGTTCCTCGAACTCGCCGCGGTACTTGGCGCCCGCGACCATCGCGCCGAGGTCGAGCGAGACGAGCCGCTTGTTCTTCAGGGACTCGGGGACGTCGCCCTTGACGATGCGCTGGGCGAGCCCTTCGACGACGGCCGTCTTGCCGACACCGGGCTCACCGATGAGCACCGGGTTGTTCTTCGTACGCCGCGAGAGCACCTGGACGACACGCCGGATCTCCTGGTCACGCCCGATGACGGGGTCGAGCTTGCCCTCCCTGGCTGCGGCCGTGAAGTCCGTACCGAACTTCTCCAGGGCCTTGTACTGGCCCTCCGGGTCGGGTGTGGTCACCCGGCGCCCTCCCCTGCTCTTCTCGAATGCGTCCAGCAGCCTCTTCGCACTGGCCCCCTGACCGCTCAGGATCTCACCGGCCCGGCCGCCCTCGGCGGCGATGCCGATCAGCAGGTGCTCGGTGGAGATGTAGTCGTCGCCGAGCTCCTTCGCGCGCTGCGCGGCATCCGCGATCACGGCGAGCAGCTCGCGGTTGGGCTGCGGCGGGGCGACGGTCGACCCGGTGACACTGGGCTCCGCGCCCAGGAGCCGCTCCGTCTCGGTGCGTACGGCGATCTGGTCGGCCTCGACGGCGGCGAGCAGATCGATGATGTTCTCGTTGTCCTCGCCCGCGAGCAGCGCGAGCAGCAGATGCCCGGGGGTCAGATCTGGGTGCCCGTCCTTCACGGCCCTGCTGGTGGCCGCGTTGATGGCGTCCCGGCTCTTGTTGGTCAGCTCGGCGTCCACGTGCGCTTTCTCCTCCTTGCGGTGACTGGTCTCTCCACAACACTGACTAGGTCAACGTGCACAAAGTTGAGTCTATTCCACTCAACCCTGTTCCGGACCGGTCCCCGGGCTCCAGCTCTCCTCTTCCGATGCTCCGAGTGAACCGGCCGGAGTGGACCTCCGCCACCGCAGGGGCGGTCACGTTTCCGTGCTGCCTACGCTGTCCCCATGGCAGTCGATGTGATGAATCCCGGTCCCGAGTACCTCGCGTTCTGGCGCGAGCGCCACCTGTGCACCCTGACCACTCCCCGCTCCGACGGCACGCCGCATGTGGTGCCGGTGGGTGTGACGTACGACCCCGGGGCCGGGCTCGCCCGCGTCATCACCAACAAGAACCGCCAGAAGGTCGCCAACATCCTGGCCGCGGGCCCGGACGGCGCCCGGGTCGCGGTCTGCCAGGTCGACCGGGGCCGCTGGGCAACACTGGAGGGCCGCGCCACGGTGCGCACGGAGGCCGACGTGATCGCCGACGCGGTGAGCCGCTACGCGGAACGCTACGAACGCACGCCGGCACCCAACCCGGACCGCGTGGTCATCGAGATCGCCCTGGACCGGGCGCTCGGCAGGGTGTGAGGGAGACCGCGGACTTCCCGGGTCTTCCCGGCGGCGGCGCTTCCCTGGGCAGCACAACGGCGCCATCGTGTTCAGGTCACGATGGCGCCGTTGTGTGGGGGAGTGACTGAGCGACGTGTAACGACGGGGGATCGCTCAGGCACTGCGGGGGGTGGCGGAAATAGTCTCTGGCTCGAACAGCTGGTGGTCCCGCCGGTCGAGGTTGACGAAAATCATGTCGTACCGGATCGCGCAGCGAACGGGCTGCGGGGCTCCACGCGGCTTGCGGAGGCACCGGTAAGCACGTACTTCGTCGTCTTCTTCACGTGCGACAACGATGGGGTCGCCGAACAGAGTGACCATCAGCGAGTCGCCACAGCGGGGGATGGCCGTGACGAGATCGATGAAATGCCAGCCCGAACGGTAGGCCGTGGCCATCTCGCGCCGGAAAGTCCGGTCGTCCGGCGGGATGGTCATGCGCCCGCGGACACGCCAGCCGGCTGGCTGTCCCAGGACACATCACTGGTTCCCATTTCGCCCGCCGACACACTGCTCTGCGCGTCAGCCCTTTGGCTGTCCCACGAAACATCCCCCTGAACTGCTACGGAGAATGCTGCGGCAGCGAAGGCGACAGCAAGAACCGAGCGAAGCAATCTCTTGTACATGGGTGGCTTCGTCCTCACTTGGTAGGTTCCTCTCCCCCGGCTCCACCAAGACCATGTCGCAACCCAGCACGTCGAAGCCACAGGAGCGATGCATCATGTTCCTGTACGTTCAGGACCCTGGGGGGTGGAGATTTGCTCACAACAAGCATGAAACCTACGCATCCTCACCCCATCACCGAACTGTGCGATGAGGGTGCACGCTTGTACGCCAGCGCTCTTGGCGCCGGGCGCATCGCCCGCACGGAGGTCGAAGCAGCTCCCTGCTTGCTGGAATTCGCTCTGCTGCACCCGGACCCGGACGACGCCAAATGGCTCCGCCCGGTTCCGCCGTCATCCGTGCTCGCGCAGCGCCTGCACCCCATAGAGCGGGAAATCCGGGACCGCCGCCGGGTCACGATCGAATTGGCCGACGCATTCGAGCCATTCATGGCCATCAGCGCCCAGCCCTCGGTGACTACGCATGCGATCAGCGTCCTGGAAGGGCTGCAGACCATAAATGCGACGCTGGACACAGCGACCGCCCAATGCACCGAAGAGATACTCACCATCCAGCCGGGCGGTGTCCGCAATCTGGATGTCCTCACCCAATCACTGGAACGCGTGGAAGGGCCGGTGAGCCGCGGCGTACGGCTGCGCACTCTTTATCAGCACACGGTCCGTCACGGCCCCGGCGTCTTCGCCTATCTGGAACGGCTGCACTCGGGGCACGTAGAGGTCCGAACGCTGGAAGAGCTCATCGATCGCATGATCATCTTCGACCGTTCCGTGGCCGTCATACCCGCACGCCGCGACCGACAGGTGGCTCTGGAGCTGCGCCATCCCGGCCTGGTGGAGTATCTGGTATCCGTGTTCAACCAGTTCTGGCAACTGGCGACCCCCCTCACCGAAGAGGCTCCGTACACCCCTCCCAATGACGGCATCACCGGCATCCAGCGGTCCATAGCCAAACTCCTCGTCGAGGGGTACGTCGACGAGGCGATCGCCCGGCGCCTCGGCATGAATGTCCGTACCTGTCGCGCCCATGTCGCCAAGCTCTCCGCCACTCTCGGAAGCAACAGTCGCGCCCAACTCGGCTACCTCATCGCCCAATCGGGAATCCTCGACAAGCCACTGAATTGAACGGTCGAGGAGATGTCCCGGTGGCGACGTACAACCAACCCCCGCCCCGGCCCGTCCAACTCCCGGACACGTACCGCTTCGCAGGGAGAGACCCGACATCATGCAGGCAGCTCCGGACCACCGGCCCCCATCCCCCACCCGCATACGACCGGGGCGCCGGCTCCACGTCCCGGTCGCGCTGGTCGCCGGGGCGGTCCTCGCGCTCGGCTCCGTCGCACCTGCCAGTGCCGACGAGCCGGAGACGGACCAGCTCTGGATCGCGGCGCCGTACGAGCTCGTCCTGCCGACCGCGGACGCCGACGGCTCCGCGACCGCCAACACCGTCGAGGTGAAGCTCGGGCACGACAACACGCACAACTCCGTGACCGGCGGCCGTCTCACGGTCGACGCGTCCGAGCTCGCGGGTGTGGCCGAGGTCAGCTGGCCCTCGACCTGCGCACCGGCCACCGACGCCCTCACCGCGACCTGCGACTTCGGGTCCCTGGACGGCGCCCCGTACGTCTCCGTCGCCGAGATCGGGCTGCGCGCCGCAGCCGGCGCACCCGCCGACGCCACCGGCACCCTGCACTTCACCGCGGCGGCGGACAGTTCCTTCGGCCCCCTCACCGGGTATCCGGCGGACACCCAGATCCGCCTCGGTGACGGCCCCGACCTGGGTGTGAGCCAGCTTCCGTACCGCACCGGCGTCAAGCCCGGCACCGACCTCGCCCAGCCGATCCGCCTGACCAACCACGGCAACCGCACCGCCGACCGCACCCTGCTGACCCTCTTCGCCTCGCACGGCCTGGCGTTCTCGCAGCGCTTCGGCAACTGCACGTACCTGGACGCGGACCCCGTCACCAACCGGAGCGGCACCACAGCCGTCTGTGTCCTCGACGAGCCCGTCGCCCCGGGGCAGGTGTACGACCTGTCGGCGGCCGGCGCGGTCCGTGCGACGAGTGCGGCGTTGTACGAGCGGTTCGACTACTCGGTCGACCGGTTCACCGACGAGGCGTACGAACAGGCCCTCGCGGGAAGGCCGTTCGTCCAGGGCACCGGTGCCGACCTCGGCGCAGCACCCGTCCCCGCGGCCGCCACCCGGAGCGCGGTGGCCGCCGAGCCCGACCTGAACCTCGACGACAACTACCGCTCCACGCAGATCACAGCAGCCAACAAGGCCGACCTGGTCGCCCTCGCGAGCGACATCACCTCCGCCGCGCCCGGTGACACGGTCACCGCCCGGATCGGTGTGAAGAACCGCGGCCCGGCCTGGGTCGCCTCCCTCGGCGCGGGCGCCTCCGTCGCGACGCTCGACGTCCGCATCCCGGAGGGCACCACCGTCACCGGCAAGCCTGACGCCTGCGACCTGTCCGGCACGAACAGCTACACCTGCCGGACACCGATCCTCCTCTGGGAGAAGGCCCGCTCCACGTTCGACTTCACCCTGCACGTCGACCGCCTCGTCGAGGGCGGGGCGAAGGGTTCGGTCGCCACACTCAACGACGACCCGGAGCTGCGGATCTCCGCCTTCGATCCGCGACTGGCCAACAACACGGCCGAGTTCACGGTCTCCGGCAACTGATACGCCGTGGGGTGCGGGTGTCTGCCTGCCGATCAGCGCTCGGGCAGTCGCGGCGCCCCGCCCCACGCCGCCAGCAGCTCCTCCCGCTCCGCACGCTTGGGGGTGCCGCCCTGCCGCGTACGCCCCCAGTCGAGCAGCGCGGCAGGGGTGGCCCGGCCGTTCGCACAGGCATCGAGCAGGCCCTGTGACAGCCGGCACTCCGCGGGGCTGTAGGAGGCGGTGGGCGCGTGCACGATCAATTCCACTCCCTCCGTGGGAGTTTCGATGCGTACGAACATGGCGGGGCCCTCGTCCACCCCGCCGAGCGCTGCTGTGATCACGGTGTCCAGCAGAAGCCCGGCAACCCTGCGCGCCGAGGACCGCACGGGTACACCGGCCACCGACACGCGCTGGATCTCGTCCCAAGTCCACCGGCCGCTCTGGTCCGCCCCGAGCCCCGTCAGCCCCTCCTCGGTGAGCAGCACGCCGGGGCCGGGTTCGTTCGGTGGGGCGCCGATGTGGGCCGCGGTGCCGGTGATCCAGAAGAGGCCGACCATGGACATGCATGACTCCCGACTGTGCCACCGGGCGGTTGGCCCCGGCCCGGTGCGTTGGTGAACGAGCGGGGCCGGTGACAGACCCCTGCCCCATTGTCGCGAGCGTGATCGAACATGAGTCTGGTTTCGGCCGGAGCCCGGGGGCATGCGCAGGGCTGCGGGCGCACAGCGAAGGGCCGGGGGCCGACCCCTTGGGTCGACTCCCGGCCCCGAACGAAACGAATCGTGAGCGAATCGTCCGGCCCGACGGCCGAACCCGCTCAGTCCTTCGGCCGCTTCGGCCGCCAGACCACCAACGCGCTGGTCTGCTGCACATCCTGATACGGCACCAGATCGCGCCGGTACGAGGCATGCACCTGGGCCTCGCGCTGCTGCATCGCCGCCGCCGCGCCGTCCACGGCCGCCGAGAGTTCGGCGACGCGCTGCTGGAGGGCGGCGACCTGGTTCTCCAGTTCGATGATGCGCTTGATGCCGGCGAGGTTGATGCCCTCGTCCTGCGACAGTTGCTGCACGGTGCGCAGCAGCTCGATGTCGCGGGCCGAGTAGCGCCTGCCGCGCCCGGCCGTACGGTCGGGGGAGACCAGGCCGAGGCGGTCGTACTGGCGCAGCGTCTGCGGATGCAGGCCCGAGAGCTGGGCCGCGATCGAGATCACGTACACCGGTGATTCATCGGTCAGTTCGTACGGATTGCGTCGTCGGCCGTCCACCTCAAGCTCCCTTCGCAGCCTGGAACAGCTCCGCCCGCGGGTCGTGGCCCGCGGTCGCCTTCCGGTAGGCCTCCAGCGCGTCCCTGGCCTCGGTGCTGAGGTCCTTGGGCACCGTCACCTCGACGGTGACCAGCAGGTCGCCCCTGGTGCCGTCCTTGCGTACGGCGCCCTTGCCGCGGGCGCGCATCGTACGCCCGTTGGGGGTGCCGGCCGGCAGTTTCAGGGTGACCGGCGAACCGCCGAGCGTGGGCACCTTCACCTCGCCGCCGAGCGCCGCCTCCGTGAAGTCGACAGGCACGGTGACTGTGAGGTTGTCGCCCCTGCGGCCGAAGACCGGGTGGGCGTCGACATGGACCACGACGTAGAGATCGCCGGCCGGTCCACCGCGCTCGCCCGGGCCGCCCTTGCCGCGCAGCCGGATCCGCTGGCCGTCCGAGACGCCCGCCGGAATCCTGACCTGCATGGTCCGGGAGGACTTCGCCCGTCCGCTGCCCTTGCAGACATCGCAGGGGTCCTGGGCGATGAGGCCCCGGCCCTTGCAGTCCACGCAGGGGTCGGTGAGCGAGAAGCCGCCGCCGGTGCCGCGCGACACCTGTCCGGTGCCGAGACAGGTCGGGCAGACCCTGGGGGTGCCGTTCTTGTCACCGGTGCCGGAACACGCCTTGCAGGGCGCCTGGCTGGACATCCGCAACGGGACCGTGGCCCCTTCGACCGCCTCGATGAAGCTGAGCGTCACCTCGGACTCGATGTCCTGGCCGCGGCGCGGCTGCACCCGCGTCCCCGTACCGCCCCGGTTGAACAGGCCGCCGAAGACATCGCCCAGGCCGCCGCCGCCGAAACCACCGGCTCCGCCACCCGCGCCCCCGCCCTGGGTGCCTCCGAAGAGGTCGCCCAGGTCGAAGTTGAAGTTGCCTCCGGCGCCTCCGGGTCCGGCCCTGAAGCCGCCGTTGCCGAAGAGGGCGCGGGCCTCGTCGTACTCCTTGCGCTTCTTGCTGTCGCCGAGGATGTCGTTCGCCTCGGAGATCTCCTTGAAGCGCTCCTCCGCCTTGTCGTCGCCCTTGTTTGCGTCCGGGTGGAACTCGCGGGCGAGCTTCCGGTACGCCTTCTTGATCTCGGCGTCGGTGGCGTCCTTGGGGACGCCGAGGACCTTGTAGTAGTCCTTCTCGACGAAGTCCTTCGTGCTCATCGACGTCCCTCCTTCCGGACGATCGGCCATGGGCCCCCCCCCGTTGGCGGGCGCGAGGGCCGGCGGGGTGGCGGCCGGGGGTGGGGAAAGG
>NZ_JBHVWS010000037.1:0-67971 GCF_042882185.1 Streptomyces sp. NPDC058239
AAACACTGGCCAAGCGCCTCGGCGACACCATCAGGACAGTCAAGGGCTCAATACGGTGGGGCAGCGGCAGGTCCGGTTCGAGCACAGCACTGCTACCGAACAACGGAACACTGCTGAGCGGCCTCGACCCCGCACCGCAACGGCTTGAACAAGACAGCGGGACACCGAAGGACGAACTCGTCGGCAACGACGGCCGGAAGGTCTCCTTCGAGCAGGCACGCCAGAGCCTCCGGACGATCCGGGACGCCACCGGCGAGGTCATCGGATACGCCTCGCACAGCGACCGGGACTGGGCTCCACGCAACGACTTCTACACGAAGTACCGCGCCGACGAGGTCCTGTTCGCGCATTACCGGGCCACGGAGGAAGGGGGTGTCGTACTCGACACCGACAGCGACACGGACTCCCCGGCCGGCGAGCTCCCCTGGCAGGCCGCACCGGCGCGGGATGCGAAGGAGCCGGTCAGGCCGCTGTTCTTCGACGCGCACGGCACCGAGAACGGCATCGAACTCCATGTGGTGGGCGAAAAGCCGCTGGTCGTCGACGGTGCCCGGTTCGCGCGTTTCATGGAGACGCTCAGGGACCCGGCGCAGCCCCCGGCTCCCGTCGTACTGGTCACGTGCGAGACGGCGAAGATCCGCAGTGGCGACGGCGGGAGCGTGGCGACGGACGCGGCACGTGCCATACCCGGACGTCTCTGGTACGCGCCCGACACCGAGGTCGGCCACGCCGGACCGTCGAACGACTCCAACGGCGTCACGGGCGTGCTGGGTCTGCTCGCGGACCCCGTCACACAGCGCCGCGGTGCGTGGATCGTGGCGGGAGAGCCACTCGAAACCGGCCCGGCCTTCGTCCCCGCCCCGCGGGGGGAAACGGTGCCGCACACCGCCACCTTCTCGGACATGATCTTCGAAACCCTCAACTCCGCGCCGCAGAAAAGTGCGGAGCAGGCGATGTCCGACGACCTGGCGGCGGTCGGCGGCGACGGCCGGCCATCGCCCTCCGGTCGCCCGCCCACGGGGGGCGGCTCAACGTCGGGCGCGCTCCCGACCGATAGCCGCGGGGTCGGGGACAGCGAGATCATCGACAGTTGGCGGGCTCTGTCGACGCTGCCGCGGGCGCGGCGCTCCAACGCTCTGCGACGCATCGATACGGCTGTCCACGAGTGGGCGAACGGCGGCCGGAAGCTGCCTGGTGCCCATGACGCCAACCAGCGTCAGTTGGAGGCCATCCTCGATACCGTGGAAGCGTGGAAGTCAGGCAAGAACGGCCCCAGCGACCGTACCGGGGCGGTCGACCGCCTCACCGCACACGTCCGGTCCGAGCAGGACGATCTGCACCAGCGCATCGCCGAGCGGGCGCACCAGGCACAGCTTCTCGACCGGTACGCCCGTATCCATCCTGATGTGAGCGACTTCGCGGGCCGACGGTTGCCGGATCGGGTCGATCCGGCGAACAACACCACGCACGACATCTTCACTGGCGACCGCACCCACCACGGCGCTTTGTCGGACGATGCGCTCGATGCTGCCGATGAGCTCTCGCGCCAGCAGCTGGCGGCCAAGCGGGATCAGGCGGCGGCTGGTGGGGTGACCGTCGACGCGGGTGTGTCCGCCGTTCGTGTACGGGAGTTGATGGACGGCGCCCGCAACGACCTGACCCGCTCCACGCTCTACCCGGAACTCAACTCCTATCTCGACCGTGCCAACCAGGCCGAGGCACTCGACACCGGCTCCCACCTCGGGAACCTGACGCCGGTGGTCGAGGACGTCCACGGCACGCAGGTCACCGTCCACGGGGACCCCACGGACAGCCTCCGCGACGCTCGGATCGACAACTTCCGCAAGGCCGTAATCACAGTGCAGGAGGCCGGCTTCCACGTTCCCGACGTCGAGCTGCACCTGCCCAAGTACGGCCGGTTTCTGGAGGTCCACAACGACCTGATCGCCGAGCGGAGCGGGGGCCGGCTCCAGCGCGCCGAGTACCTCGCACCCAACGCGGTGATCGCCTCGCCCGACGTCGTCGGCAATCCGTTGACCAACAAGCTCGCCGACAAGCGGTACCGCTACCTCTCGACCGAGCTCGATCCCTCCGGCGTCGGCACGATGGTGCATGAGCTGGGCCACTTCCTGCACTACGCCAACGCCCGTGCCCAGTACCACGATCTGGCCTTCACACAGCTCGCCGGCCGCAGCGGGCAGGACGGCGACGCCGTACCCCATCAGGCTCTCGCCCTTGGGGTGAGCGCCTACGCCGCCGGCAACCCCCGCGAGTTCGTAGCGGAGGTCTTCACCGGGCTGGTGTACGGGAAGCCGTTCTCGCCCGAGGTCATGCGGATGTACCACGGGCTCGGGGGCCCCACCCCAACTCCACGGACGGACGTCAGGTCTCCTTCGGACAGGTCTACGAAGGCCTCCAGGTGATTCGTGACACCGACGGCCGGACGCTGGGCTACGCGTCACACACCCCGCAGGACTGGGTGCCCCGGGAGGCCTTCTACGCCGCGTACCGCTCGGACGAGGTCCTGTTCGCGCATTACCGGGCCACGGAGGAAGGGGGTGTCGTACTCGACACCGACAGCGACACGGACTCCCCGGCCGGCGAGCTCCCCTGGCAGGCCGCACCGGCGCGGGATGCGAAGGAGCCGGTCAGGCCGCTGTTCTTCGACGCGCACGGCACCGAGAACGGCATCGAACTCCATGTGGTGGGCGAAAAGCCGCTGGTCGTCGACGGTGCCCGGTTCGCGCGTTTCATGGAGACGCTCAGGGACCCGGCGCAGCCCCCGGCTCCCGTCGTACTGGTCGCGTGCGAGACGGCGAAGATCCGCAGTGGCGACGGCGGGAGCGTGGCGACGGACGCGGCACGTGCCATACCCGGACGTCTCTGGTACGCGCCCGACACCGAGGTCGGCCACGCCGGACCGTCGAACGACTCCAACGGCGTCACGGGCGTGCTGGGTCTGCTCGCGGACCCCGTCACACAGCGCCGCGGTGCGTGGATCGTGGCGGGAGAGCCACCCGAAGGTCACCGACAATATCGAAATGCTCGACACCCCGGAGGCCATGAAGTTGTCGGGCCCGGCGTCCTCGGGGCCGTTCCCCCTGCTCCAGGTGCTCAATGTCCACCTACGTGAGGAGTTCGGGGTGATGAACCTCGTACGCGGCGAGTTCGCCCGGTTCCAGGGCCAGGGAAGGCACTTCCACGACGCCATGGACTGGCTGACGGCCGAGAGCGAGAACCAGAGTTACGAGCAGACGTGACGTGAAGTCACATTCCCTGGCAGGGGCGGGGAACCGAGCCCTCCCAGCAGCAATCGAAGAGGATGAAGAGGATCAATGGCAGGGAAAGAGGGGCGACCTTTGAAGCGAGAGCGGTCCAGTGAGGAGAGCGAGTCCGGCAACGGCCGGGGCGGGGCCTCGGGCGGAACGGTTCCGGACAGTTCGGAGGGCGCGGTTCCGGGGAGCATAGGCGCCCCGTCCGCGCCTTCGTCCCACACGGTGACGGAGGGCGGGGACACTTCGGTCACCGGCGGCAAGGACGGCGGCGGCGCGCGGACACCGACCTCGTCGAAGTCCGGCCCGCAGGAGGCCGGGGAACCTGCGGCCCAGACCCCGGCGGTGGTGCACGCGGCCGGGGTCTCCATCGGCAGGACCACGTCCGAGCCCGAGGGACAACCGGGCGGTGAGGACTCGGCGGTTGCCCAGGAAGAGGCGGCACCGACGGCCGGAAAGACCGCGGTGGTGGCCACCACCGCCACCATTGCTGCGGGCACTGCCTCCGCGGCCTCGGCGGGTGTCGCGGAGAGCACCGCCGGGAAGACGGCCGAGGCGAGCACGTCGTCGTCCGCCACGGCCGCCGCGGAATCGACGCCTGCGGGTGGGCCGTCCGCATCCAAGGAGACAGCTTCCACGGAGACCGCTTCGACCGCGACGGAGCCGGCTGTCGCTGCCTCGACGGCCGGTTCCACCGAGGCGGCCGTCGAGGCCGGTCGGGCCACCGCCACGGCCGCCGTCTCCGCCGCGGTTTCGTCCGGCCCTCCCGGCGGTGCTGCGGCGGGGGAGGGCGGTGCCCCGGAGCGCCCCGGCCGGGTGTCGCGCCCGATGGTGGTCGCGGCCGCCTTCGCCGGTGCGCTTCTCCTTGCGACCCCGTTCGTCGTGGCGGGCGCCCAGAAGGACGAGGCCAAGCCCGAGAGCCGCGAAGCGGCGGCGGCATGGAAGGGGGACGGCCGGGCCGGTGGTTACGTACCGGGCACCGACCCCGACAGCCCCGAGGGCAAGCGGGCCGCCGGTGGCGACAAGTCGGGTGTCACCCCGGCCCGGGGTGACAAGGGCCCTGTCGGTGACGTACGCGCGGACACGGGGGACGGGCGGAAGCCCGCGGACGGGTCGGCCGAGGCGGAGACCAAGGGCGCCAAGGGCAGCACCACGGGTGCGGCCGACAAGACGGAGAAGAGCGGTTCCGGCGACAAGGCCCCCGCCGGCACGGGCTCGGACACTCCCGCCAAGGCCCCCTCGGCCGGTTCGGCGCCCAAGTCGGCACCCGCCGTGGTGTACAGCGGCGTGTCCGGACCGGAGTGCCCCACCCAGCGCTTCCAGAAGTCGGGTTACTACAGCGACGGCAAGGAGGGCTGGGCCACCCACAGCGGAGGCTTCGGCGGCTACGGCTGCGCGGGGAAGTACCTTTCCATGCCCATGTCCGGCAGTTCCTCCAAGGACTCGGGCGGATCGGCGACCTGGCTGTTCGACCTGCCCGCCACCGCCAGGAAGTGCAGCATCTCCGTTCATGTGCCCGGGAGTTCCGACATCGTGCGGGTCGGTGGCAACCCGAGCTACTACACCGTGTACGACCGGTTCCTGCCCAGGACCAGCAACCTGGTCGGCTCCTACTACGTCCGCCAGAAGGAGCGTCGCGGCACCTGGTACAACGTGCCGGGCACCTTCTCCGTCGACGCCAAGAAGCTCTCCGTGCAACTGCACGACCGGGGCGAGGACAACAACTACGAGCACCACGCGATATCCGCGCTGAAGGTGACGTGTACCGGCTGAGAAACCGGCTCGGACACCACTGAGAAACCGGCTGCGCAACCGGCCGGCGGACCGGTCCGCCCGCGCCCCGCGCAACGTACGAACACGGCAGGCGCCCCGATCCCCAGGAGGCCTTCACCTCCGAGAATCAGGGCACCTGCCGCACCCGTGCCGCTGTGGTGCCACGGGCTCGCCCGTGTTCGCCGGTACGTAGGTACGGCTTCTGCGGCCGATGTGGCGCGGGAGGTCAGGCTTCACCGAGCGCCGGCCTCGCAACCAGCGGGTTGCAGGGCAGCAGCCAGGGTATGGCCGCGATCATCACGTCGACGCACCCAGCTTCGATCTACGTCATCAACGGCACCCGGCCGCACATCATCCGGCCCCGGCGCGCACGTGCCCTATGCATCCGGGCGGGTGGGCGGACCGTGTACGCAGCCGTTGTTCACCGCCCCGGAACGACTGCGAACAACTTCCCTGCTCGGGCTCTTCGCGAAGCGCTCTGATTCGGACCGCTGGGTCCGGTCAACGTCCGGTCGTGCTGCTCGTGACCGAATGGGGGGCGGTGTCGTTGCCTGATTGATCTGATCTCTGACCAATCCGGAGCGTGCTTCATGTCTCTTACCGCAGCTACCCGACTTGCCGCAGTGTCCTCCGCTGCGATCGCCGCCGTGTCGGTGTGCCTGGGCGCAGCCTCGGCGGCCGAGGCCGAGCCCGCGCAGGTGCGGGCGGTGGAGCAGAGCGCCGCCCCGGTCGACGACGACCCCGGGGTCTCCGCTCAGTTCGTCCCGCTGGGCAGTCTGCTGTTCTCCGACCGGGCCGTAAAGACCGACGTGAGCCCGGTGCGATGGGATCGCTGACCGAACGCCTCCACCGCGCCCGGACCGCCGGCATTCGGGCCTACCGGGCGCGCCTGCACCCCGACACACCCAATCCTGCCGGAATGACGTCCACAGCCTCCGGGGAAACTGTCACCGAGGCGGGTGACGGAGTGAACGGGTTCGACGTCCTTGCCCGAGTGGTCCGTCTGCCGGTGAGCACATGGCGGTACCGGTGGGAGGACGACGAAGTGCGCCACCTGGGGCCGATGGCACAGGATTGGCGGGCCCACCTCGGTCTGGGGGCCGACGACAAGACGATCTGCTGCACCGATGCCAACGGCGTCGCGATCGTGGCGATTCAGGCACTTCACCGGCAACTCACCGACCTTCGGGCCGAGGTCAGGGAACTCCGGGCGCAGAGGGTCGAACCGGCAGCACACGCACCCGGTGCGAAGACCCCGCGGGTCTGACATCTCAACCGCTGTGCCTGGCTGTGGCCGGGTGCAGCGGTTGCGGACGGGATGACGCGGGTACGCCCTGCGGCCGCGCCCGCGCTGCGTCTTCTGATCGCGAGACGCAGGCCGCCACGCTCCATGTATGTCGTTGGTTCCGGGCCGGACGCACTGCGTGAAACCCTTTGATCCGAGCGGATAGGGGACAGCCAGTGAGTGCTGTGCGTGATATCTGGCATGCACCTGGTACGAAAGGTCTCGGCGCCCGGCGATGAAGTTGTTTGCGGCTTCCGGCGTGACCAAGGTAAGAGTGTGCGCTGCTCTGTCCCAGAGGGCACGGTGACAGGTGAGGCCGGGTCGTCCGGTGCTGTACCGCAGTACGCTGAGTAACCGCCGCGCGCCGGTGCCGGCCGGCGGATGCGGGCAGACACCAGGTCGGCAAAGCTCACCCCACCCGCACAGCCGTAAGTACACCCCATCGTCCAGGGTCGGTCAGTCGAGCGCTCGGTTCCCCGACACCGCGCGGCCCGGGTCCCAGCCGCGTCGGGGCACGGAGTCGAGGAGCAGACGCGTGTAGGGGTGTTCCGGCGCGTCCAGCACTTGGGCGGTGGGGCCGGACTCCATGACCCTTCCCGACTTGAGTACCAGTACCTCGTCCGCGATGTGCCGGACCACGGCGAGGTCGTGGGTGACGAAGAGGTAGCCGATTCCCACCTCGCGCCGGATTGTGGTGAGAAGGTCGAGGATCTGGGCCTGGATGGACACGTCGAGTGCCGCGACCGCCTCGTCGAGGACGAGGACCCGGGGCTCGACCGCGAGAGCACGTGCGATGGCCACGCGCTGGCGCTGCCCGCCGGAGAGGCGTCGCGGCAGCGCCGTGGCCTCACGCGCGCCGAGGCCGACCTGCTCCAGGAGTTCGGCGACCCGGGACCTCCGGGCGGCGGCGTCCAGCTTGGTGTGGAGCCGGAGTACCTCGTCCACGCAGTCGGCCACCGCCACTCGCGGGTCCAGCGACAGGTACGGATCCTGGAAGACCATCTGGATCTCCCGGGCCCGGGCCAGCCGTTCGGCCCGGTTCCGAGCCCGTGCCGAACGGTCCCGGCCGTCCAGATGGACGGTGCCGACGTCCGGACGCTCCAGGCCGACGAGCATGCGGACCGTCGTGGTCTTGCCGCTCCCGGACTCCCCGACGAGGGCGAGGGAGGCTCCCGGTCCAAGGGTGAACGACACGCCGTCGACGGCCGTGTGGTTCCCGTACCGCTTGCACAGCCCCTCGACCACGAGTCCCTTCATCGTGGCGGTCACAGTGTGATCCCTTCGTCGGCGCGGTGGCATGCGGCGAGACCGTCGCCGTAGCGCGCAAGTGCGGGTGTCTCCTCGGAGCAGCGAGGCAGCGCATGGGCGCAGCGTGCGGCGAAGGCGCACCCGGGTGGCGTCTCGGCGAGGGAGACGGGGCGGCCCGGGATCGGCCGGGGCGCAGGTGCGTCCGGTCCGATGCGCGGGGTGCAGGCGAGCAGCCCCGCCGTGTACGGGTGACGGGGCCGGTCGAAGAGCTCGTCCGTGCCCCGGGTCTCGACGATCCGGCCCGCGTACATCACGTACACGCGGTCGCAGATGGCGGAGGCCAGTTCGAGGTCGTGGGTGACGAAGAGCAGTCCCGTGCCGCGCTCGGCCCGCAGCCGGGTGAGGATCGCGATGATCTCCGCCTGGGTCGTGACGTCCAGAGCGGTGGTCGGCTCGTCGGCGACCAGGAGGGCGGGTTCGGCGGCGAGAGCCGCGGCGATGACCACCCGCTGGAGCATGCCGCCGGAGAACTGGTGCGGATGGCGGCGCAGCGCGCCGCGCGGATCGCGGATGCCGACCGCGTCGAGGAGTTCCTCGGCCCGGGCGGTGGCCGCCGCGGCGGGGGTTCCCACCGCGCGTAGTCCCTCGGTGAGGAAGTCGCCGACTCGGCGCAGGGGGTTGACGGAGGCTCGCGGGTCCTGGAAGACCATCGCGACCTGCCGGGCCCGCAGCGTGGCCAGTTCCGTACGGTTCATGGTGAGCACGTCCCGGCCGGCGACCCGGACCTGTCCGTCGGCGCGCGCGCCTGCGGGCAGCAGTCCGAGGACGCTGCGGCAGGCCACCGACTTGCCGGAGCCGGACTCGCCGACGAGGCCCACCGTCTCCCCGGGCAGCACCCGGAGGCTGATCCCGTCCAGGATCGGCCGGGCCGCCTGACCGTCCGCCAGGCGGACCCCGAGCCCGTCGATGTCCAGGACCGGCAGGTCACCGGTGGTCGCGGTGCCGTGCACCGGCGTGTTCTTCTCGGTCATGTCGCTCACTGCTCCCGCCTCGCGATCCGGTCGGCGAGTCCCTCGCCGACGATGCCGAACGCCACCACGGCGAGCACGATGCACGCGGAGGGTGCGAGGGCCGGCAGCATCGCCCCCTGCTGGATGGCCGACTGGCCTTCGTTGATCATGGCGCCCCAGTCGGCGGTCGGCGGCTGCACACCGAAGCCGAGGAAGGACAGGGCCGCCAGGTCCATCAGCGCGTACCCGAAGTTCATCGCGGACTGGGCGAAGACCGTCGGCGCGATGTTCGGCAGCAGATGACGCAGGCAGACGGTCCAGCCCGACCAGCCCTGCACCCGGTAGGACTCGATGTACGGGCGGGCCTTCTCCTGGCGCGCGATCCCGCGCACCAGGCGCCCCACGTACGGGGTGTAGGCCACCGCCATGGCGATGACGGGCGCGGTCATGCCGGGGCCGACGACGGCCACGAGCAGGATCGCGAGCAGGAGCCCCGGGATCGCGAAGGCCATGTCCATCGAGCGGGACAGGACCGTGTCCGCCCAGCCGCCTCGCCATGCCGCCACCACGCCGAGCAGGGTGCCGAGGAGGGTGGAGACCCCGATGACGAGCAGCGGCCCGAGCAGGCCGGTCCGGGCACCGTGGAGCAGCCGGGACAGGATGTCCCGCCCCGACTGGTCGGTGCCGAGCAGGTGTTCGCCGGTCGTCCCGGCCAGGCTGGCCGAGAGGTCGACGGCCTCGGGGTCGTACGGGGCGAGGACCGGGGCGAGGACGGCGACCAGGACGAGCACGGCGAGCACCGCGACCGAGGCGGTGAACAGCGGGCTCCGGCCGAGGACGCGCAGGCCGCGCAGGCCGGGCCGGCGGCGCAGTACGGCGGTCGCGCCGGCCGCGGAGGGTGTGGTGATGGTCATGAGGAGCCTTCCCCGTGGAGGGACAGCCGGGGGTCGATGAGGGGGACAAGCAGGTCGACGGCGAGGTTCACGAGGACGAAGGCCGCCACGCTGAGCAGTGTGATCGCCTGGACGACGGCGAAGTCCTTGGCGGTCACCGACTGCACGAGCAGGGAGCCGAGGCCGGGCACGTCGAAGGCGGTCTCGACGATCGAGGTGCTCATGAGGAGTCCGGCGAGCATCGTGCCGCCGACGGTGACGACCGGGCCGAGCCCGTTGCGCAGCACGTGCCGGCGGACCACGGTTCGCCGTGCGACACCGCGGGCGCGCGCCACCTCGACGTGTTCGCGGCCGAGTTCGTCGAGCATCGCCGAGCGGGTCACCCGGGCGAGCAGACCCGCGAAGGTCAGTGCCAGGGCGAAGGCCGGCAGTGTCAGGTGGTACAGGCGGTCCGAGAGGCCCGAGGGGGTGCCGCCCGGCCCCGGGAACCAACCCAGTTGCACGGAGAAGAGCGACACGAGCGCGATGGCCGTGACGAAGGAGGGTGTCGCCGTGGCCACACCGGTGCCGAGGAGCACCGCGCGGTCCAGCGGCCCGGGGCGCAGCGCGGCGAGGATGCCGGCCGCCACGCCGAGGAGGGAGACGAGAAGAGCCGCGTAGCCGACGAGCAGGGCGGTGCCGGGCAGCCGCGAGCCGATGAGGTCGGCGACGTCCTGGTGGAACTGGGCGGAGCGGCCGAAGTCGCCGTGCAGGACACCGCCGAGCCACTTCGCGTACTGCACGGGCAGCGGGTCGTCCAGGTGGTACTGGGTGCGCAGGGCCGCCACGGCCTCGGGGGTCGCGGGGCGGCCGTGGAGCAGGAACGACACAGGGTCGCCGGGGGCCAGGTGGACGGTGCCGAAGACCACGAGAGAAGTCACGAACAGCACCGTCACCAGGCCGAGGAGCCGTCCGACGAGGTAGCGGGTCATCGCTTCGCGGCCCCGATCGTCGCGGCCCACGGGTAGTACAGCTGGGCGATCCCGGTCGGAGCGCCGGTCGCCCGCTTGCCGAGGAAGACCGAGTAGGGCGCCTCGTACACGGGGATGATCGGCAGTTCGCGCAGCGCGATCCGCTGGAGGTCGGCGGTCCGCTCCGCGCGCGCGGCGGGGTCGGGCTCCGCGTTGGCCCGGTCGAAGGCGGCGTCGTACTCGGCGTTCGACCACTTGCCGTAGTTGCCGAAGTCGCCGGTGCGCAGGTACTGGTAGAACTCCAGCGGGTCGGGCGTGTTGTCGTATCCGTTGGTGATGACCAGGTCGAGGCCGGCGCGCGCGCCCGGGTCGACGAAGATGCTGCTGTACGCCTCCGGGGCAACGGCCTTGAGCCGGACGTCGAGGCCGATCTGTCGCCCGGCGGCCTGGACCGCGTTGGCGACGACGCTGATCTCGGGCGCCAGCGAGCTGGTGACCAAGGTGATCCTGCGGCCGGTCGCACCGGCCTCCTGGACGAGCTTCTTGGCCGCCGCGACGTCGTACACCGGCTCGGGAAGGGTGTCGTAGAGCGCGGCGGTCTTCTCCGGGGCCAGCGCCCATGCGCCGCGAGCGGCGGGGGCCTTGGCGGGGACGCCGACGCCGCCTGCAGCGGCCTTGACGATGTTCTTCCGGTCGAGGGCCATGGAGAGGGCCTCGCGGACCTTGAGGTCGCCGAGCGGGCCGTGGAAGTCGAGGACGGCGAGGTTCGCCGCGGCGGTGTTGGGGCCGAAGAGGACCGTTCCCTTGCCGCTGGTGCGCAGCTGCGCGAGCGAGGAGGAGGGCACCATGTAGCCGCCGTCGGCCGTGCCGGACAGGAAGGCGTTGGCGCGGGCCGCCGCGTCCTCGATGAAGGTGAACTTCACGGACGCGGACTTGGCGGCGAGCGACCGGTCCCAGTAGGCCGCGTTCTTCCTGAGCGTGATGCTGTCGCCCTGGTCCCAGCTGTCGAGGGCGTACGGGCCGGTGCAGTTGACCTTGCCCTTGGGGGTGCCGTAATCCTTCCCGGCCTTGGCGAGGAAGGCGGCGCTCTCGATGGTGCCGGGGGAGGCGGCCATCAGCTCGTTGAGCAGGATGTCGGGCTTGTTGAGGCGGATCGTCACCTCCAGTGGGCCGGTCTTCTCGATGGTGTCGACGTTCTTGAAGACGGAGCCCCAGGGCGAGCCGACGGCCGGGTTCGTGTGGCGCTTGAGGGAGGCGACCACGTCGTCCGCGGTCATGGTCGTCCCGTCGTGGAATTTCACCCCGGAACGGAGGGTGTAGACCAGTGTGCGCGGGTCGGGCCGGGTGTACTTGAGGGCGAGACCGGGTTCGACCCGCAGGTCGGGTGTGACCCGCAGGAGCTGCTCGCACACGTTGGCGAGCACGGTGTTCGGCGGGTAGTCGTACGCGAGGGCGTAGTCGAGCGTGTAGGGCTCGGCGTACAGGGACCAGGTGAAGGAGTCCAGCGTGCCCTGCGCGGGTGGCGAGGTCGGAGTGATCCGGTAGCCGGCGCCGCCGCCCGCGGTCCGGGGGGCGGTGGCGCCGGAGCAGGCGGTGGCGGCGGCCGCGAGTGAGACGGTACAGGCGAGAAGCGCGATGGTTCTGGGCGTGCGCATGCAGACCCACCCCTTTGCGGGTGTAGTGACGGGTGCGGGGGTTGGAGCGAGTATTGATGCGGGAACGTTCCCGCACAAGGCTCTGCGGGAACGGTTTTGCTGAGGTCGCGAGGGTGGCAGCATCGACCCCATGACTGAAGCTTCACGGCACGGCGGGCAGCCCTCGCCGCCCACCCCGCGCGTCCGGCTCGTCGACGTGGCCCGCGAGGCGGGCCTGTCCAAGACGACCGTCTCGGCGGCGCTCAACGGCACTGGACGGCTCTCTCCCGCCGTACGGGAGACGGCCCGCGAGACCGCGCGCAGAATGGGCTACCGGCCCAACGCCACCGCGCGCCAACTGCGCGCGGGGCGGGCCCGGTTGATCGGATACGTGGTGGGGGAGTTCGCCGACGCCCCCTGGACCTTCCTGGAGTCTCCCTACTTCGCCAGGCTTACCGGTGCCACCGCGGCGACCGCGCTCGAGCGCGGCTACGCCATGGTGCTGCTGCCCGCGGGCTCCCTGCAGAGCGAGTGGGCCGACCTGCCGCTCGACGCGGTGGTCGTGGCCGACCCCGTCGCCGACGACCGGATCGTCGACGATGTGCTCGCCGCCAGGATCCCGGTGTTCAGCGACCGCTCCGTCGAAGGGCGGCCAGGGGCGCACTGGGTGGACGTCGACGCCGGCGCGGCGGTGCGCGAGACCCTGGACCACCTCGGGAAGCAGGGCGCCCGGCGGCCCGTGCTCGTCCTGCCCGACAGCACCACCCGGTTCCATACGGGGGTGCTCGCCGCCTATCGCGACTGGTGTACCGAGCACGGTCTGCCGGAGCGGATCGTACGCGCCGAGGCCGCCGGCAACGGACCGGTCGTACGTGCCGTCGAGACCGCTCTGGCGGAGGCCCCGGCGGGTGACGCGGAGGGAGGCCGCGAGCGGCCCGACGCGCTGTTCGTCGTGGCCGAGGCGAGCCCGCCCCTCGTCCTGGAGGCAGCGCGCCGCCATGGCTACGAGGTGCCTGGCGATCTGCTCCTCGTCTGTGTGAGCGAGGACGTGACGGCCGAGCACACCGAGCCGACCGTGACGACGTTGAGCCTGCGGCCCCGGGAGGTCGCGGAGGCCGGCATCGAACTCCTGGTGGCCGTCCTGGAGCGCGGCCTGCGGGAGTCGGCCGGGGTGCTCGTGCCGACCCGACTCGAAGTGCGGGCGTCCACCTCGCGGACGGGCCCTGCCTGAACCCCGCGGCGGCCGGTTCAGACGGAGTGCACGAGCCTGCCGCCGACATAGGTCCGCTCCACCCCGGCCCCGGCGATCTCCTCCGGGGGTGTGGTGAGGATGTCCCGGTCCAGTACCACCAGGTCGGCAAGGTGGCCGGGGCGCAGGCTGCCCGTGTCGTCGAGGCCGTTCACATGGGCGGAGCCGGCCGTGTAGGCGGCCAGGGCGGTGGTGAGGTCGAGGCGCTGTTCAGGCAGGAAGACCCGGTCGTCGGTGGCCTCGGGGTCCCTTCGGTTGACGGCGACGTGGATGCCTTCGAGGGGGTTCGGGCTGCTGACGGGCCAGTCGCTGCCGGCGGCCAGGGTGGCCCCGGCCCGCAGCAGATCGCCGAACGGGTACTGCCAGGCCGCGCGTTCGGGGCCGAGGAAGGGAACCGTCAGCTCGTCCATCTGGGGTTCGTGGGCGGCCCAGAGGGGCTGGATGTTCGCGATGGCGCCGAGACGGGCGAAGCGGGGGAGATCGTCGGGGTGGACGACCTGGAGGTGGGCGAGGTGGTGGCGGTTGCCGCGGTGGCCGTTGGCGGCCACGGCGGCCTCGACGGCGTCGAGGGCCTCACGGACGGCGCGGTCGCCGAGGGCGTGGAAGTGGACCTGGAAGTCGAGGGCGTCGAGGCGGGTGACGTATCCGCGCAGCGCCTCGGGGTCGACGAAGCTCAGTCCGCTGTTGGTGGTGGCGCAGCCGCAGCCGTCGAGATAGGGGGCGGTCATGGCGGCGGTGAAGTTCTCCGCGATGCCGTCCTGCATGATCTTCACCGAGCCCGTCCGGAACTTCCCGTGGCTCAACTTCTCGCGCAGCGCGACCAGTTCGTCGATCTGCTCGGCCCCCCGCTCCCGGTCCCACCAGAGCGCGCCGGTCACCCGGGCGGTGAGCGAGCCGTCACGGGCGGCGGTCACGTAGGCGTCCGACGGATCGGGCTTGCCGCCGAACACACCGAGCAGTGCGTCCTGCCAGCCGGTGATGCCGAGCGAGTGCAGCAGCTCCTGGGCCCGGAGGAGGCCGGCCAGCCGGTCCGCGGGGGTGCTCGCCGGCACCAGCCGGGAGACCAGTGCCGTGGCGCCCTCCTGGAGCATGCCGCTGGGGGTGCCGTCCGGCTCCCGTTCGATCCGTCCGTCGGCGGGATCGGGGGTGGCCGCGGTGATCCCGGCGAGTTCGAGCGCACGCGTGTTGGCCCAGGCGCCGTGGTGGTCCCTGTTCGACAGCAGGACCGGGCGGTCCGGGACGACGGAGTCGAGCAACTGCCGGGTGGGCAGCCCGCCGTCGAAGCTCTCCAGCGACCAGCCGCCGCCGCTGATCCACACGTGGTCCGGGTGGGTGTCCGCGTACGACCGGATACGGGCCAGGTACTCCGCGACGCCCACGGTGCCGGTCAGATCGCACTCTGCCAGCTCCGTCCCGCCGTAGACGGCGTGGATGTGGGCGTCCTGGAACCCGGGGAGCAGCAGTTTCCCGGTGAGGTCGACGACCTCGGTGCGGGGGCCGACGAGTGCGCGCACCTCGTCGTGGCCGACGGCCGCGATCCGCTCGCCGACGACGGCGAGCGAGGTGGCCCGGGTGCGGGCCGGATCCATGGTGAGAACGGGGCCGCGGGTGAAGACCAGGTCGGCCGTGGTCATGGGGTGCTCCGGAGTGTGAGGTGAAGGTCGGTGGGTGTCATGGAAGCGGGACGGCTGTTCACATGTCAATGGTGTTGACGTAAGGTCCGCGCATGGCTGAACGCGTGGTTCCCGAAGGCAGGCGACAGCGCCGCAGGCCGACCAAGCACGGTGCCGTCCTCTCGCAACAGCTGATCGTCGAGACCGCGTTGCGTCTGGTCGCGCAGCACGGCGCCGAAGCGCTCTCGGTACGGAGACTGGGCGCCGCACTCGGCGCGGATCCCAGCGCCCTCTACCGCTACTTCCGCAACACCGACGCGCTGCTCCTCGCCCTCGCCGACGAGCTCATCGGCCGTGCCCAGGAGGGCTGGGCGGTCACCGGCGACTGGCGGGCCGACCTCCGCGCGATCGGGCTGCGCATCCACGCCTCCTACCGGTCCAACCCGCAGGCCGCCCTCCTCGCGGCGCACCGCACGACAGGGCGTCCCCACGAGACCCGGGCCGTTGAGACGATCCTCGGCATCCTGCGCTCCGGAGGCTTCCCGGACGCCCTCGCGGTGCGGATCTACCACGCCTTCGTCGACCAGGCCCTCGCCTTCGCCGCCCAGGACGCCGCCGCGCTCGCCCTTCCGAGGGCGGCCCAGGACGCGGACGCGGAGGTCTGGCACGCGGTGTACGGCAGGCTGTCGGCCGACACCCACCCGAACATCGCCGCGACCTTCCCGCTCCTCGCCGCCGACATGTGCGACAGCGGCTACCCCTTCGCCCTGGAGCTGATGCTCGGCGCGGTGACGGCGCTCCGCCCGGCGGCGGACGGGGACTGATCGGCGGCCGGGGGTGTCCGGGACGCTCAGCCGGCCGCCACGGGGGAGAAGTGGCCCACGGCGGCGAGGTCGGCGCTGCTCCGGGCGGCGGCCTCCCGGAGGTGTGGCAGCAGGGCGGCCGGACTCTCCTCCGGGGCGGCCCGGCCCGCGTGCGGGGCCACGTCGACCGCTGTGACCACCTGGCCGCCGCCGTCTGTGACCGGCGCCGCGAGCGAGCGCAGCCCATCCTCAAGCTTCTGCTCCACCCACCCGTGGCCGCGCCGGGTAGTTCAGGCGTAGAAGCGGTACACCGCCTGGGCGACGCACGCCGGCTTGTCGGCGCCGTCGATCTCCACGGTGAGGTCCACGACGACCTCCACGCCGCTCCTGACGTCCTCGACGGACACCACGCGGCCGTGCGTGCGGATCTTCGAGCCGACGCGTACGGGGGAGGGGAAACGCACCTTGTTGAGACCGTAGTTGACGGCCATCGACACGCCCTCGACCTGGAGCAGCTCGCTCCACATCGGGATGAGCAGAGAGAGCGTCAGATAGCCGTGGGCGATGGTGCCGCCGAACGGACCCGCGGCCGCGCGTTCCGGGTCGACGTGGATCCACTGGTGGTCGTCGGTGGCGTCGGCGAAGGTGTCGACCCGCGACTGCGCGATATCGACCCAGGAGCTGTGGCCGAGGTCGGCTCCGGCCCGGTTCCTGATCTCGTCGATTCCGTGAACGGTGAGAGGCATGGCAGTACTCCTGTGCGGTGATTCAGGGTGATGTGCTGACGGTGAGGTGATGAGGGGCGATCAGGCGCCGGTGCCGTAGCGGGCCCGGATCGGTTGCTTGAGCAGCTTTCCGGCGGCGTTGCGGGGGAGTTCGGGGACGAGGACGACGCTCCGCGGGATCTTGTAGCGGGCGAGCCGGCCCTCCAGATGGGCGATCAGCTCCTCGGCGGTGAGGGCGGCTCCGGGGTGCGGCACGACGACAGCCCGTCCCACCTCGCCCCACTTGGGGTCGGGGACACCGATGACGGCGGCCTCGGCGACGTCCGGATGCCCGAGCAGGGCGTCCTCGACCTCGGCCGGGTAGATGTTCTCCCCGCCCGAGATGATCACGTCCTTCAGACGGTCCACGAGCCGCACATAGCCGTCGGCGTCGACCGTGGCCACGTCGCCGGAGCGGAACCGGCCCCCGTCGAGGAAGGCCGCCGCGGTCGCCTCCGGCAGGTTCCAGTAGCCAGGGGTGACGTTCGGCCCCGCGACGACCACCTCGCCCTTCTCACCGGGCGAGGCCTCCTCGCCCGAGGGCCGGAGCACCCGCACATCGGTGAAGAAGTGCGGCACGCCCGCCGAACCGGCCCGGCTCAGCGAGTCGGCCCGGTCGAGGACCAGGGCCCCGGGCGCGGTCTCCGTCATGCCGTACCCCTGGACGAAGGCCAGCCCCCGGTCCAGATACGCGCGCGCCGTGCGGCTCGGCACCGGGGCACCACCGCACAGCAGGATGCGCAGGCTCGACAGGTCGGCGCCGGCCCATCCCGGCGCGGCGGCCATCGCGTCGTACATCGTCGGCACACCGAACATGCAGGTCACCCGGTGCCGTTCAACGAGCCGCAGGCTGCGGTCCGCGTCGAAGGAGGACTCAAGGAGCACCGTGCCGCCCTTGAGGAGCGTGGGCAGACAGCTCATGTTCAGGGCGGCCGTGTGGAACAGCGGCGCGGCGACCAGCGCCACCTCGTCGACGGCGAGATCGGTGTCCACCAGCACGTTGAGGCTGTTCCAGATGATGTTGCCGTGGGTGAGGACGGCCCCCTTGGAACGGCCGGTGGTGCCCGAGGTGTACATGATGAGGCAGACGTCCTCGTGCCTCACCTCCTCGTCGACCGGATCCGTGTCCGCGGCGGCGAGCAACTCCTCGTACGCCGGCCCGGGCCCCGCCTGCACGGCGAGGAGGGTGGTGACGCCGGCCCCCGTCGCCAGGTCGGCCACCCGTCCGTCAGGCTGGACGGCGTGCACCAGGACCCTGCTGCCCGAGTCGGTGAGCTGGTGCAGCAGCTCCGGGACCGCGAGCCGGGTGTTGAGCGGGACGAAGACCGCCCCCAGCAGCCCGGTCGCGAAGAGCGTCTCCAGAAACGCGGGGTGGTTGGGGCCGAGGTAGGCGACCCGGTCGCCGCGGCCGACCCCGGCGTCCCGCAGGACGTGGGCGAGGCGGGTGCAGCGGTCGTGGAGTCCGGCGTAGTCGATCGCGCGGCCCTCGTGCAGGAGGGCGGTGCGCCCGGGCGTCTTCCGGTTCCGGCGGGCGGGCCAGGAGCCGATGCCCTGGTTGCGCATGGAAACCCCTCAGCGTTCGGTGAGACCGAGCAGCGCGGCCGCGTTCTCCTTGAGGATCTTCGGACGCACCTCGTCCTTGATCGGGAGGTCGGCGAAGTCGGCCAGCCAGCGGTCGGGCGAGAGCAGCGGATAGTCGGAGCCGAACAGCACCTTGTCCTTCAGCAGGCTGTTGGCGTACTGGATCAGGCGGGGCGGGAAGTACTTGGGGGACCAGCCGGACAGGTCGATGTACACCTGCGGCTTGTGGGTGGCCACCGCGAGCGCCTCGTCCTGCCAGGGGAAAGACGGATGGGCGAGGATGATCCGCATCCCGGGGAAGTCCGCGGCCACATCGTCCACGTCCATGGGGTTGGAGTACTTCAGCCGGATGCCCCCGCCGCCGAGGGCACCGGCGCCGATGCCGGTCTGGCCGGTGTGGAAGACCGCAACGGCGCCCGCGTCCTCGATGGCCTCGTACAGCGGGTACGCCATCCGGTCGTTGGGGTGAAAGGCCTGGATGTTCGGGTGGAACTTGAAGCCGCGGACCCCGAACTCGTCGACAAGGCGCCGAATCTGACGGACCGCCACCTTTCCCTTGTGCGGATCGACCCCGGCGAACGGGATGATCACGTCGGGGTTCCGGAGGGCGGCCTCGGCGATCTCCTCGTTCGGTACCGGCGGAGTTCCGGTGGCCGACTCCGCATCCACGGTGAAGACCACGCACGCCATCCGGCGCTCCCGGTAGTACGCGGCGATCTCCGGCAGGGTGGGGTGGCGGTGCTCCGCCTTGAAGTACGCTCCGGCGGCGCGGTCCAGCTCGGCGGAGAGCGAGGCGCCGCCCTTCTCGGACACCTCCGCGTGGGTGTGGACGTCGATGGCGACGAGTTCGTCCGGGTTCGGCCCGGTGCGGCCCGTCACAGCTGCGGGGCCGGGATGCCGAAGGTCTCGGGGGTGCGCCCGACCGTCACCGGCCAGGCGGCGGCGATGGCGTCGGCGCTCCAGCCCCCGTCGGCGTATGCCACCGACACCTCCTGCGGGTGCGACCACAGGGCGAGCTTGTCACCGCCGATGCCGATGCACTGGCCGGTGATCCCGGCGGAGGCGTCCGAGGCGAGGAAGGCAACCAGGCCCGCGACGTCCTCGGGCGTGCCGAAGCCCTCGCCCTTGCGCAGACTGTCGGGGAAAGCCGTGCCCTGCTGCTCCAACGCCTCGACGTGCGGGGCGAAGGCGGGGACGGTCTTCGTCATCGCGGTCGCGGCGACCGGGATGACGGCGTTCGCGGTGATGCGGGCCTTGGCCAGTTCCATGGCCCAGGTGCGCACCATGGCGGCGATCCCGGCCTTGGCGGCGGCGTAGTTGGTCTGGCCGAAGTTGCCGCGCTGCCCGGCGGGGGAGCCGGCGGCCACGATCCGGCCGCCCTCGCCCTGGGCCCGCATCCGCTCGACGGCGGCGCGGACGCAGGTGAAGGTGGCGCGCAGGTGCACCTCGACGACGGTGTCGAAGTCCTGGTCCGTCATCTTCCAGAGCACCCTGTCCCGCAGGACGCCGGCGTTGGTGACCATGACGTCGAGCCGGCCGTAGCTGTCGACCGCGCGGGCGACGAGGGCCTCGGCGGCCTCGGTGGAACCGACCGGCACCACCTCGGCGACGGCGCGGCCGCCGGTCGAGACGATCTGCCGCACGGCCTCGTCCGCCGCGTCCGAGTCCACGTCGTTGATCACCACGGCGGCGCCGGCGGCGGCCAGGGAACGGGCATAGGCGAGCCCGAGCCCGCGGCCGCTGCCGGTGACGACGGCGACCTTGTCGGAGAGATCCATGAACGGGGGTCCTTTCCCGTGAAGCGGGTGCGGGGCGCGGGAGTCGCGGCCTGAAGCACGCACCGACGGATGCCAAAGCTAGGCACATTTTTATCCACGGTCAACGAACTGCCGAATATTGATCCGGGTGGACGGGCGCCGCGCCTACGCTGTCCCCGTGACAAACCCCGATCCGAAGACGGAACGCGAAGCCGACGCCACGGTCGGCCGCGGCGCCCCACTCCGGCCCCAGTCCCTGATGCTGAGCTTCTTCGGCATCCACGTCCTCGGTACGGGCACCGCCCTGCCCTCGGCGAGCGTGATCGACGCCTTCGCGCGTGTCGGGGTGGGCGAGGACGCGGTCCGCTCGACGCTCACGCGTATGGTCGGCCGCGGCCTGCTGGAACGGCACCGGCGCGGTCGCAGGATGTACTTCTCGCTCACCGCCCGAGCGGCCGAGGTGCTCGCCGACGGCGAGGAGCGGATCCAGCGGACCGGCGCCGTCAACCGGGCCTGGGACGGCACTTGGACCCTGGTCGGCTTCTCGCTGCCCGAATCCTGGCGCCGTGAACGCCACGACCTGCGCTCCCGGCTCGTATGGGTGGGCTTCGGCCCGCTGCAGAGCGGCCTGTGGGTGGCGCCCGGACGCGTCGACGTCGCGCCCATCGCGGCGGAACTCGGACTCGGGGACCGTATCAGGGCGTTCCACGGCGAGGCCGCCGCGCCCACCGAGGCCGGCCCCCTGCTCCGTACCGCCTTCGACGTCGACGCGATCGCCGAGGGCTACCGCTCCTTCCTGGCCCGCTGGGGCGACGGACCCGCACCGGCCGAGGCGCGCGACGACCTCGGCCGCCAGCTCCTGCTGCACACCGACTGGCTCGACCTGGTCCGCCGCGACCCGTACCTGCCGGCCGAGCACCTGCCCGGGGAGTGGCCCGCCGAGCGCGCGGAGACGCTGTTCCGTGAGCTGGCGGCGCGCTTCGCGCCCGGGGCGAGCCGGATCGCGGAGGAGATTCTCGACCGTTGGGATCCGGTGGGGGAGCGGTCCGACTGAGCCCAGCGGCTTTATGTCAACACCATTGACCTTGTTGCGCGCGGCGGAGTCTCATGGGCGGCACTTCGGAGGGTCCGTGTGTCCGGGCTCCTCCGCGACCCGAAGGAATCCCCATGGACCACCTCACCTCGCTCCGGGACGCCGAGCCGAGCCCGTTCTGGCTCGACGACCCGCGCCGCCCGCAGGCCGCCCCTGCCCTCGTCGGCGGCACCACCTGTGACCTGCTCGTGGTCGGCGGCGGCTACACCGGCCTGTGGACCGCCCTCGTCGCCAAGGAACGCGACCCCTCCGCGGACGTGGTGCTCGTCGAGGCGGACGAGGCCGGCGGCGCCGCCTCCGGCCGCAACGGCGGATTCTGCGAGTCCAGCCTCACCCACGGCCTGCACAACGGCCTCCAGCGCTGGCCCGAGGAGATCGGCCTCCTGGAACGGCTCGGGCGGGAGAACCTCCAGGCCATGGAAGACGCCGTCGACCGCCACGGCATCGACTGCGACTGGGAGCGCACCGGCTCCATCGTCGTCGCCACCGAGCCGTACCAGCTCGACGGCCTTGCGGAGGAGGCCGAGACCGCCGCCCGGTACGGAGGCAAGCCGGTCCTCCTCGACGCCGACACCGTCCGCGCCGAGATCGACTCCCCGACCTTCCTCGGCGGCCTGTGGAACAAGGACGATGTCGCCATGGTCAACCCGGCCCGGCTCGCCTGGGGACTCAAGCGCGCCTGCCTCGACGTCGGCGTCCGGGTGTACGAGCACACCCCCGCCACCTCGCTCGACGAGCACGGCGCTGTGATCACCGTCCGTACCTCCTACGGCCGGATCACTGCCCGGCGCGTCGCGCTCGCCACCAACGCCTACCCCTCCCTGCTCCGGCGCCACCGTCCGTACACCGTCCCCGTGTACGACCACGCGTTGATGACCGAGCCGCTGACCGAAGGACAGCTCGCCGCCGTCGGCTGGGCGCGCCGTCAGGGCTTCGCGGACTGTGCCAACCAGTTCCACTACGTCCGGCTCTCCGCCGACAACCGCATCCTGTGGGGCGGATACGACGCCGTCTACCACTACGGCGGCCGCGTCCGCGCCGAACACGACCGGCGGCCCGAGACCTTCGCCACCCTCGCCCGACATTTCTTCACGACCTTCCCGCAGCTGGAGGGTGTCCGCTTCACCCACGCCTGGGGTGGCGCCATCGACATGAGCACCCGTTTCTGCGTGTTCTTCGACACGAGCCACCACGGCAAGGTCGCCTACGCGGCCGGATTCACCGGCCTCGGAGTGGGCGCCACCCGCTTCGGCGCCGAGGTCATGCTCGACCTCCTGGCGGGCGAGCGCACCGAGCGGACCGGGCTGGAGCTCGTCCGACGCAAGCCCCTCCCCTTCCCGCCCGAGCCCATCCGCGCGGCCGGGATCGGCATCACCAAGTGGTCCATGGCGCGCGCCGATCGCAACGAGGGACGCCGCAACCTCTGGCTGCGGACGCTGGACCGCTTCGGCCTCGGCTTCGACAGCTGACGCCGCGCCCCGGCCCGTCCCCTCTTCCCTTCGCACCACCTGCTCCGCCCCGCACCGGGGTACGGGGCGGAGGAGGCCCGACATGAACGCACCCGAGGTCCAGTCGGCCGTACCGGCGACACCGGAACCGGGCGACCCCGGTGCGGCCATGGACACGGCGCCGGTCACCCTGCTGCTGCCCAGCGCCGACGACACGGTCCGCGACATGGGCTGCTCAACATCGCCGACGCCGGTCCGCAGAGCGTCGCTCCGCTCCTGGCGGCGCTTCTGTCGGGAGCCGCGCCCCGAAACGCTGCGGAAGATCCGCCGATACGTCGAACACGACGTACCCCGCAACTGAACCCCTCACCACAGGAGCCCCTCCCATGACCGACATCGTCGTCCGCACCGGCCACGGCCCGGTGCGGGGTGAACACCGCACCGATGGCACCCTTCGCTTCCTCGGCATCCCCTACGCGCAGCCCCCGGTGGGCGAACTGCGGTTCGCGGTGCCGGTGCCGCCGACCTCCTGGACGGAGCCGCTGGATGCCACGGTGTACGGGCCGACAGCGCAGCGCCGTCCGTTTGCCGAGGTCACCACGATCCCGGAGCCTTCGATCCCGGGTGAGGGGGTGCTGAACCTCAATGTGTTCACTCCGGCCGCCGACCCGAAGGCGGGCCTGCCGGTCCTCGTATGGATCCATGGGGGCGGCTATGTGGCGGGATCGGCGGCCAGCCCGTGGTACGACGGGGCGGCGTTCAACCGGGACGGGGTGGTGCTGGTGTCCATCGGCTACCGGCTGGGAATCGAGGGCTTCCTGCAGCTGGAGGATGCCCCGGACAACCGGGGGGTACGGGACTGGATTGCCGCACTGGAGTGGGTAAGGGACAACATCGCGGCGTTCGGCGGCGATCCGGCGAAGGTGACCATCGCCGGACAGTCCGCGGGCGGTGGCGCAGCCCAGACCCTGCTCGCGGTTCCGGCGGCCCGGGGACTCTTCCGGGCCGCCATCTCGGTCTCCGGTGCGGTCATGCGGCCCCAGGGCAGGGACTTGGCCGAGAAGGTGTCGGCGCTGTTCACCTCCCGTACCGGCGTCCCGGCCACCGCCGCCGCCCTGCGCGTCCTCACCGACGACGAACTCCTCGACCTTCAGGACCGGTTGTGCGAGCCCGGTCTCGATGGCGACGCGATGCCGATGCCGCTCCTCGCCCCCTTCGCGGACGGCGAACTCGTCCCCCAGCCGGTGCACGAGGCGCTCGTCGACGGCGAGGCCGGTGAGGACATTGCGTTGATGCTGGGTTTCACTGCCCACGAGTTCCACATGATCGAGCCCCCGGAGCTGGGCGCGGCCCTCACCGACGAGATGTTCCGGGCCCCCGCCCTCGCGATCGCCGAGGCCCGAGCCCGCACGGGCCGCCCGACCTGGCTCTATCAGTTCGAATGGCAGGCCACCGCGCCTGCCTTCGAGGGTCTGGCGCACCACTGCGTGGACCTCCCCTTCGCCTTCAACCTCCTGAACGCTCCCGGCGTTCCCGAGGCCCTCGGCGACCACCCTCCCCAGCCGCTCGCCGATGCCCTCCACGAGTCCTGGGTGCGGTTCGTCCGCGACCTCGATCCGTCCTGGCCGAGCTACACCCCCGACACCCGCGCGACCCGGATCTGGTCCGCCGAACCCCATACCGCGCACGACCCCCTGCGCGATCTGCGGGAGAGCTCTTCTCCGCGTGACGGGCGGCCGGGGCCTGATCGAGCCACGAGCTTGACCAAGAATTCACACAGCTCCTGACCTGATCCTCAACCTCGCCGTCTCGGTTGGTGTGCTGAGGCGCCGCGTACTGTCAACTGGCTGCTGGTCGGGGTGTTTTCTCTGTTCGGGCATGGTGGGTCCCGGCGCGATGGCCGGGTGCTCCGGAGTCCTTCGGGTCATGGGGGCGCGGCTGTTCTCGGCGCACGATGATGCGGGTGCCGGCCGGACAGCCGTCCAGGTCATGGGGGGAAGTCGACCGGGAGCCTGCGGGCGATTCGCTCCAGGCTCCAGGAGGTCGCCCAGCGCCGGTCCTGCCGGCGACCCGTGACGCCGCCCGATCAAGCCGCCCTCCGGGCCCGGAACGGCGCTGCAGCCCCGGGCGGTGACTGTGCCGGCGAATCTGTCCTGCAGGTACTGCTGGAGTCTGTCATCTGTGGCGAGTCCGGCGGTCTTCGGGCGCCGGGACTGCCGGTCGGCAGGTCACTGAGCGGTCGACGCCCGGCAGTCCAGCCGGCCGCCACGGTCGCGTCGCCGCTCATGCGAGATCGTCGACGGCGAACGGCCGATGCGGCGCAGTCGGCCAAGTGCCGCCGGCACAAGGGAGTTGCCCTCCGTCGCCGCGTCAGCCAGGCTCCCGACGAGGGCACCCGAACGCCCGAATGGCGAGGCCATCCCTTCAGGGAGGGGGCGACCCCGCCACGCGTACAAGTGCTGCTCGTGCTTCACACAGCCGCGGCCTGCTCGGCCGTCGGTACACGGAACCGCAGTGCTCGGCCCAGCAGGTCGTCCAGAGACCGCCGTCGGTATTTCCCCATCGTGGGCGTCAGCCCTCAAGTTTCCGGCACAGAAGGGCGTCCGGGGTCTTCCCCTTGGCCCAGGCGGAGGTGAAGGCGACACCCGCCGCATACTCATCGGTACGGCACTGGCCCTTGAAGTTGCCCAGGGCGAACTCGCCGCCCGGCTCCCCGGCAGGCCGGTTGTCTCCACGGTCGAACCAGACGGTCCGACCGCTCATCCCGAGTGTGCGGCCCGCGGGAGTGCACAGGACCGCCGACACCTCCTGGCCTCGGACGCTGTACCCGGAGATGAACTCGTTTACTCCGCACTGGTACTTGGTGTATCCACCGGCCCAGTCGCCCTGCTGGACATGGCGTTCGTCGCGCACCACTGTGGACTGTGCACCGGCAGGGAGGGTCAGGGGAGTTCCGGCGTCGGTGCACAGACCCCGACCACCGCTGTGGGCCAGACCGGCGAGACGCTGGCCGTCGGGGCACGCTGCCTTACGGGCTCCGGAATCCCACTCTCCCAGGGCGCGTGTCCGCAGTGACTGGACCGCGTCTGCGTGATCGAGGTTGAGCATGTCCCACGTATCGGGGACCGCGACCGGGCCGCTCATCTGCGGTGCGCCGGCGAGGCGGCGCCAGTGGGCTGCGCGCCAGTCACTGCCGTCGAGAATCCCCGACCGGCGACCCTGCGCGTCGTAGTTCAGGATCGACCAGGTGCCGTGTCCGGTCCATCCGACCAGTGGCCAGTAGGCGAAGTCGGCGTCCCGGTCGATCAGATAGTCCACGAAGTTGCCGAACCATGCGCGGGCCTGCGGGTTCGTCTCGTCACTGCCGATACCGAACTCGCTGATCCACACCGGCGCGGTGAAGTGACGGCCGGTCTCGCCGGCGACGAAGAACGCCTGGCGGTCCAGCGTCGCGAACAGTTCTTCGCGGGACAGCTCCTGGTAGCGCGGATCGTGGGTCTCGCCGAGCCCGCCGGCACCGGTGTGATTCGGACCCGTGTACCCGTAGAAGTGCGCCGAGTACACGAGCTTGTTCGAAGCCACCAGGGTGTGCGACACGGTACGCACCGGCTCCAGCGTGGGGCGCCAGTGGGAGAACCCGTCGAGGGGGATGCCCTGCCAGTTGATGCCTTCGACGATCACCAGCAGGTCGGGGTTGGCCTCGGTCAGGAGCCGGTCACCGAGGTGTTGGGAAGCGGTCCACCAGTCGTGGTCGTCGCCCCAGTTCCAGTTGGCGTCGTCGGTGACGGTACGGCGGACCTCGTTGTAGAGGTCGGCTCCGACGACGCGCTTGTTGTCCTTGTAGCGACGGGCGAGAGTGATCCAGTCGTTCTCCCACTGCGCGGTGGACTGACTCGTGTTCCAGCGCTCGTTGCCGTCCAGGCCGCAGCAGAAGCGCGAGGTGTTGGTGTGGTTGTTGAGGACCACCGCGAAGCCTTCCGCTGTCGTGGCGGCGATGACGGCATCGAAGACCTGAAGCGGCGTCTTGTCCCGCAGTTGCGGATTGGCGGCGACCGAGGCGTCGGAGACCGGCCTCTGATCGTGCAGCATCTCGTTCGAGAACGGCAGGCGGATGCTGTTGATGCCCAGCTCGTGGAAATCGGCGAGGATCGTCTGGATCGGCGCGCGATCCAGACCCAGCGGCATCTGGTCGGCCTTCTCGCCGTCATGATGGTTCGCCGGGTCGTTGATGTCTCCGGACCCGTTCCAGGACCCCTGAGCGCCATGCCAGTTCGCGGACTTGAGCTTGAAGCGGTTGCCGGAGGCGTCGACGACGTACCGGCCACGGGTACTCAGGGGCGCGGTCCACGCATCGGCCAGGCTGCCCGCGTCGTCCGCGGCCGGTATTCGGGTCATGGGCGGCGCGCTCGTGGAAGCAGCCGCCGTGGCGGCTCCGAGCGCTCCGAGGAGCAGCGCCCCTGACAGCAGTGCCGGGAACAGGGTTCGTCTCACTGTGTCCTCCAGAGGACAGGGAACAGATACGAGGGGATGGTGCTGTTCGCGAGCTGCCGGATCGGCGCCGTGCACCGGGGGACCCGTAAGGTGCGTCCGCTGGCAGGGCTGCCCGAGGCTCAGCTCCGTGCTGTCGAGGACGGCCAGGCGGTGAGGAGTGAGCGAGCGTCACTTGACGGACACCATTCCGGCCCGCGAGAAGGTCACTGAGTGCTGCGGTGAGGGTCACCTCGTCGGTCTCTTCGGTGCGGTTGAGCAGGATGAGGACATCGTGCTCGGCATCGTGCCCGATCGAGGCCTGGCTACCAGGCGGCAGACCGGGCAGGACAGTGGACACACCGGCGTCCCCGAGCGAGTGGTCCAATGGTCGCGCGCATCGTAGCGGGATACGGGGCCGGCCACGTAGCGGGCGGTCCCTGCATGGCAGGTTTGCGTCGTTGCGGCCGGCCGGTCCTTTGTGACCTTGCGTCGTGATCGTGCCCGGTGCAGAGGGGTGTGCCGGCCATGAACGGGTCGGGCGAGGTCGGCCAGAGCCTGTTCGACCCAGTCGTCGGTCAGGGCGTCGTAGTCGTGGTCGGTCGAGGAGCTGCCGGGTGGGCAGTCCGCCGTCGAAGCTCTCCATGGACCAGCCGCCGCCCGTGATCCACGAGCAGGAGTTCGGGACAGTCGGTGCCAGGTGGGGTTCGCGGGCGAGGAGTTCCATCAGGACCTCGCGCACGTCGGCTTTCGAGCAGGCTGGAGCCCGGGTGACCGGCATGGCGACCGTATCCACCCGCACCACGGGGTCGCCACCCGCGTGCGACGGACCTGTCGAACCCCTTGCACAGAGCCCGTGCGGGCGAGGTCACGTCGTCGTGGCGCCTCGGGGTCGCCTGAGCCCCAGCCCGCCCGGCTCCGGCGCCTGCGGGCAGGCCGTAGCTGTCGCGGGCGGGAGATTCCGAGAGTGACAATTGTGGGTGGGCGCGGTACTGGTCGGTTGACGGAGTCAGGTCGCGAGGTCCTGCCCGGTGGACTGGGTGCCGCGTCGGCAGGAGACGACGATGAACGGTTCGGTCCGTGTTGGGCAAGTGGTCGGGGTTCCGCTGCGGATGCACTGGAGCGTGCCCCTGTTGGTGGTGTTGTTCGCGTACGGCCTTGGCCGTCAGACCCTCCCCGCATGGACTCCGGGGCGCTCGGATGCGGTGTACACGTTCGCCAGTGCCGTGGGGGCCGTGCTGCTCATGGGCAGTCTGCTGCTCCACGAGACGGCGCACGCTGTGACTGCCCGCAGGAAGAAGATCGCGGTACAGGATGTCACGCTGTGGGCGCTGGGTGGGATGACCCGGATGGGGCGACCGCAGACGGCCGCGGTGGCTTTCGCGGTGGCGGTCAGCGGGCCGCTCACCAGCCTGGCCATTGGAGGCGCCGCGCTCGGAGCGGGAATTGGGCTGCACAGGCTGTCCGGCTGGGCGGTGCCCGCCGCGGTTCTGCTGTGGCTCGGCTGGGCGAACCTGTTCCTGGGCGCATTCAACCTCCTTCCCGCTGCGCCGCTCGATGGCGGAAGGGTGGTGCAGGCGTTGTTGTGGTGGCGTACGGGAGACCGGGAACGTGCGGATCGGGCGGCCTCCCGAAGCGGTCAGGTCATGGGCGTGCTGCTGATGGCCTTCGGCTGGATCTCCTTCCTGCGCGGGGTGCCGGGCGGGCTGTGGCTCGTCTTCGTCGGTCTCTTCATCACGATCGTCGCCGGCGCGGAACGGCAGCGCGCCGTGATCCACACAGCACTGCGGGGCGTCAGGGTCGCCGATGCCATGTCCAGCCCGGTGACCACCGGCGCCGACTGGCTGACCATCCGGCATTTCATCGACGAGGTGGCAGTGAACTCCCGCCATTCCGCCGTGCCGCTGCTCGATTTCGAGGGCCGTCCCAGTGGGATCGTTGAGGTACGCAGGCTTGCCGGGATACCGGCAGCGCGCCGGGAGACAGTGCGCGTGGGCGAGGTGGCGATCCCGCTGTCGCAGTGCGCGGTTGCGGCCCCGAGTGATTCTCTGAGTGAGGCTCTCGACAAGCTCCGCCCGGGCACTGGCATGCGCATTCTCGCCGTGGACGGGGGCCATCTGGTGGGGATCGTCACCGCGAAGGACATTTCACGGCTGATCCAGCGGCACAGGCTGGGGAGCAAGGGGCCCAGCTGAGTCGGGGTTCCGCAGCGTCGTCGGGGATGTGCACCCTTCGGCCAGGAGGCCAGGAGGCCAGGAGGCCCGGCGGCGAGGCGCACTGGGCGCGCTGGGACGGTGCGGTGCCACGTCCCGCTCCTCCCTCTGCCAGTGGTCGTCCCTTCCATGCGGCGTAAGCGAAGCTGTCGGGCCGATCAGCGCCTGGGACTCCGGTGCCATCTCACACAGCCGCGAGCGAGACCTCGGTCGACTTCATCAGTGCGACCACGGGAGAGCCGGCCTCCAGGCCCAGCTCGGTGACCGCGTCCTTGGTGATCGCGGCGGTCAGCTCGCCGCCGTCGACAGCGATCTTGACGGAGGCCATGGCGCCACCCGTGGCAACGGCGGTGACCGTGCCGGGCAACTGGTTGCGGATGGACAGGCCCGTCACCGGGCCGGTGGCCAGCGAGACCTCCGTCGACTTCACCAGTGCGCGGACGGCGGAGCCCTCGGCGAGGCCGAGGTCCTTGACGGATTCCAGCATGATGGCCGCAGTGAGGTCCTGGCCGCCGTCGAGGCGGACCCTGACCGTCGCCATCACCTCGCCCGGCGAGATGGAGGTGACGGTGCCGGCGATCTGGTTGCGGATGCTCAGGGTCATGGCGGAACGCCTCGTGAAGAAAAGGGCTGATTTGTCGCGCTTCGGTCCTGTTGTGGCCCCCACCGTAGTCGAGGCCGGGCGGGGCCGGCGCTGGACCCATCGCATCTGCGATGAATGAGGCGGGTGATGCCTCGCAGGTCGTGGACGCACTCCCGTCTCTGCGTGTCCTCAGACGGGGTAGGCGTGGGTCTGTGTCGCCTTCACCGATGCCCAGACCTCCGCACCCGGGTGCAGATCGAGTTCGGCAGCGGCGACCGTGGTGAGATCGGCGGCGAGGGGGAGATCGCCGGTGAGGGCGGCGCGGATCTGGTCGCCATGGGTCTCCAGGCCGGTGACCTCGCAGCGCCAGAGGTTGCGGGCGCTGGAGCCGGTGGGCCGGCTGCGGTAGAGGGTGATGGCGCTCGGGGGGAACGCCACGAAGACCGGTCCGGACAGGACCTCCGTGATGGTGATGGCCGGGCCTGCGTCGAGGCGGACTGTGTGGCCCTCGGCGCGGCCCCGGTAGAGGTTGAGGCCGACGAGTTGCGCGATGTAGTCCGTACGGGGATGCCGGGCGATGTCGGACGGGCTGCCCTCCTGGACGACTTCGCCGTGCTCGACGACGACCAGGCGGTCGGCGAGGACCATGGCGTCGAGCGGGTCGTGCGTGACGAGTACGGCGACTGCTTCGAACTCGGCCAGGTGGCGCCGGAGTTGGGTGCGGACCTCCAGGCGGGTACGGGCGTCGAGCGCGGCGAGGGGCTCGTCGAGGAGGAGCAGGCGTGGGCGGGTGGCGAGGGCGCGGGCGAGGGCGACGCGCTGCGCCTGGCCGCCGGAGAGCCGGCGAGGCTTGGCGCCGGTGTGATCCGCGAGACCCAGGCGGTCGAGCCAGTTGGCGGCCTGTGCACGTGCCTCCGCCTTGGTCGCCCCCTGGCAGCGCGGCCCGAACGCCACGTTGTCCAGGGCGGACAGGTGGGGGAAGAGCAGGTAGTCCTGGAAGACGACGCCGACCGGGCGGGACTCCGGCGGTGTACGCTGCAGCGTCGCGCCGTCCAGCCGCAGATGACCTCCGGTGAGCGATGTCAGGCCGGCGAGCGCGCGCAGGGCGGTGGTCTTGCCGGCGCCGTTCGGGCCGAGCAGAGCCACCACTTCGCCGGGCGCGACGGTCAGCGCCACGTCGAGGCGGAAAGCTCCGCGGTCCACCACGAGGCGGGCGTCGAGCCCGTCCAGGGCGGTGCCGGTGCGGTCGTCGTGAGTCTCGGTCATCCGGCGGTCATCCAACGGTCGCGCAGCCCGGCCAGCACCGCGATGGACACGGCCAGCAGCACCAGGCTGAGGGCGATCGCCGCCTCCGGGTCGCTCTGCAGGGCGAGGTAGACGGCAAGGGGCATGGTCTGTGTACGGCCGGGGAAGTTGCCGGCGAAAGTGATGGTCGCCCCGAACTCGCCGAGCGCGCGGGCCCACGCCAGGACCGCGCCGGCCGCGATGCCCGGCGCGATCAGCGGGAGCGTGACCCGGCGGAACGCAGTGAAGCGGGACGCGCCCAGGGTGGCCGCCGCCTCCTCGTAGCGCGGGTCGGCGGCCCGCAGTGTGCCCTCGACGCTGATGACGAGGAACGGCATGGCCACGAATGCCTCCGCGACCACGACCCCCGCCGTGGTGAACGGCAAAGTGATGCCGAACCACGAGTCCAGCCACTTCCCGACGATGCCGTTGCGACCGAGCGCCGTCAGCAGCGCCACGCCGCCCACGACCGGCGGCAGGACGAGCGGGAGCGTGACGAGAGCACGGACGAGGCCGCGGCCGGGGAACTCGACCCGGGCCAGCAGCCAGGCCAGCGGCACGCCGATGACCAGGCTCACGGCGGTGGCGGCGGTGGCGCAGACCAGGGACAGCTGGAGCGCCTGCCATACCTCGGCGCTGGTCAGCTGCTCGGGCATGCTGCGCCACGGGGCCCGTACGAGCAGGGCGATCAGGGGCACGATCAGGAACGCCAGACCGATCAGCGCGGGCACGAGCAGAGGCAGCGGTACGCCGCGGCCGCCACCCGTCCGGACACGCCGACGCCGCGGCCCACCCGGGAGGGTGCCGGTCGCGGCGTCGGACTTGACGGTCGAGGTCACGGCTTCAGGAACCCGGCCTCGGTCAGGACCTTCTGGCCCTCGGCGGACTGCACCAGCGCGATGAACGCCTTGGAGGCATCGGCGTTGGGGGCGTCCTTGAGCAGGGCGATCGGGTAGTCGTTGACGGCGTCGGCCGACTCGGGGAACTCCACGCCCTCCACCTTGTCACCGGCCGCCTTCACATCGGTCTTGTAGACGACTGCGGCATCGGCCTCCTTCAGCTCGACCTTGGTCAGGGCGCTCTTGACGTCCTGCTCGTACGACACCGGGGTGAGCTTGAGACTGCTGGCGTCGAGGGCCTTCTGGGCGGCGGCGCCGCACGGCACCTCCTTGTCGCAGAGCACGACCTTCAGGCTCGACTTGGTGAGGTCCTTCAGGGAGGAGACCTTGTCGGGGTTGCCAGGCAGGGTGGCGATCTCCAACTGGTTGCGAACGAAGGTGGCGGGCGTACCGGAGGCGTCGCCCGCGTCGGTGACGATCTTCATCGTCTTGGGGCTGGCCGCGGCGAACACGTCGGCCGGGGCGCCGCCGGTGATACTCGCGGCGAGAGAGTCGCTGCCGCCGAAGCTGAAGGTCACCTTCGTACCCGGGTGTTGCTTCTCGAACTCCTTGCCCAGGGTCGTGAAACTCTCCTTGAGGGAGGCGGCGGCGAAGACGGTCACCGTGCCGGACAGCTTCGGCGACGAGGAAGACGAGGAGTCGGACTTCGCGGAGGAATCCGAGTCGGACGAAGAACAGGCGCTCAGGGCCAGCAGCGCGGCGGTGCCTGCTCCGGCCACCTGCAAGGTCCGGCGGGTCCGGCGCGCGGTACGGGTTGTCACGGGTCCACTCCCTCTGGTCCTGACGGACACATCTACGGTCTGTCGACGACCACGTTGGTCGACTTGATCACGGCAGCCGCCGGAACACCGGGCTCCAGCTTCAGTTCCTCAGCCGACTCGCGGCTGACCGGCGCCACCACCCGGAACGGCCCGGCCTGGATCTCCACCTGTGCCGACACGTCTTCGAGGATCACGTCGGTGACGATGCCGGAGAGGCGGTTGCGGGCCGAGGAGCCGGTGGAATCCCGCTCCGTACGGTGCGACTGCCGGGCGTAGCCGCGAGGGCCGGACCGGGGATGATCCGGCGGCCGATTTCGTCGCTTTCGGCGGTGAGTCTCCCCCCGTCGACCAGACGCCTCACGGTGTCGGCGCTGACGCCGAGCAAGGCGGCCGCGTCCCCGGTCCGGTAGCTGTGCATGCGCTGATCATACTTCCGCAGATGCGAGGGGAAAGTCTTCTGTGGCTTTGCATGAGCCGGATTGGTAATCCTCCAGGATTGCATGTGCGTTTGTACAGGATGGGTATCCGGGTACGGACATCCGGGAGGTGGTAGTCCGTGAGTCAGTCCCACGCAGTGGCGGACACAGTGGCGGAACTCGCCCTCACCGGCGATCTGACCCGTCCGGCCCGCCTGACGGTGCCCGACCTGCTCGCCTGGCCGCAGCACGAGGCCGACGTCAGCTTCGAGTGCGCCACCAGTGGCATCCGGCACCACCGCTTCACCGGGCCGCTCCTGCACGACGTCCTGTCGGCGGCGGGTCCCGTTTTCGACCCCGCCCGCCGCAAGGACCGCCTGCGCTTCCTGATCGCGGTGTCCGGCGCGGACGGCCACCACGCCCTGCTGTCCTGGGCGGAGATCGACCCCGACTTCGGCCGCGCGCCCGTACTGCTCGCGGCCACGATCGACGACACTTCGCTCGACCGCGCCGGCGCCCAGCTCGTCCTGCCCCAGGACCGCTGCGGGGCCCGGCACATCAGTGGCATCAACGCGATCCGAGTGGACGGTGGCTACACCTCGTGGGCGTGACACCGGGCAACACCCGTAAGGCACCGGCGAAGGGCGACCTGTGAGCTGGGTGGAACCGACGACCCCGTGGCGGCTCTGCGCGAATGGGCCCGGGTGATCGCCCGATGCGGGACCTACCGGCGCCGGAATCACGTTGCCGGAGGCGATCCGGTTGACTACGTTCGGCCCCATGGCGGATGACGAACCCACACGCTCGACAAGGCTGTTGGATGCCCAGGCGAAGGCCGTGCGACTCTTCGCGGAGATCGAGGAGCGCGGGCTGGTCGCGCCGGGCGAGGGGGAGCGGGCGGTCAGCGACCGGATCCGGGACTTGGCGAACGAACTGTTCGGCACGACCCGGCACTGGCACAAGCGCATCGTGCGCTCCGGGCCGAACACGCTGATGCCGTACCGAGAGAATCCGCCGGACCGGGTGATCGGCGCGGACGACATCGCGTTCGCCGACTTCGGGCCGATCTTCGAGGAGTACGAGGCCGACTTCGGGCGGACCTTCGTCCTCGGCGGCGATCCCGTCAAACACCGGCTGCGCGACGACCTGCCGAAGGTCTTCGCGGCGGGCCGGCGCTTCTTCGAGGCCGACCCGGAGATCACCGGCGCGCGGCTGTACGCCGAGGTCGAGCGGCTGGCGGCGCAGGCCGGATGGGAGCTGGGCGGCTGGCATGCCGGGCACCTGGTCGGGGAGTTCCCGCACGAGTGGATCGAGGGCGCGGACACGGAGTCGTACATCGCCCCCGCCAACGACACCCCGATGCGGCGCACTGACAAGGCCGGGCGCCGCTGCCACTGGATCCTGGAGATCCATCTCGTCGACCGGGAGCGGGAGTTCGGCGGCTTCTACGAGGAACTGCTCACGCTCTGATCCGACCGGTGCGCCGGCGGGGACGGGGGCGCATTCGTACTCGGTCACCGACCGACCCCCGGGGAGGCCACCGTTCCTCAGTCAGACGCGGTCGATGTGTACATTCGTCGACTTCACTCGGGCGGTGGCCTCCATTCCGACCTCCAGCCCCAGCTCCTCCACGGCCTCCCGCGTCAGCAGCGACACCAGCCGGTGCGGGCCGGCCTGGATCTCCACCTGGGCGGCGACATCACCGAGTTTCACCGCGGTGACGATTCCGGGGAAGGCATTGCGGACCGAGGTGTACGAAGCGTCTTCCTCACCGCCACCGCCACCGCCGCCGCCCTTGGCCAGCTCCACGGAGAAGACGGCAAGATCCTTCCCCTCGATGAGCCGCCGCCCGCCCTCGTCCCGATGGGTGGCCACCCGGCCGGCGTCGGCCCAGCGTCGAGCGGTGTCGGGGCTCACACCGAGGAGCCGGGCGGCCTGGCCGATTGTGTAGAACTGCATACACGCCAAGATAGGCCCATCCACGGACGCCCATGCCCACCGCACCGGTCTGCTCGAACCAGGCGGGAACGGGAGCCTCGTCCCGGTCGACAGTGGTGTTCAGGCTCGGGCCGCTTTCGATCCTGCCGGACTCGGCGCACTGATGGACGCGGTCGGGCAGTACGAAGCGACCTGCCTCGCGGACGGGCCCTGGGACTACGCCTGCACCGGACCTGTGGACCACCCGATCCGGGGCCGTCTCGACCAGGGCAACCTCGCGAAAATGGTGGACCTCGCCGCCGGCACCGCTGCCCCGCCCGGCTCGTCGAAGGCGGCATCGCTGCCTACAAGGATTCTCGCGTACCGTGACGGTGCGTCATGGCAAGGTCATGCCCGAAGCAGCAGCGATGCGCCGACGTGCGCCACCACACACACCAGTCTCTCCCCGGTCTGCCGCTAGCGGGGTGTGGTGGCATTGAGCCAGTCGTCGACGGTGACGACGTCCGCCCACTGCGGGAACAGCTTCTCGGTGAGGAACCGGTGAACCTCGGCGTCGGTGTCCAGGCAGGCGTCGGCGAGGACGGTGAGGGCGAAGTCCAGGTCGTTGGCCTGGCACAGGGTGTGCAGCACCACGGCGCTGGTGGCGATGCCGGTGAGGACGAGGCTGTCGATGCCGTGCGCCCTGAGCACCACGTCGAGGTCGCTGCCCGAGAACGCGCTCGCCCGTCTCTTGGTGACCACCACCTCGCCCGGCCGGGGCGCGACTGCGGGGTGGATTTCGGTGCCGGGGTCGCCCTCGACATGGAGCCCGGCTCGTGCGACGGCGGTGAGTGCCCTGTTGTGCGGGCCGACTTCCGGAAAGCCCGGGCGTAATGCGATGACCACGTAGATGACAGGAATGTCTGCCGCCCGAGCACCATCGATCGCCCTGCGCAGGCGCGGCAGGTATCCGGAGCCGTCGTCGACAATGTCCACGACGGCTCGCTGGACGTCCATCACGAGAAGGGCGCTGCTCATACGGTCTCCAGGAACGACGTCAGTTCGGCGCTGAAGCGGACCGGGTTCTCCATGTTCGGGTAGCGCGCGGCCGCCGGCACCGTGGCAGTCTGCCCGCCGGGGACGAGTTTCGCCAGGCGGCCTGCCATGGCGTCCTCGCAGAAGTAGGCGAGGCTGGACTGTATTTGAGGGTCGGGGGCGTGCGAGAGGTGGTCCAGGACGTCGGGGGTCAGGTGACGGGCGCGCGCGACGGTGCGCCGGATGGCTGCGCTCGCGGAGGCAGCCAGGCGGCGCATCGCCTCGGGGGCGTCGAGCTCCTCGACCCGGTCCACACGCCAGTAGGGGGCGTTCATGGATAAATAGAGACATTCATGGATTGGTGTACTCGATTGTTGTCCGCCGGCGCCGTGGATCTTCTCGGCACCGCGCGCAGCGCGACTGACATCGCCCATCCCCGTACGGTTCCCCTCCGTCGTGCTTCACGCGGTCAAGCGGCGCGCCGAGGCCGACGACCGATCGGTGGCCTCGTGGATCCGCGCTGTCGAGCACGAGCTCAACCGGACGGCGTGACCGAGAACCACACGCCGAACCACTGCTCGGCGCCGTACTCCTCGAACCGCTCCACCTCGGTGAACCCCTGCCTCGCCGCGAGGCCAGGGCGCCGCCCGAGCAGCCGCCGCTCGCGCAGCACCAAGTGCTCCACCGCGACACGGAATTGCGAACCGACCCGACGCGCCCACGGCTTCGCCGGGTCTTCCACCACCCAGTGCCCGCGCCACTGCGCGTATCTGCCCACAGTCTGCGCGTTCGCGACGACCTCCGCCCGTCCCGCCGCCGGTAGGCGTCCGCATCCGTCGGCGCCGAACCCGGGACGTATGTCCAGGGCGCCGAGCCGCCCTTCGCCACCGCCGCCGGAACCTCGCGTAGCCGCCTGTCAGCGGCGAGTACCACGGCCTGTCATGCGGCAGCACCGTGGCCTGCGGTGCGAGGGGGAGTACGAGGAACTGGTCGCGATGCAGTAGTCGGTCGACGACGCACAACCGCTGCCCGTCGGGGCCGGACAGCTGGGCGTTGTGGCCGAGGACGAACATGCCGACGGCCCCAGTCGACGTGACCGTTGGTCCGGGCTTCGTCACCGGGGGAGAGTTGATCGCTGCATTCGGCGTGTTGGCGGTAGACCAACGACCCCGTCCAGGCTGCCGGTTCACGGCCTTTTGTGCATGCTTCGGAGTCACTGGGTACCCCGTGTCCCTCGATTCCCGCCGGGCGTCGAGAGTTTCATGGTCGTTCCCGAGACGCCGGGCCATCGAGCCAGGATCGACTGACCTTCGCACCACCCGTGACCAGTGACCCCACCCGCACCGCTCCGATAACATGATCGAATTCATGGCGATCGCCCTCATCGCCCGCGCTTCACCGGAAAACCGTGCTATCCGGCACGAAGACTGACCTACCTGACCAACATCTAACAAATCGGCCAATCAATTGATATCTATAGCATCGCGGGTGTTTTCGCGAATAACCTGCAGAATTACGTCCGCCGCGTGGCGTCGACCACGGGCGGTGCTGTGGGCCACGGTGACGGTGGCGGCCCTCGGATTCCTCATCGCGCTGGAGATCGCCGCGCGTCGGTACGGCCTGCCGGGGCCGATCGCCACCCAGGTGCAAGAGGTGGTAGTCGCCCCCAAATCGGGTTTCCTGTTGTACGCCAGTATGGCGTTGATGATGGTGGTGCTGACCTGGCGGCAACGGTTCATCGCGGTTGGTGTCGCGATCGGCATCGACGTCACCTTCTTGCTGGTGCGGTGGGCGGCCGACATCAAGGTGACCGAAGGCCACCCCTTCGGCAACGGTGCGTTGTGGGTGATTCTGGGCTGTGCGGTCATCGCTGTCACGCGTCGCACAGGCCGGGAACGTGTCCTGCTGCTGAAGGGCGTCGGGCTGGGCCTGCTGTTGGTGGCCGGCCGAAAGACTGGTGATACCTGGCTACTCATCACGTCGAAGACCCGCCCGGCGGTGCTCGACCAATACGTGGCAACCGCCGATCACGCACTGGGCAACCCCTCGTGGCTGGTAGGCCGGATCGTCACGGCCACCGGCCCGATCGGCGCCCATGTTCTCGACTACGTCTACACTCAGCTTCCGGTGGCCGCGGTCCTCGTCGCGTTGTATCAGCTACGTCACGTGGTGGTCGAGCGTCGCTTCCCGGGCCATCATCTGGTGCGCACCTTTCTGGTCATCGGCCTCCTCGGGCCGGGCATCTACATGATCTTCCCGGTGGTCGGACCGATCTTCGCCTACGGCGCCGACGGCGGGCACTGGGCGGTGGCCAACCTGTGGCCGGACACACCGCCGCCGATCAGTACCCCGCACCACATGCCATTCGACAAGATCACCCCACGCAACTGCATGCCCAGCCTGCACACGGCGTGGGCTACCGCGATCTTCATTCATTCCCGCAAGGGCCCCCGGATTCTGCAATTCGCGGGCGCGTTCTGGCTGATTGCCACGCTCGGCGCAACGCTGGGCTTCGGCTACCACTACGGTGCGGATATCGTTGCCGGCGTGGTGTTCACGCTCACGATCGAGGCAGCGCTGCGCTCGCTCGAACGTGGCTGGGACAGGTCAGGAATCCAGCTGGTCACCTACGGTGCAACGGTCTTCGCTGCGCTCTTGGTGTCATATCGCTATCTGCCGATGGAGATGGCCGAACATCCGTGGGTGTTTGGGCCACTTCTCATTCTGGCGGCTACCTCGGTGGTTTACTGCTACGTACGGACCACCAAACTGTGGGAACCGAAGGCCGCGCCGGCGCTACAACCGGAACCGCAACCCGAACTGGTTTGAGTCACGATGCATCAGGAGGCGTGCGAGCTCCAGGTGCGACTCGTAGAGCACGTGACTTTGTGTCGTTCAGCGTGATCCGTTGCCCCCGTGCTGGTTTGGCGCTGACCTGAAACCGCATGTCGGCCCCCACAGTCGCGGACCCGGCAGACACGACGTCCTGGCGTCACGGAAGTGACTGCGTCGACGGCATGAAACCGCGCCGTCCAGGTCCCACGAGGACTGGACGGCGCGGCACGTTTCAGCGTCCGTCGAGCCGAACCGCCGAGCAGAACGCTTTCAACCGGGCTGCAACTGGTCGCCGCACAACCCCTCTTCCCAACCTCCCGGCACCACCGCAGGAGTGTCATTGTGCGAGCGAGGGCGACCGGAGACGGCCGCCCGTCACTCCTGCGCGGCTGCGAGTTCGCGCACCGTGGCCATGTCGCTGAACGGAATCAGCTGTTCACCGACGATCTGGTACGGCTCACTGCCCTTCCCCGCAACCAGGACGACGTCATCCGGGCCGGCAGCGGACAGGGCAAACGCGATCGCCCGGCGGCGGTCGGCGAACCTCTCGAATCGGGTGCCGGTGGCCACGAGCCCCGGCGTGATCTGGTCCATGATCGCCTCGGGGTCCTCATTCCGTGGGTTGTCCGAGGTGAGGACACACAGATCGGAATGGGTCCCGGCGATCTCGCCCATCTGCGCGCGCTTGGTGACGTCCCGGTCGCCCCCGCAACCGAACACGGTGATGACCCGGCCCGGCGCGAAGTCCCGGATGGCGGAGAGCACCTTGTCCAGGGAGTCGGGGGAGTGGGCATAGTCCACGATCACGGACGAGCCGTGGGGAGTCTCGAAGCGTTCGAGCCGCCCGGGGATCGGGGGCATCCGGTCGAGTGCGGCAACCAGACCTGCCAGGTCGTGTCCCAGGAGGTGACAGGCCGCCACAGCGGCCAGCGCATTGGCCACCGAGAACCGGCCGGGTACCGGGATCGCCGCGGGGTACTTGTTCCCCGCGTGGTGGAGGGTGAAGCGCGTACCGACGGCGTTCATGCTCAGGTCGGTCGCCCGGTAGTCGGCCTCCGCGTCGATGCCGTACGTGGTGACCGCGCCCGGCATGATCCGCCCGATCCCGGCGCCCACGGAGTCGTCGGCGTTGACCACTGCGAGCCGGCAAAGCCCCTGGAAGAGGCGGAGCTTGGCGTCGCGGTAGTTCTCCATGGTGCCGTGGTCGTCCAGGTGGTCCTGCGTGAGGTTGGTGAAGATCCCCACGTCGATGAATGCACGGTCCACCCGGTGGTTCAGCAGTCCCATCGAGGTGGCCTCCAGGACCACGGTGCCCACCTCGTGGTCGCGCATGTGTGCCAACAGGTACTGGAAGTCAGGCGATTCCGGTGTGGTCAACACCGAGTGCGGCATCGGGATCGGTTCGTCGCCGATCCGGCTGCCCGATGTGCCGATCACGCCCACCTTCGCGCCCTCGGCGATCCTCAGGACGGACTCGACCATGTACGACACCGAGGTCTTCCCGTTGGTACCGGTCACGGCCACCATGTCCATGTCCTGACCGGGTTCGCCGTAGTAGCGGGAGGTGACGACCGCCGCTGCTGTCCGGGTGTCCGGCACCCCGACGATGCATGCATCGCCTGCCAATGCCCGTACTGCCGCTGGGAGATCGGGTCCTGTCCTGTCTACGAGTACCGCCGCAGCGCCACGTGCCAGTGCCGAGCCGATGGCCTCGGGACCCCCTTCCCGATGACCGGGCACGGCGATGAACAGCGAACCCGGCGAAACGCGATGGGCGTCGAAACAGGCTCCTGCGCTGATCCGCGCATCCGTATCGCCCAGAAGGACCTCGTGATCGTGACCGGCCAGCAACTCCCTCAACTTCATACAGGGTCCTCTCGAAAATGCGGCACGCCCCATCGGCCGTTGCCGAAGGGGATGCCGACGGCGGGCCGAGGAGCTGCGCGAGTGTGTGGTGCTGCGGAACGCGCAGCGAAGGGGGTGGAGAAGCGCTCCACGTGTGGAGCAGAAGATGCGGGAGAAGTTGCGGATCAGACGATCGGGGCTGAAATCCGTGACGACCGTGAGCGCCTGGCTAGCCGTGACCGTGCAGCGCACGGCAGAGCGCCTTCGGCGCAACTGGGCCCAGCACGTGAGGGGCCTGTCGCAGGCACTTCCTCACTGCGTATGTGTCGCCCATGGGTGGAGTGTACGTCCCACGGAGCGGTCCTGAATCCGCCCGCTCATCTCGACCAGCCGGCGGCTTCGTCGCAGTTCGGTGAGCAGCCCGGGCAGATCGCACACGAGTAGACGACAGGCACCTGGAGAGCGACACCCGCGGTGGCGGGCCCGGGAGCGGCACCCGGAGCGGCGGCATCCATGGCCGGTGCCGCTCGAGTGCCGCGCCCAGGGCGCCGTCAGCGCAGCGACTCGGGCAGCCCCTCCCGGTGGACGATGCCCAGGCGCTGCGTGGCACGGGTCAGAGCCACGTACAGGTCGCTGGTCCCATACCTGGCGGGCTCCACGACCAGCACATGGTCGAATTCGAGCCCCTTCGCCTGCCGGGGGTCGAGCAGAACCACCGTGCGGGTCAGATCGGGTTCGGCGCCGGCCCTGACTCCTTCCAGCGGAGCGGCGATCTCCTCGTGGAGCGCCCGCGGCGCGATCACCGCGAGGCGTCCCTCCTCGGGCATCAGCTCCGAGACCGCCTGCGCCACCGCCCCCGCCAGGTCCTCCCCGGCGTCCCGCGTCCACGGCACCTCGCCGGTGGACCGCACCGAGCCGGGCGGCTCGAAGGAAGGGTCGTCGGCGCGTACGACCCTGGCGGCCAGCTCCATGATCTCGGCGGGCGTGCGGTAGTTGACCTTGAGCCTGACGTGCTCGAAGCGGTCACCGACGTACGGCTCCAGGATCTTCTCCCACGAGCCGACGCCTGCCTCCTCGGACGTCTGCGCGGGGTCGCCGACCAGGGTCAGCGAGCGGGTCGGCGAACGGCGCATCAGCAGCCGCCACGCCATCGGTGACAACTCCTGCGCCTCGTCGACGATGATGTGCCCGAACGCCCAGGAGCGGTCGGCGGCGGCCCGCTCGGCCGCGCTGCGGTGATCGGCCTCCTCCTGACGCTGCGCCATCCGCTCGGCGTCGATGACGTCGTGGGCGGCCAGGACCTCGGACTCCTCGTCCTCGAACTCGTATGTCTCCGAGCCCCTCGACAGCTCCAGAACGCCCTGCGCGTACGCGATCCGCTCCTGGCGCTCGGCCTCGGCGGCGGCCTGCTCGGCGCTGTCGTCGACCCCGAGGAGTTCCGCCGCCTCGTCGAGCAGCGGAACGTCGGCGGGGGTCCACCTTCCGCCGCCGGGTGCGCGCCGGATGGCTTCGGCGTCCTCGTCCGGTACGTACACGGGGTCGGCCAGGTAGTCGGTGAGAAACCCCTCCGGGGTGAGCGCGGGCCACAGCTCGTCGACGGCCGAGTGCAACGCCTTACTGACGGCGACACCCTTGCCGAGCTGGGCGATGTCGTCGGGGCCGAGGAAATTGGGACCGCCGTACGGATCGGCCCCGATGCGCTCCGTGAGCTGCGCGGTGAGGGCATCGATGATCCGGAACGCGAAGTGCGGGCGGGCGAGATTGTGCGGCAGGCGGGTGTCGCGGGCCGCCTGGCGGGCCTCGTAGGCGATCTCCCAGTCGAGGACGAGGTCCCCGTCGTCGTGCGGGATGACCAGCGGGGCGCCGGGCTCGGGCAGCCGCTGCCGGTCGCGCACGGCGAGCGCAAGCGCCTGCGCCATCGGCTCGCCGCCCTTGACGGCGGCGGCACGGGGTGTGTCGGTGCCGTCGGCATGGACCCCGGGGAAGAGTTCGGCCTGCGTGGCGAGCAGGACACCGGTCTCGCCGAGCGCGGGCAGCACCTCGCCGATGTAGCTCAGGAAGGCCGGGTTGGGGCCCACGATCAGGACGGCGCGCTTGGCTAGCAGCTCACGGTGCTCGTACAGCAAGAAGGCCGCCCGGTGCAGCGCCACCGCCGTCTTGCCGGTACCGGGACCGCCCTCGACGACGAGCACACCGCGGTGCGGGGCGCGGATGATGCGGTCCTGCTCCGCCTGGATGGTCCGCACGATGTCGCCCATGCGGCCGGTGCGGGCTGAGTTCACGGCGGCGAGCAGCACCGCGTCGCCGCTCGGGTCCTCGAAACCGGTGCGCTCGCGGTCCCCGACGTCGAGGATCTCGTCGTGCAGCTCGGTGACGACGCGGCCCTCGGTGGTGATGTGTCTGCGCCGGCGCAGCCCCATCGGCGTATGACCGGTGGCGAGATAGAAGGGGCGGGCTACCGGCGCACGCCAGTCGATCAGAAGGGGCGTATGCGCGGTGTCGTCCTCGCGGATTCCGATACGGCCGATATGGTGCGTGGCGCCGTCGGAGAGATCGATGCGGCCGAAGCACAGCGAGCCGTCCACCGCATTCAGCGCGGCCAGCAGACCCGAGCGTTCGGCGACGAGCACGTCGCGTTCGAGACGGGCCTGCAGTCCGGTCCCGACCGGCGTCAGCGCGTCCTCGACGTGCTGTGCGGTGACTCCGCGCAGCACGTCGACACGGTCATAGAGCCGGCCGATGAATTTCTGCTCCTTCTGCAATTCGGCACTTTCCCGATTTGACAAAATGACCCCCTGCCGGATATGGTGCTTCTTAGTGGCCCTATATTGGGGCATTTTCTGTGGGCGCACAGAACCACTCAATATACCTGTGATAATCCCCGGTCCGTAATTGTGGACCGGGGATTTCTTGTGCTGCCGGTGCTGCGGGCCCCGCATCGCGGCGACTCCAAGCCCGCACCACCTCTCTCGGAACGAACCCATGCCTGCACCGCGTGTCAAGCCGTGTCCCCCAGGGACAAGAACTCCGCCCGCGTGATGCTGGTCCGGGCTGGTCTCAAGCCGGCTGGTGCTGATCGCGTAGGACCGGACGGGGCGCTGTCCCGTCCGGCAGCGCGAGCTGGACATCCCCGATCGGCCCGGGAGGGTGAGGGATCCCCTCCCTTCATGCAGGGGAGGTTTCAAAGCCATCCGCAGCGCTGTGCCTGCAAGGCCATCTGGAAGCGGTTCGCGGCGCCCAGTTGGGCCATCAGGATCTGCAGGCGACGGAACAGCGTGCGCCGGCTGATTCCCATCTCGCGGGCGATGACGTCGTCGCTCGCGCCGCCGGCGAGGAGCCACAACAGGCGGCGGTCGGCGGGTAGCAGGCCACCCGGGCGGGTGGTCCGGCCGTGGAACGGCAGGGCATTCTGCCAGGACTGCTCGAACAGTGCCACGAGCGCGGAGAGCAGGCCGCACGGCTGCACGACCAGCATGGTGTTGTGCACGTCGGCCTCTTTGATCGACAACGACACGAGCGCGTACGCCTCGTCGATGATCACGAGTTTCACCGGCACCGACGGCAGTACCCTGACCTGTTCGCCTGCCTTGATGCACGGTTCGATGACCTCCTTCAGGTGGCCCGGATGCTCCAGCGACTCCCGCGAGTACACGACACGCTGCGTCACACCGCGGGCGAGCGTGGCCAGCGCGTCGTCAGTGGCCCCGGACAAGGGGAAATACGGTGGTGACTCGAACTGCCGGATCTGATCGCGGGCGCTCGCCCAAGCGTGACGAATCCTGGGGCCGATGGCGTCGCCGGTGACGACCTCGACGAGATTGTCGTTGTACGCGGCGAGCCGCTGTCGCCGGAACGACTCGAACGCGCCCCCGACGGTGATGCGCGACTCCTCGACCTCGGCCGCCCGGTGCCGGGCGAGGATCTCCAGGCCCGCGGCGGGCGGAACCGGGGCCACCACCTCCCCGCCCTCCTCGGCGGCACTGGCCAGACCGGCGTCGACCAGTGCGCCGTATGCCGTGGCGAGTTCCGCAGCGCCCAGACCGGCCGCGGTTCCGATCGCACTCAGCGGAGCGGGGGCCAGTTCCAGCAGCGCCAGATAGACCTGGCCCGCCGCGTGATCGATTCCCAGAAGCCGAAGGGCCTCGCCGAGTTTCGCGTTCGTCATATGCCGCATTATCGACGGCTCCTGTCGGGGCTATGGCCGATCTGTGCCAGTGGCAGTCTTCGGCACCAACCGCGCGCGGCGCGGGATACCGTCCGGGAGCCGCCATCGACCGGCGGCAGCGAGGGCGCCCGGGCCGCACCGGGAGGGAGCTCGGCCTGTCCATAGGGCTCTCTGCCCCTCGCCGCTGAGGAACCCACCCAGAAGAAGGTGTATGACGTGGCGAAAGGCCGGAAGAACGGTCTCTACTCAGGGATCTCCGAGGAACTGTCCGCTCTGATGCGGACGGGGTGGGCGGACACCGAGCGGCACGATCTGCGGCTCGGCGAGCAGGCTCCGTACGCGGCCCGTCGCCGCGCCGCGCTCTCCGCGCGCTTCCCCGGCGAACGCCTCGTGATCCCCTCGGGGAGTCTCAAGGTCCGTTCGAACGACGACACCTACCCGTTCCGCCCGTACTCCGGCTACGTGCACATGGCCGGAGACCAGGCCCGGGACGGCGCGCTCGTCCTCGAACCCCGTGCGGACGGCGGCCATGACGCCTACTGCTACCAGCTGCCGCGGGACAGCAGGGACAACGACGAGTTCTGGGTCGGCGCCACGGCGGAGCTGTGGATGGGCCGGCGCCGCTCCCTCGCCGAGTCGGAGCTCGTACTCGGCCTGCCCTGCCGCGACGTCCGCACGGCGGCCCGCGACCTGGCCGCCGCCTCCGGTGCGCCGACCCGGATCGTCCGCGGTCTCGCCCTGTCCCTCGAGGCCGCCGTCACCACCGAAGAGGAGCGCGACGCCGAACTGGAAGAGGCGCTCAGTGATCTCCGCGTCGTCAAGGACGACTGGGAGATCGCCGAGCTCCGCGAGGCCGTGGACTCCACCGTGCGCGGATTCACCGATGTGATCGGTGAGCTCTCCCGGGCCATCGCGTCGTCCGAGCGGTGGATCGAGGGCACGTTCTTCCGCCGGGCACGCCTTGAGGGCAACTCCGTCGGCTACGGCTCGATCTGCGCCGCGGGCGAGCACGCCACGATCATGCACTGGACGGACAACGACGGGCCGGTGCGCCCGGGGGACCTGCTTCTGCTCGACGCCGGCGTGGAGACGCACACCCTCTACACCGCCGACGTCACGCGCACGCTTCCGATCAGCGGGACCTTCACGCCCCTGCAGCGCAAGGTCTACGACGCGGTGTACGAGGCCCAGGAGGCCGGCATGGCCGCCGTCAAGCCGGGCGCCGCGTACCGCGACTTCCACGAGGCGTCCCAGCGCCACCTGGCGGCCCGGCTGGTCGAGTGGGGCTTCATCGAAGGCCCGGCCGACCGCGCGTACGAGCTCGGCCTCCAACGCCGCTTCACCATGGCGGGCACCGGTCACATGCTCGGTCTGGACGTCCATGACTGCGCGCAGGCCCGGCACGAGGAGTACGTCGACGGCGTGCTGGAGCCGGGCATGGTGCTCACCGTCGAGCCCGGCCTGTACTTCCAGCCGGACGACCTCACGGTGCCCGAGGAGTGGCGCGGCATCGGCGTCCGGATCGAGGACGATCTGGTCGTCACCGACGACGGTCACGAGAACCTGTCAGCGGGCCTGCCGCGGTCTGCGGACGACGTCGAGGCGTGGATGGCCCGGTTCGCGGGTTGAGTGTGTCGAAGCAGGGGCCCGGTGCCGGATCCCTCGGATCGAACGGGTGCCGACCGACAACGCCCGTCCACGGAGACACCGCCTACTTCCGGTGGTAGGCGGCTAGGAGGAAGAGCCAGATCTCGCTGACGGTCGGGAAGCAGGCGACCGCGTGCCGCAGTCGTTTGAGCGGGACCTCACCGGCGACGGCGATGGTCGCGGAGTGCAGCAGTTCGCTGATTCCGTAGCCGACGAAGGTCACCCCGAGCAGGACCTCCCGGTCGAGATCGACCACCATCCGGGCGTGGCCCTGGTAGCCGTCGGCGTAGAGGTCGGCGCCCTGGGCGGTGTTGAAGTCGAGGTCGACGACCTCGGTGCGGTGGCCGGCCCGGCCTGCTTCCTCGGCGGACAGGCCCACCGCGCCCGCCTCGGGGTCGGTGAAGAAGACCTGCGGCACGGCGTGCTGGTCGGCGGTGGTGGCGTGGTCGCCCCAGGGGGCGTCGTCCAGCGGGAGGCCGGCGGCGCGGGCGCCGATCGCGTCGCCCGCTGTCCGGGCCTGGTACTTGCCCTGGTGGGTGAGGAGAGCGCGGTGGTTGACGTCGCCAAGGGCGTACAGCCAGTCGCCTTCGACGCCGCGGACCAGACAGGTTGTGTCCACGTCCAGCCAGGAGCCTGGGGTGAGGCCGACCGTGTCCAGGCCGATGTCGTCGGTGTGTGGGGCGCGGCCGGTGGCGAACATGACTTCGTCGGCCTCCAGCTCGCTGCCGTCGTCGAGGGTGAGGGTGACCGAGTCGGGGCGACGCAGGGCGGTCACCTCCACTCCGATCCGCACGTCCACGCCCGCCTGAGTCAGGCCGCGTGCGATGAGCTCGCCGGCGAAGGGTTCCATCCGGGGCAGCAGGGGGCGGCGCGCGAGCAGGGTGACCTGGGAGCCGACGCCCTGCCAGAGGGTGGCCATCTCGACGCCGACCCCGCCGCCACCGACGATGGCGAGCCGGGCGGGGACGGTGCTGGAGTCGGTGCCGCGCCGGTTCGTCCAGGGGCGAACATCTTCGATGCCCGGGATGTCGGGCAGCATCGGGCGGCTGCCGGTGGCGATGGCCACGGCGTGCCGGGCGGTGAGCGTCTGGCTTGCGCCGTCGTCCCGGGTGACCGTGACCCGGCGGGGGCCGTCGATCCGGCCTTGGCCGCGGAAGAGGTCGGCGCCGATGGACCTGACCCACTTGGCCTGTCCGCTGTCGTCCCAGTCGCTGACGTAGTGGTTTCGGCGGGCGAAGACCCGGTCGGTGTCGAGCCGGCCGGTGACGGCCTGCCGGGCGCCGTCCACCCGCTGGGTGTCGGCGACGGCGACAACCGGCCTCAGCAGCGCCTTGCTGGGGACGCACGCCCAGTAGGAGCATTCACCGCCGACGAGCTCACACTCCACGACGGCGACGGTGAGGCCGGCGGCACGGGCGTGGTCGGCGACGTTCTGTCCGACCGGGCCTGCGCCCAGCACGACCACGTCATACGTTCCATTTATGTGGCTTTTTAGTGATTCATTCATTTCTCCATCGCATCACGATCAGCGGTCGATCGCTCAGCCATGGGTTGCGTCGCTTGAGGACAGTCCCCCGTCCGCGTCGGCGTGAGAGCCCATTCGCGAAGCAACTGGGGAAGTACGGACCACGCATTGCCCGTGATCATTCCGCCGCCGTGCATGGAGTACGGCAGCGGCAGAGGCCCGGCGATCCAGGCTGGCCGTGCGCTCACGAGCGCGACGTCCTGCCCGCCCGACGCTCCCGGCACACGCAGCGCTGCCAGGCAGCCGGACAGGCCGACGAACGCGCACTGGCACGGGCCGTCAACCCTGCCCCGGCAGACGCTGCTGAAAGCGGATCGGGTGGGGTCAGATCGCCAGGCGGACCGACGCGACGCTGGAAGCGCCTTGCGGATCACCTGAGGCTAGAGCGCCGTGTGGGCCAGCCAGTGGTCCAGCAACGCGCGGTCGCCCGTCACCGTCACCCGGTCGTCCTCCGGAGGGACGCGGTGGGAGAACACCAGCATGAGGTCCGCCACCGCCCCCGACACCACCACGTCGGCCTCGACCGGCCCGCGCTCCCACCGAAGCACCTCAGGTGTCCTGGTGATCACCCAGCCCTCCATCGACCTCGGCCGGAACCCGATCCGCTCGCCCCGGCCGCGCAGCCCGGCGACCGCCGGCCTGGCCGTCTCAAAGGCCGGCGTGGACAGCAGGTCCAGGTTCTCGCTGATCACACCCGCCGCGAGGTCGTCGGCGATCTCGAACGCGGTGTCCGTCGCAAACGCCGCGTCGTAATGGTGGACACAGGTGTCGCTCAGCACCCTGCGCAGCCAGAAGACCACCGGTCGCGGCCCGAAGAACGTGTGCATCTCGGTGTCCGCGCCGGTCCTCTGGATCGCGCGGATCAACTCCTCCGCGCCCTCGCGCAGCCACCCGGCCCACTTGTCAGGGGCGCCGGGATCGGCCTGCCGCGGGTCAGGGACCTGCAACTGCTCTCCCTTGCACACGAGTTCGGCCGCCCACCGGTGCTCCTGGCCGACGTGCCCGACAAGGGTACGCAGCGGCCAATCCGGACAGGTGGGCACCCGAGTATCCGGGTCCCTTCCGGCGACCGCGCGGGCGAACCCTCCGGTCCGCTCCCGCAGGCCCTCCACGAGCCGTGCGGTGTCCAGCGTCGACGTCATCACGAAAGCTCCTCTCACGGGGTAACGCCGGTACGGTAGAAACTCCAGTCCAGTGGAGGTTCAAGTGCCTTTGCTCGATGAGACGCTCGGGATCGGCGACCTGGCGCGGCTGACTGGCGTGCCGGTGCGGACCATTCGCTTCTACTGCGACGAAGGCATCATCGACTCGGTGCGCAGCACGGGCGGGCACCGCAGGTTCGACCGGGCGGCCGTGGAGCGGCTCGGCCTGGTCAGACGGCTGCGCGGGCTCGGGCTCGGGCTGACCTCCATCAGGCATGTGCTCGCCGGCGAACGCTCCGTGGCCGAGGTCGTCGCGGCCGAGCGGGCCGCGCTCGACGTGCAACTCGCGGACCTGGCCTGGCGGCGGGCCTCGCTGCGCGCGGTCGAGGAGGCCGGACCGGCAGAGCGGGCGGCCAGGCTGGAGCTGCTGGCCGCCGTGGAGAGCGGGGGTGCCGCGCGCAATGCGCTGATCGACTTCTGGAGACGCACGATGGTCGCCCCGGTGTCTGAGGCAATGCTCACCGCGTTCGTGACCATGGCCGTGCCCGAGCCGCCGACCGACCCGACCCCGCCGCAGGTGGTCGCATTCGCTGAACTGTTCGCCCTGGCCGGCGACCGGGCACTGACACGCGGCCTGCTGGCCATGGCGCGGGCCAACGCCGAACTGATCGCTGACGAGGCCGAGCTGATGAACGGGATCAGCGAGGCGTGTGCGCTGGCCCAGCCCATGGTGCAGGCGGGCGAGCCTCCCCGCGTGGGCCCCGAACTCGATCGGTTCGTCGCGGCACACGCCTCGGTGCGCGGCGGCAGCGACACCCCGCAGTTCAGAGGCCGACTGCTGGCCCACGTGGCTGCCGACCGCGACCCCCGGATGCGCCGCTACTGGCGGCTCGTGGCCGAGGCCGGCGGCGACCAGGCCACACTCGGCGTGTCCCACCTGTGGCTGACCGACTCCCTCGAACGCTCCGTGGGTCCTGACGGTGCCGCTGAGGCGCGCCCAGCAGAGCGGGGCGGTCCCAGGTGACGTCGTGGGCCGGAGGTGTGCAGTCGCTGCTGGTCAGTTGCTCGACGACGGAGCAACTCCGGGAGGGTTCCGTGGTCATGCCGGGCCTGCTGTCGGTTGTGGTGTGTGATGGCCTGCGAGCGGACGCAGCCGCAACGAAACCGCGGTGAAGCAATACCCATGACGAAACTCCCCGCTGCGAGATTTCGAGGCGGGCTCCTGCCGTTCCGTGCGGTTCCGCGGAGCGCGTGCCGGCAGAAGGCCCATCAGTGCGGCCCCGCACCGAGCCTGGTGCCGACTCGTCCCGGATGCCGCCGATTTGCGGTGTGCTGGGCCGCGATCAGACGGACGGGGATCGCCGAGGGGTCAGCCGAGTGGGACATCCCGGCGGGACACAGCTGAGAGGGTCTCAGGAGTCCCAGGTGGGCGGCGGAACCGGCAAGACTAGGCGTGCAGGGTGCCGTCCATGACCGTGACGGCGTTTCCTGTGAGGTGGACACGGTTGCTGTGCACGGCAGTGTGGACCAGGCCAGGGCGCGCGGACGCCTGGAGGCCGGTGAGTTCGTCGCGGCCAAGTCGCGTCGACCAGTACGGGGCGAGCGCGGTGTGGGCGCTGCCCGTGACCGGGTCCTCGAGAATGCCTTCGGCCGGTGAGAAGAAGCGGGACACGAAGTCGTACTTCAGACCGGTCTCAGCCGCCGGGGCGGTGATGATGACGCCGCGCAGGCCCTCGCGGCGCGTCAGGGCGGCTACCGCGTCCAGGTCGGGAGTCACGGCCCGAACGGTGGCTTCGTCGGGCAGGACTGTCAGCAGATCGCCGAGCGCGCCGGTATGGAAGGTGGCTTCAGTCCTGACCGCCAGCGCCTCGGCCAGCCCTTCCGGTACGGGGACTTCGGCGCCGGGCGCGGCCGGAAAGTCCAGAGTGACGCTGCCTCCCGCGTCGGCGTGTGTGACCAGGACGCCGCTCTGCCGACTGCTGAACCGCACGGTGCCCACGAGACCCCGCTCCGCGCGCAGGATGTGCGCCGTAGCCAATGTGGCATGGCCGCACAGATTGGTCTCGACGAGCGGTGCGAACCAACGGATCGCCCAGTCGGCCTCGGACCCAACAGGCAGCGGGAGAGCGAATGCGGTCTCCGAGTAGTTCATTTCGGCCGCGACCTGCTGCATCCAGGTGTCCTGCGGCCACTCCCCGGCGGGCAGGAGACACACACCTGCTGGGTTCCCGGAGAACGGACGATCTGTGAACGCGTTGACAACATGGAATCTCATGCGAGGACCGTAGCAATGCCATTTAGCGCCCAACCAAGTCCAATCTGAGATAAGTGGACTGACTTTGGGTGGGCGCAGATGACGGCCCAGGGGCGTCTCGTGAATGATCTTTGATTGGTGGAGGCGCGGTCAGTCGCCGTGCGGCCCGTTCGCCTTTCCGGCCGGGGCGAGCTGTGCAGGATCGGAGGCGCACATTGACGGCCCCGAAGCGCGACCGAAAAGCTCACTGTTCGCCTGCGCCGCCGGTATCCGCCGAGCGGGCTCTCCCGCCCCGCCGGGCAGTGTCGGCCACGACATGGCCGGGCCAGGCTCCGAGGCAGCTCACGGTGCTTGCTCGGCAGAGCCGAAGCTCGCGAGCGGGTGGCTCGTACGAGCCGTATCGACGCCAGGAGCATGGTCCGTGCATGCATCGCGGACCATGCATTCTGCGCATGCGGCGTCTACCGGCTCATCGGCGCGGCGGCCGGGTGCCGCGCGGATCGCACACCCGGTCGGCGACTGTTTTCCGGGTTTCGAGGAGACGCCTCATGCGGACTGATCGGACATTCCAGCGCTCGCGTATACGCGGCTCGCGAACTCGGCAATCTGTTCGTCGCTCAGATTCTTCGCAAGGTTGGCCTCCGTGATCATGCCGACCAGACGGTGGCCGCCCTGGACGTCGATCACCGGCAACCGCTTGATCTGATGTTCCTCCATGGTCGTCAGGACGTCGGTGGCGTCCGCTTCGGCATCGATCCAGTGCACCCTGGCGTTGAGCGATCCGGCCTGCACGGTTGCCGGGTCGACGCCCTCGGCGCAGCACTTGACGATGATGTCACGGTCGGTGATCAAGCCTGTGAGCTTGTTGTTGTCGCCGCAGATGGGCAGGCAACCGACGTTCAGGTCGCGCATCATCTTCGCCACGTCGAACAGCGACTGATGCGCACCGACGCACTGTACGCCGCTGGACATGATGTCTCGCGCTCGCAGCTTCTCAGCCATGATTTCCTCCCGTTCTCGACAGCGTTTGTGTCCTCCGCCATCGATCACAACACGAATGGCTCAACACCGCTCCCTGGAAGCGTCAGCAAGACAGGGAAACCCGGGTCGGCCGCGATCGCGCACGGATCCAGGTGCTCGTACAACAAACCTTTTTGGTGCCTGTCGACCGTGTGACTTCGGCCCGCCGACCCTACGGCGCCGTCAACATGCGGAACGATGACTGTTATGGCTCCAGGTGACTGAATCCCACCTCGAAGCGCTCGACCGAGACAACCCGTTGGCCTTCCCTCTTTGCGATTTCTTCGCGAAGCCGGGTTGTCCTTTCCTCGCCGGCCTGCATGGTCTGCTCGTCATCCCACAAGGTCAGCGATTTGGCCTTCCCAGAGGCTCGGTCGACGAGGTAGTACACGCCCCGGAAGCCGGGGACCTGCTGGACCTGTTCGAGAGTCTCTTCCCAGTTCGCGGTCAGGTCTCCCTGTGCAGGAACCGGTGATCCCTCATAGGTGCTCAGCCTCGCGAACATCGCTGTCACCCCTTCCTGGCCGGCTGCCGGTCGTGGGACAGGCAGCCTCACGATCAGAGTGCTCCGGCATTCGCACGTCGCATGCCGAGCGGCCGTTCCGTCCATCCACCGGCCCGGTGGGGGCTCGTCTGCCCGGGACTTCAGCCGCCTGCTCTGGGTACAGCACCCAGGAGGGCCTTGTCCGGGCTGCCGGCTCCGTGGACAGAACACCGTGGTCTTACGATCCTGGAGCTGATGGTGTGGGTTGCGGTTGCCGGTCTGCAGGATCCAGCCGCCGGATCCACCGTGGCGGTGGCGCGGGGGAGGCTGCCCAGGAATCGGCGGCCACCTCGTCGGAGTCGAGCACGTCCTCGCCGTAGAGATCCTGCAGCCAGTTGGTCTGGTAAATGGTGTCGAGGTAGCGCTCGCCGAGGTCCGGGCCGATGGCCACTGCGGTGAGCTCACGCGCGTCGTGCCGGGCCAACCAGTCCGTTGCTCCGCTGACCACCGTGCCGGTGGAGCCGCCGAACAGGAATCCGCGCCTGGCCAGACGGTGGCAGGTACGGATGGTGTCCGCCTCCTCGATGTAAATCACCTCATCCACATAGGACTCGTCGAGCAGCGGCGGGCGCATGCTCATCCCCAGGCCGGGAATCATCCGGCGACCGGGCGGACCGCCGAAGGACACCGAGCCGACGCTGTCCACCGCGATGATCCGCACCGGCCGGTGCCATTCCCGGAAGTAGCGCGCGCAGCCCATCAGGGTCCCGGTGGTGCCGGCCCCGACGAACAGCACGTCCAGCTGCGGGAACTGACGGGCGATCTCCGGCGCCGTCTTGCGGTAGTGCGCCTTCCAGTTGCTCGGATTGGTGTACTGGCTGAGCCACACGTACCGGTCGTCCGAGGCGCACAGCGCGCGGATGTACTCGATCCGCGCGCCGAGAAAGCCGCCGTTGGCCTCCTGATCGGCGATCACGTGCACCTGGCTGCCCAACGCCTCCATCATCAACCTGGTCGACAGGTTGCCGCGGGAGTCCGTCACACACAGGAACCGGTAGCCCTTGCTCGCCGCGATCATGCTCAGCGCCACGCCGAGGTTCCCGGACGAGGACTCGACCAGGATCGAATCCGGCTTCAGGACTCCATCCCGCTCAGCGGCCTCCACCATCTCGGTCGCGGCCTTCAACTTGATCGAGCCGGCGAAGTTGAAGCCCTCACACTTCAGGAAGAGCGAATGCCCGATGATCGACCGAAGGTCGACATAGAGATCCTCTTCGTTGAAGGCGTAAGGAACGGATACGACGGGCACGATGGTCTCCTCTACCTGGAGCAGAGCGCTTTCGGAACGTCCATCCGACCGCCGGGCGGGCTTCTCGCTCTGCGGGCGGGAGCCTGTGCCCGACCGGGCCGGACGGGGCCCTGCATCAGCGGCCGCTGTCTCGTGCGTCAGGGCCTGCTGAGACTTGAGTGGTGATCTCCTGGGATCAGCCGTGGGTGGCCTCCTGAACTTTCGGCCGGCTCATCCGTACCGGCTCAGTTCGTGGAAGAAGTCGTCGACGACGTGCAACTCTCCGCGGCGGACCACTTCGGCATAGACGTACTTGCCCACCGCTAGATCGAGCACCCCGAGGCCGAAGGGCGAGAACACCACCGGCCGGTCCGCCGGCACCGTCACCCGCCCGGCCATCACGTCGTCCAGCGTGCCGTGCAGGAAGTCCCGGTTGCCCGTGAGCTGCTCGGCCAGATGCGGCGAGGTGTCGGCCTTCAGGCAGTGCTCGATGTCATCGACGACGTTGGTCGAGGCGAGCAGGATCTCCGGTGCGAGGTCGCGCAGCGACACGTGCAGCACCAGCGGATTGTGTGCGAACCACGACAGGTCGCTGACATGCGGCTGACCGGCCACGGTGGCGAAGACCACCAGGTCGCTGTTGCGGATCAGCTGCTCGGCGCTGTCGTGCACGGTGATCCGGCCGGCGGTGCCCGACTGCTCCAGGTAACACCGGAAGCCTGCCGCGCTGTCGGCGGACACGTCGTGCACGCCGATCTCGTCGAACGACCAGCCGGTGCCGGCCAGGAAGGTGTGGATGTAGCGGGCGATCAAGCCCACCCCGAAGAACCCGACACGCGTCGGTCGCGGCCGGTCGCGGCTGAGCCAGTCGGCCGCCGACGCCGCCGACGCGGCAGTCCTGGTGGCGCTGATGATCGAGCTTTCCAGACAGGCGAACGGGTATCCGGTGTCGTGGTCGTTGAGGATCAGCACGGCCGAGGCCCTCGGGATGCCGGTCGTCACGTTCTCCGGGAAACTGGAGATCCACTTGAGGCCGTCCACCCGCACCTCCCCGCCGATCGAGGCGGGCAGCGCGATGATGCGGGAGGACGGGCGGTCGGGGAAACGCAGGAAGTACGACGGCGGGTTCACCGAATCACCGGCGCCATGCACCCGGTAGGTGGCCTCGACCAACTCCACGATCTGTTTCTCGCATCCGTGCAGCGCGCGCTGGACCTGGGCACCGGAGATCACCGCGAACGGTGGCACGGTGATCGGCGCGGTCATCGCGGACTGTGTTGCGGTGGAACTGATGGTGGTCATCCTGCGGTCACCTCGATGGTTGGCGAGCAATCGGCCAGATGCACCGGGTCGGCCAGGGCGACGAGCACTTCGCGCGGTCCCTCGAAGGGCTCCCTGCTGTGCGCGGTGCGGATGTTGTCGACGAGCATCAGGTCGCCTGCCTGCCACGGCTCGCGTGCGGTGTTGGCCTCGTAGACGCTGTTGAGCAGCTGCACGACATCCTCACCGATCGGGTCGCCGTTGCCGAAGCTGGTATTGAACGGCAGCCCGCCGACGCCGTAGACGTCCACCAGGTACTCGCGCACCTCGGGGTCCATCGTCCACTCGTTGAGGAACGCAATCTGGTTGAACCAGCAGCTCTGGCCGGTGACCGGGTGACGCACCACGGCGCTGCGGCGCTGTCTGGTGCGTAGTCCACCGTCGGGCTGCCACTCGAACGTGATGGCGTTGGCGCGGCAGTATCCCTCGACGGCACCACGGTCCTCGGTGCCGAACGCCTCGGCGATGGACGCCCCGATCTCTTCATTGTAGCTGCGGTTGAGCAGCCAGCCCTCCCGTACGAACCGCTCAGTCAACTCGGCGGGCAGCGCGTCGAGCACGGTCGGTGAGTCGGCCACCGCGGTCGCCCCGCCGTCGGTGGGCGCGCTGAGGCAGGCGAACATCATCAGGCTGGGGAACTCAAGCGTGTAACTCAGTTCGTGGTGCATGCACATCGGCTGGTTCGGCGGCCACTTCGATGAGGAGTACACGCCGTCGGAGTAGGTCTGTCGCGGCGCGAAGACCTCCTTCTCGGTCATCAGACCGGTGGCCAGCTTCGAGAAGACGGCGCCGGTCTCGGCCGGATCGCGCAGCCCGAGGCCGCGGACCAGGACCGAACCGTGCTCGGCGACGACAGCGCGCAGTGCGTCCCGGTGCTCGGCCGCCCAGCTCAGCGCGCCGCCGGTGGCCCCGGTCCGCAGCAGCGGAGGTTTGCCGGGTTCCAGTTCCACGCCTTCCAGCGACGCCGTGGGCATGAACGACATCTCGATTTTCCTTTCAGTTGCCACTCAGAAAGAAGCGAACAAGTCGGCGGCGCGCAGCACGGCCTGTGCCGCCTCGGTCGGACGGGTACGCAGGAAGTGGTGGCCGCCGTCGGCGAGCTCGTGCAGGTCGACCTGGTCGGCCAGGAGCTGCCAGTCCCGGTACCGGCGCGGGTACTCCGCCGTGCTCGGGTCGTCGGCGGCAACGACCACGGTGACCGGCGCGGACAGCTTCAGCGCAGGCGGGCTGTCCAGGGCGTCGGCGAAATAGCGGTGTGCGGACACACAGTCGTGCCGGTAGGCGGCACCGACGTGCTCGGCGTGCTGTGCATCCAGCTCAACGAGCTCGGGGTACCCGCCGTCCGCGCTCAACTCCGCGGCGATCTCGGCGTTGCTCAGCCCGGTCAGCTCGGTGATGGTGGCGCGCCGGTGGGCGGCGTCACCGAGCAGTTGCGCGCCGAGGAACACCCGTTGGACGTCCACCCCGCGCTCCTGCAGCTTTCTGGCCGTCTCCACGGCCAACGCGGTGCCCGAGGAATGGCCCCACAGCAGGACTCTGGTCAGGCCGCGCCGGATGATCTCGACGACGACCTGCTCGACCACCTGTGTCATCGGCGTGATCGGCTCGCTCCCGGCGGCCACGTCGTGACCGGGCAGCTCGACGGCGTAGACCGCAGGCCCGCCGCCCGCCAGTGCCCCGGCCATCGGCCGGAAGTTCACCGCGTTGCCGCCGGCGTAGGGGAAGCACACCAGGGCAGCGGCCTGCGCACCGTCCGATTCCGACAGTGGCTGAAGCAGTTCGGAGCGCCGCTCGGACCTGCCGTCGACCGGCTCGGAGCGCCGCTCGGACCTGCTGTCGACCAGCCCGGCCAGATCGGCAAGGATCGGGTAACGGGTGACGTCCTTGAGGGACACCGCACGGTCCAGGGTGATCGCCAGCTTCACTGCCGACAGCGACGTGCCGCCCCGGTCGAAGAAGTGGTCCCGCCGTCCGATCCGGCTCTGCGGGATGCCGAGCACCTTCGCCCATGCGGCCGCCAGTCGCTGTTCGGTCGGCGTACTCGGGGCGCGGTAGTCGTCCTGGACGACGCCGAGTTCTTCGGCGAGCGCCCGCAAAGTCTTCCTGTCGATCTTGCTGTTGGCAGTCAGCGGGAGACTCTCCCGCCAGTGGACGGCCGACGGGACCATGTACTCGGGCAGCGACTCACCGAGCCGGTCCAGCAGGACGTCGGCCTCGAGTGGCTGCTGACCGGAGTAGAACGCCACCAGGTGCTTGCTCTGGTCGGCCCGCTCGGTGACCACCACTGCACCGTCGCGAACACCGGGCACCCGCAACAGGGTGTTCTCGATCTCGCCGATCTCGATCCGGAAGCCACGGATCTTCACCTGGGTATCCCGGCGTCCGAGGAACTCCAGCTTGCCCTCGGGCTGCCAGCGGCCGTAGTCGCCGCCCCGGTAGAGCCGGGCGCCCTCACGGTGCGGATCGGCCAGGTAGGCCTGCCGGGTGCGCTCGGGATCGTTGACGTATCCCCGGCCGACGCAGACGCCGGAGAAGACGATCAGACCGGGGGCGCCGAGCGGCACCGGGGCCAGATGCTCGTCGACGACGTAGACGTGCACATTGTTGACCGCAGGACCCAGCAGGACCCGGTCTCCGTCGGGCACACGGTCCATGACCTCGTGGTTCGTGTCGTCCGAGGTCTCCGTCAGCCCGTAGGCGTTGATCAGCTTGATCCCGGGCTGGGCGGCGAACCAGCGTTGCGTGAGCTCCTTCTTCAGCGCCTCACCAGTGACCGACACGCACCGCAGATCCGGCAGCTCGCGGGGGTGCTGCTGCAGACAGGACACGACGACGTCCAGGTAGGAGGGTACGACCTGGAGGACGGCGACCCGGCCGTCAATGATCTTGTCGACGAACCGCTGGACGTCCAGGATCACCTCCTGCTCCACCAGCAGGGTCCGCCCTCCGACGAGGAGCCCGGACACCAGTTGCCACAGCGAGATGTCGAAGCACTGGGGTGCGGTCTGGGCGACCACCTGTCCCTCGCCGATCTCCAGGTCATCGATCTTGGCGTAGAGGTGGTTGAGCATGCCCGCGTGCTCGCACATCGCGCCCTTGGGCTCACCTGTGGAGCCGGAGGTGAAATAGATGTAGGCGAGCTGGTCCGGTGCGACGCGGAGGCCCAGATCATCGTCGGCATGGTCCTCCTCGTAGGCTGCGCCGACGAATAGTTTCTGGACCCCGGACAGCGAGTCGAGGGCCTGGTCGAGCGTGGAGGTGCTGCCGGGTTCGGTCAGCACGAGCCCGCATGCGGCACGGGAGAGCATGGTCGCGAGGCGATCGGCCGGGAAGTTCGGCTCGATGGGCAGGTACACGCCACCGGCCTTGAAGACCGCGAGGACGGCGGCCATCCAGTCCAGGTTGCGCTCCGTCACCACCGCGACCACACCCTCGGGGCGCAGCCCCCGCGCCAGCAGGGCTCGTCCCAACCTGTTGGCACGCGAGTTGAGTTCCCGATAAGTCAGCCGGCGTTCCCCATGCACCGCCGCGACGGCGTCCGGGTGTGCCGCCACCCGCTGCTCGAACAGCTCGTGGAACCGGCGGTCCGGCAGCTCCCGGCGCGGACCGGCGAGCCCTTCGAGCTGGAAGCTGAGTTCCTCGGCGGACAGCAGGCTCTGTCGCCCGTGCTCGGCGTCGGGATCGGCGGCGATCAGCGCGAGCGCGGTGAGGTGGTAACCGGCGATCCTGACGGCGCAGTCCGCGTCGAGCGCGTCGGTCCGGTACCGCAGCCGCAGCAGGAGGCGGCCTTCGCGTTGCGAGAATCCCACCCACAGCACGGTGTTACCGGCGAGTTCGCCGACCGAGCCGTGCGGATCGAACACGGTCTCGATCGACGGTTCGGCCAGGCCCAGCTCGCGCCTGAGCTCATCGACCGGAAAGCCCTTGTGCACCAGCAGATCTGACGCGACCCGATGGGTGTACAGCAACAACGTCCGCCACGAGTCGGGTTCGGTCGTCAGCCGGCAGGGCAGCAGCGGGCCGCCCTCCACGGTGACGTAGCCGGTCGCGACCTCGTGCTCGCCGGACAGCGCGGCGAGCACCTTGGCGTGCGCGGCGAGCAGCACCGAGTCGAGCGGCACCGCCAGGTCCTTGGCCAACCGGCCCAACGCCGCCACGACGTCGTCCGGGACCGTCGCCTCGTGTTCGCCGACGCCCTTCACCGGATCGAGCGTCCACCGCGGGATTGCGGTGAATCCACCGGCGACGAGCACAGCGCGCCAGAACTCCCGGTCTGCCTGCACTTGCGTTTCCATTTGGTCGTCCCTCTCCAATCACCGTCGCCACCGTGCTGTCCAGCGCCGACAAGGGCGGCGCTGCTAGCCCCGCGTCAATGCTTCGGGCTGATATGGGGCATCTCGCATTTCCGTGGCGGGGTTTCCTCCCCAGCGTGCGCGCTGTGGGACTTCCTCGCCCTTCATGAGAAAGGAGTCGGGGGCGAGCACTGCGCTGTTGCCCATCGTCACGCCGTAATGGACGTGGGATCCCACACCGAGGGTGCAGCCGGCTTCGATGGTGCTGCGATCGGACTTGAAGGTGCCGTCCTCCTGCGAGTGGCACTGGATCTTGCTTCCCGCGTTGAGCGTGCAGTCGTTCCCGATGGTGGTGAGCGTCCGCTCCGTCAGATAGCAGCCGTCATCGAAGACCCTGCTGCCGATACGGACGCCCAGCATCCGCCAGATCACGTTCTTGAAAGGGGTGCCGTTGAAGACGTTGAGGTACGTGTCAGGCACCTTCCAGAGGCGCTCGTGCCACCAGAAGTACGGGTCGTAGATGGAACACAACTGCGGTTGCAGCGCGCGGAATGCCGCGATGCCGCGCTCCACCAGTACGAAGTAGACGGCGGTGAATCCAAGGCTGAACACCAGGAACACGACGATCATTAGATGCCCGTAGGAATCGTAAAGATCGACGTTCGCCAGGCCGAGCACCGTGAGCACGAAGAAGTGCAGCCACCGCACGAGCAGGAAGAAGACCATCGAGCGGATGTTGTAGCGATTCTTCGCGTCGAGGTTGCGGCGCAACTCGTCGCCGGTCCGGAGATGGTCGAACCGGGAGTCGCGCTCGACCGATCGGGGAATCTCGAAGCACGGCGAGCCGAGCAGGCCCACCCCTTCGCGTACCTCGCCGTCGAGCGGAATCATCACCTTCGTCGCGAGAAGGCAGTTCTCGCCCGTCCTGGCCCCTGAGGGAAAGGCGATGTTGTTCCCGATGAAGTTGTGTGGCCCGATCGAGGCCCGGGACACCCGGAAGGACGTGCTCGAGAAGTCGGCATTGACGATGGAGAGCCCGTCAGCGACCATCGTTCCGCTGCCGACGGAGCACAGATACGGGGTCTCGTGTTGCACTTCCGTGCCGAAGTTCGACCCTGTCTGCTCGACCCGGGACAAGTCGTATCCGAGGCCGCGCAAATAGTGGACGATGTAGGAGCTGTCACCGAACAGCCATTTGAAGAACTTGATGTTGGTCATGCGCCCGATCGCGCGGTGCGCCGAGTAGTGAAACCCGTACAGCGGATAGACCTTGTCCGGCTCGACGAACAGGTTCAGCAGGCGCGGAACGGTGAAAAGTGCGGCCAGGCCCACGACGACGAAGCCGAAGAACAGAATGAAGGAAAGGATCAGGGCGTCGATGTAGAGATCCGGCGATGTGAACCCCACCGTGCCCGGGCCCAGCCGGCTGTTCAGCGCCGGAACCAGGGTCACCAGCATGAACGCGCCCCCGACAGCCAGCGGCACGTAGAGGAAGAAGAGCTGAAGCACGGTGACGAGGCCGAAGCCGGCCCGGCGCAGCGTGCCGCACTTGGCCGGCCCGATCCTCAGGTAGTCATGCTCCGTGAGCTGTGCGGGGGATCCGTGCCAGCGCTGCCCGGCCGGGACCGCCTGGCCGCTGTACAGCGTGGACGTGTGGCCGAGTTGCGCCCCGTCGCCCATCGATGTGTCGATGTCGACCACGGTCTTCTCGCCGATGAACACGTCCCGGCCAAGGGTGACCCGGCCGGTCTGGATACGGCCGGCGTGCGCCCGGTAGCAGAGGAAGAACGAGTCCTTGCGGATCACCGTGCCGGCACCGATCGTGAGCAGGTCGGGGCAGACCGGAACGTTGCGGGAGAGGATCGTGACTCCCTTGCCGATCCGTGCACCCAGGGCTCGTAGGTACAGCACGTACAGGGGATTGCCGACGAAGAAAATCATCGGATTGGCATGGATCAGCACTTTGACGGTCCAGAAGCGCAGATACGTCAGACCCCAGATCGGGAACTCGCGCGGTTTCCACCGGCCGACGAGGAGCCATTTGGCCACGATCGGGAAGGTACACAGACCGACGAAGCCGACGCCACCGAAGACGAACGATCGCAGGTAGATGCCGACCGCATCCGAGCCGGCGGAGACCCATGTATAGCCTCGGTCGGCAATGAGTCCGGCGAGGAAGGAATATCCCAGGAAAAGCAGGAACTGCAGTGTTCCGCAGAGGACGTACTGCACCGTGCCGGCCGGGGTCACCACCTCGGCCGGCACCGGGGCCGACGACTCGGCAGTGATGGGCGCGGCGTCCGTGAGTCCCGTCGCCAGGCTTCGGATCGTCGGGTGCCGGTAGATATCCTTCATCGACGCCGATGGGAGGTCCGCCCGCTTCCTGACCCGTGCGCAGAAATGGGCCATTACCAACGAGTTGGCGCCGAGGTCATCGAAGAAGTTGCTGTCGACCGACACCCGTTCGACGCACATGACGTCAGCCAGCACCTCGGCGAGGTCTGTCTCGATGCCGTTCTTCGGGCCGGTGTCCCTGCGCATGCTGATCGCAGATTCATCCGGCCCGGACATCAAGACCTCGACGGATTTCTCCTCCATGCGGGCTCCTTGAGGCGAACATTCGAGTGCCGTCGGCCATTACGGTCGGCGCCCCGTACTCGCGCTTTTTCGATGGCCGGAGCGAGTAGTCCGGAAGTCACGAGGTCGGGATCCGTTGTCCGATTCCCAAACCGTCGCCTTATTCTTAGCAGTCCATCGTCGGGCTGCCACTCGAAACTCGATCGCATCGGCGCGGCAGCCCCTCTCGACGGCGCCATGGATCGCTCGCTGCCGGACGCCCGGCGTCCGCCTTGCGGAGCGCTCGCTGCCCGGTTCATTCCTCATCCATGTCCCCACCCAATGGGACAGCGATGAGCTGCGCACGGGTCTCGCCCTACTGCACGCGAGTGGCGTGTGCCTGATCCGGGAGGGAGCTGCGCCGGGGCGCGCAACACCCGCCGAATGAGGGTGACCGGCCCGCACGGGCGCGTGGATATGGACGAGGCGGTCGTGATCGATGCTGAATGCGCCCGCCCTCTCCGGACGGGCGCCGCCTTGTGGGCGGGCGTGACCGTCCGGGTCAGCGATCGGCCCGTACCGCCGCGTCGTACGGAGACGATTTCGGCTGTGATGGAGAACGCGGTGTCCTCCGGGCTGACGGTGCCCGGGGCGAGGCCGATCGGGTGGTGCGGGCAGGCGAGCAGGTTCGCGTACAGGCGTAGGTGAAGGAGGTGCGGGCATCGCGCACGGTGACGCGGAACCCCAGGAATCGGTCGCCGCCAAAGAGCGAGGTGGCATGGTCCCGCGCGCGGAGGATCAGCTGTCGGGGTGGTGCCGTCCAAGGTTCGAGACCGGGCGGACGGGGTGTTCCCGTCGACACGACCTCCAGCCGGCGGCACAGCAGCTCTGCCGCCGGGTCGCGCAGGTTTCCTCCTCAGCAGTGGGTGTACAGCGGCTGACGGCCCGGGTCACATGTTCTTCGCGCCCGCCTTGATGGCCTCCCGGATGCGGGTGTACGTGCCGCAGCGGCAGATGTTGCGGATCTCGTCGAGGTCGCGGTCCTCGATCTCGCGGCCATCGGCGGCGGCCTGCCGGACCTTGGCGACGGCGGCCATGATCTGGCCCGGTTGGCAGTAGCCGCACTGTGCGACGTCCAGGTCCAGCCAGGCCTCCTGCATCGGGTGCAGATCCTTGCCGACAGTGGCGGGCAGCCCCTCGATCGTGGTGATCTCGTCGTCCGGCGTGATCTTCGACACGGGGACCGAACACGGGTTGAAGGCCTTGCCGTTGATGTGCGACGTGCAGGCCTGGCACACGCCGAGACCGCATCCGTACTTGGGTCCCGTGACGCCGAGCAGGTCGCGCAGCACCCACAACAGTCGTACGTCGTCCTCGGCCTCGACGGTGATCTGCTCGCCGTTGAGCTTGAAAGTGTGGCTTGCCATGGCTGGACTCAGGGCTCCTCAGTAGGCGCGGTCAAGACCGTCGGTGGGGGACTGGGGTGTGGACGGTTCGAGGGGCAACGGCTCGAAGCCGAGGGTGCCATGGTTGATCGGGAAGCTCGTCGGCATCGTGCCCGTCGCGCGGGCGTACGCACAGGCGATGGCGGCGAACGCGGGCGCCACCCCCAACTCGCCTGCTCCGGAGGGCTTGTCACTGGTGCTCGGCATGACGACAACCCGTAGTTCGGGCGGGGTGTTCCACTGCCGCGTGTAGAAGTAGTTGTCCCAACTGCCCTCCAGCGGGATGCCGTCCTTGATGTGCAGGCTGGAGGTGAGGGCCATGGCGAGGGCGTCGTTGAGACCGCCCATCATCTGGGCGTCCAGGCCGCGGGGGTTGATGGCGAATCCCGCGTCGACGACCATCAGGGCCTTTGTGACGCGCGGTCCCGTCACCGCGTCCCGGATCTTCCGGTTGACGGTCTCCGGCCGACAGTCGATCTCGACGAGCGTGGCGACCGCGCCCCGGTACTCCGAGTGCAGGCCAATGCCCTGGGCCACCCCAGGGGGCAGTGACCTTCCCCAGTCGCCCTCCTCGACCGCCTTGTCCAGGACGGCGCGCAACCGCTCGTCCTTGAGGAATTCGCGGCGGAACTCCACGGGGTCCTTCCCCATCTTCGCGGCGAGCCGATCGACGACCAGCTCCCGCGCGCACGCCACATTCGGGGAGTAGATATTGCGCATGCTGCCCGTGTTGAACTTCAGCGGCACCTCGTTGAGCAGCTGGGTGGTGACACCGAAGTTGTACGGCGAGGACTGAGTCAGCTCGAAGATCGTCTCGGCGAACGTCAGGTTGCCGGCGACGGGCAACTTCGCCGCCGTCGACGTGATCATCTCGCCGAGACCGTGGCCGAAGTCGGTCTGCGAACTGGTGTGCCGCTGCTCGTAACTGAGGACGTTGCCGAGCGCGTATGTCGCGCGTACACGTGAGACGCACATCGGATGCGTACGGCCCTGACGGAAGTTGTCGGTACGGGACCACGACAGCTTGACCGGCTTGCCCATCCTCTGCGAGATCTCCGCCGCCTCGGCGGCCACGTCGTGGAAGAGATGCCGGCCGAAGGAGCCGCCGCCCTCCACCACATGGACGGTGACCGCCTTCTGGGGCAGTCCCAGACGGGTGGCGATCTCGCGCTGGGCCACGATCGGCACCTTCAGGCTCGCCCAGATCTCGGCGCGGTCGGCGCGGACGTCGGCGATCGCGTTGTCGGGCTCCAGCGGGCTGTTGCTGGCGAACGCGAAGGTGAACTCGGCGTCGAGCTTCTTGGTGAGCAGGGGCGGTACGATCATGGGCAGGGCGGCCGCCTTGATCTTGCGCAGTACGGTGTCGTCCGACTCCCCGTCCACAGTGCCCGGCCCCCAGGTCACCTCCAGGGCCCGCAGCGCGTCGATGCACTGGCCGAACGTCTCCCCGCGGACGGCTACGCCGTGCTCGACGGCCGCGACATCGGTGATGCCCGGCATCCGCGCGACCACATCGGCGTTGTGGACGGTCTCGACCGTCCCGTTGATCGTCGGCGGTCGGCGCACCATGGTCGGTTTGGCGTCGGGGACTTGGTGGTCCATGCCGAACTTCTTGCGGCCGGTGACGATGGCGAGTGCGTCGATACGGTTCTGGGGCGTGCCCAGAACCGTGAACTCGTCGGGTGACTTGAGAGGTGCGGCGGCCGCCAGGACCTTCGTGCCGGCTGCGGCTGCGGCTTCGGCGAGCGATCCGTACGTCGCGCTGTGCGTCGACCCGTATCGGATCACGCCGTCCTCAGTGGTGAGTTCGGACGACTCGACGCCCCATTGAGAAGCAGCGGTCGATATCAGCCGTTGCCGGGCGACTGCCGCCGCGGTGCGCACCGGAAGGTACATGCTGCGCATCGAGTTGGAGCCGCCGGTGAGCTGGTTCATCATCAACTCGGGCCGGGCATCCGCGAGGGCGACCCGAACCCTGTTCAGCGGAAGGTACAGCTCCTCGGCGATCATCATGGCGATCGCGGTGGTCATGCCCTGGCCCACCTCGGCCCGCGGCACCGCGAACGAGGCGGTGCCGTCCGTGTGCACCTGGACCGTGATCAGACCCGAAGTGGGCGCGGCCGCCAAGTTCTGCAGATCACCGAGGTCGAAGAGGTCCTCGGGCTGCGGCAGCGACGGCACGGCCGCCTCGGCCTCCTGCCCGTCGAGCGCGTCGACGCCGAAGCGTACGCCGACGGCAAGGGTCGGGGCGGCAAGGATGTAGGCGAGCACTCTGCGGCGGCCGGGGCCTTCGGGTGCTGATCGCGAGTGCTGGGGCAAGCGGCTCTGTTCTGCCATATGGGGTCCTTCCAGAAGCCCGAACGGGGAGACAAGTGGGACCCGTTCCGCGTCCCGGAGCCAGTCTCGGGGCACAGAAGTGGGCCGTGATCACGTTGACCTACGTCGAGCGGGCGTGGCTGTGCATGTCGCACAACCGGACGGCGGTCAGCATTGTTTCACCTGATGAGGCTGGCACCGAGCAGTCTCAACAGGCACAGGGCGACGGAGAGTTCCACATGGTCGCCACAGTTCGTGATGTCGTGTCCGGTGATGGTGTGGATCCTGCGAAGGCGGCTGAGGACGGTGTTGCGGTGGCGGATCAGCACTTCGGCCGTTCGGACGACGGATCCATCCGTGGTGACCCAGGCCTCCGGGATGCCGATCTGCGTCGTGTGCGACGGTGACGACGTCGCTCCTGGCAAGGCCCTTCCGCAGCCCGCGGCAGGCGTGGGCGCGAGGGCACGCTCCACAGCAGCGCGGCGGACGGCGCGCCCGGGACACGAGCCGGACCCCGTGTCCCCGCGTGCGCATGCGTCACCCAAGAGCTCGTCATGGGCGGCCGGCCGAACGGCAGGGCCCTCTGCTTCTGCCTGCGCAGGACGGTTCGCGTGCCTCGTGGAGACTTGGCAGCGAGGGCGCCCCCCATCCCTTGCGCCAAACGTTTCGACGGACACCGGACAAGGAACAAATGGGTGTCCTACGTCAGTTGTCCAGCAGTCATCATGAAGGAGTGCATACATGACGATCTCACTCGGTCTCGGTCTCCCGCAGATGAAGCAGTACGACCTCCGCCGCGATGTGGCCACCGTGGCACGCGCGGCGGAGGAGACCGGATACGCGAGTCTCTGGGTCTTCGAGCGTGTCCTTTTTCCTGAGCCCGCCACCCAGGGGCTGTACGGCGTACCGGGGCAGCCGTGGCCCGACCAGTACCGCAGTGTCGCCGACCCACTCGTCACGCTCGCGCTGGCTGCCGCGGCCACCGGCACGGCCCGGCTCGGCACCAGCGTCCTGGTCGCGCCTTTGCACGTGCCGTTCCAACTGGCTCGTTCGCTCGCTTCGCTGGACGTCGCGAGCGGTGGGCGAGTGATCGCGGGCCTCGGCACGGGATGGTCTCTGGACGAATACGCAGCCGCCTCCGTCGCGCCTTTCGAGAAGCGTGGTGCGGTCCTGGACGAGCTGCTGGACGTGTGCGCGGCGGTCTGGGGCCCGGACCCCGTCTCCTACGAGGGCGAGCTGACCACTATCGCCCCGTCCGAGGTCGGCCCCAAGCCGGTGCGCCCCATTCCGGTCTACCTGCCCGCGAACAGCCCGCGCGCCACCCGCCGTCTGGTCGACCGGGCGGACGGCTGGTTGCCCGTGGCCATGGGCGCCGCTCGGCTGGCCGAGGAGTGGCAGCGGCTACAGGACGTGGCCGCCGAGCGCGGTCGGGAGCGTCCGGTCGACGTCTGCGCCCGCGTCAATGCGCGGTACAGCGCCAAGCCGTTCGAGGGCGCGGGCCGACAGCCCTTCCACGGGAGCGTGGCGCAGATCATCGAAGACCTGGTGGCGCACGCCGAAACGGGCGTATCGGAGTTCCTGCTGGATCTCCAGGGCTCGACGCGTGACGCCGCGGAGCTGATCGACGTGGCGGCCGAGGTGTACGAGGCAGCGCGAGCCGCGGGCGTCTGACGATCGCGCGATGGTGTCCGGGACCTGTGCCCGGCGTTGACGGTTGCGGAGACCGTTGCGCGGCCGGCCTGTTGATGTGTCCCAGTCGTGCGTCGGTATTGGTCGCAACGGTCGCGGGGCGGGGGGGGGGGGCCGCAGCGCGGGGGGCCGCCCCCCCCCCCCCCCCCCCGCCCGTAAGCCCAACCCCCACCCCGGCCCCCACCCACCCCCAGGCGACG
>NZ_JBHVWS010000037.1:67981-76617 GCF_042882185.1 Streptomyces sp. NPDC058239
GGTTTGCGGGTGGGGTTGCGGGTGGGGGGCCGGGCTTTTTTTTGTCCCCCTGGCGGGGGTGTTTTTTGCGCCCCCGGGGCGCGGGGGGGGGGGCGGGGCGGGGGGGGTCCCCCCCCCCACCCCTCCGGCCCGCACGACCTGTCCGCATCCCGCTCAGCCGGGCATCCTCCGACGCCGTTCGGACGGCTGTCCCGCGGCGCGGATCACCGGCTTCGCGCCGTCCGTGGCGCCGCACTCGGCCTGAAGGCGCAGCCTCGACTCGACCTTCTGCGACGTGCCGCCCGGCACGGCGGCCCAGGACCGGGCCAGGGTGTTGTCGTGCTGGTCGAGGCAGGGGTGGGTTGCCCGCGGCAGGGCCCGGTGGTCGGGCCGTGCGGGAAGCGACCGACGCGTTGCGTCAAGGCCCCGCCCGGTGGGCGGTGCTCCCGGCCGGGGCCCTGCGGACCGGTTCTTGAGCACTCGGCTCACTCCCGCTCCACCAGCCGTGCGGTTACGGACAGCGCCATGCGCAGCGCGCTGTCTCGGTCCGCCCCGTGCTGGCCGAGGACGACGCGCGTACTCAACCCGTCGAGCAGGGCCAGGAGTTCGGAAGCACGCGCCGCCGCATCCAGGTCCGCAGCGAAGCGGCCCTGCCGCACGCCCTTGGCGAGGAGTGATTCGAGGTCCTCCTGCCAGCCGCGATCGATCTCGGCCTGGGCCTGGCGCAGCGGCTCATTCGACGCCGTGCGCGCCCATAGCTCGATCCACAGGGTCCAGCGCGGGTCGCGCGGCCCGTGGGGGAGGTACAGCTCCAGGAAGAGGTGGAGCTTGCGCTCGGTGCCGACCCGGCTGGCCAGCAGTGCCCGGCGCTCATCGGTGAGCGCGTTCTCGCTCCACCGCAACGCCTCAAGGAGCAGGCGGTCCTTGCTGCCGAAGTAGTAGAGGATGTGGCCGCCGCTGGTGCCGAGGCGCTTGGCGAGTGCCGACATGGTGAGCGTGGCCAGGCCATCCTCGGCGATGGCCGCCATCGCCTCCTCCAGCATGCGTTCCTGGGCCAGGTGCCCGTCACGCCGTCGCGCCGTCGCTGCCACGCCGCGCCTCCTCCTCCGTGTGCCCAGTGATGACCTTAGCGGCCGATTTCCGCAGAGGTCTTGACGGGGCACCGGCGGCACACCTTGAATGCCGTTCTAACTTTTAGAACGGCATTCAAAGTATCGTGCCGGGGCTCCCGGGACACGCACGGACGAGGGGTGGGTCGCATGACGCAGCAGGACACGACCGCGAGGGCGCCCGGCGGGACGACGGCCGCCGACCAGGTCTTCCAGGTCGAGACGCACGGCATCGATCCGATTCCCGACGAGGATCGCCATGGCAGCGCGAAGGACCTGTTCTGGCTCTGGTTCGGCTCCAACCTCACCTTCACCTATGTCATCAACGGCGCCCTGGCCGTCGCCTTCGGCCTGTCCTTCTGGCAGGCGACCGGTGTCGTGGTCCTCGGCGGCCTGTCGTTCTTCGCCATCAGCGCCGCCGGACTGAGCGGCGTCCGTACCGGCACCGCCACTCTGGTGATCTCCCGCGCCGCCTTCGGTGTGCGCGGCAACTGGCCTGCCGGCATGCTCAACTGGGTGGTCAGCATCGGCTACACGATCCTCAATACGGTCGTCGGCACGCTCGCCCTGGAGGCGTTCTTCGCTGATCTGGGATGGGAGTCCGGCCGCACAGGGCGGGCTCTCGCGCTCCTGATCACACTCGCGTTGACCTTCGTCGTCGCCCTGTGGGGCCATGCCACCGTCCAGTTCGCCGAGCGCTGGATCGCGTACGTTCTCGCCATCGGCTTCGCCGTGCTCCTGGTGTTCCTGCTGCCGGGCGCCGACACGGGCAGAGCAGCCGCCCTGCCCGGTGCGTCCGGGTGGAGCCTGGCATTCGTCGTGATGCTGGCCGGTCCGTTCTCGTACGTTCCGATGCCCGCCGACTACACGCGCTACCTTCCGAGGGCGACCTCGATGCGGTCGCTCACCTGGTACGGCGCCCTCGGCGGCTTCGTGTCGTCGGTCGCTCTGGGCGTGGCGGGGGTGGCCGCAGCCACGCAGACGGACATGACCGACGCCGTGGCGGGCACGGAGCAGCTGCTGCCGGGATGGTTCCAGCCGCTCTTCCTCGCTCTCGTCCTCGGTGGCTCGGTCACCAACTCGATCGTCACGCTCTACTCGTCGAGCCTGAACCTTCAGGTGCTCGGCGTTCCCTGGAGCCGTTCCAAGGCCATCATCATCAGCGCGGCCGTCACCGCCGCGGGATCTCTCTGCGCGCTCTTCCTCACCGATTTCACCAGCTCGCTACTGTCTTTCCTCTCCCTGCTGATCATCGTGTTCGCGCCCTGGGGCGGCGTGTTTCTCACCGACATGCTGATGCGCCGCTGCCACTACGACCCAACGGCCCTGCACGCGGGTCCGGACGGTGCCTACTGGTACCGGTCCGGCTACCACCCTGCCGGTGTGGCCGCGCTCCTCGTCGGCATGGCCTTCGCCGCGCTCACCTGCGACTCCGAGCTGTGGACCGGCCCGCTGGTGGCGCCGCTGGGCGGCGCCGACCTGACCCTGCTCGGCTCACTCGTGTCGGGGCTCGTCTACCGGATGCTCGCCAGGCGGACCGTCGCCCCGCACACCGACCTTTCCTGAACTGCTTCCACGCGGCGCCCACATCAGGCCCGCGCGGCAACGCCCAGCCGAAATACCCGCATCATCAGGAGTTACCTCACATGGCCATCGCCGCTCGCCCCGCCCACCTCGTCCTGCGCAACGCCCGTATCCATACCGTCGACCCGGCGCTTCCCGAGGCGCAGGCCATGGCAGTTGTCGACGGCCGTATCGCCTGGCTCGGTTCCGACAAGGACGCACAGGAGTGGACGGGGCCGGACACGCGAGTGATCGATGCCGGCGGGAAGCTGGTCCTTCCCGGGTTTGTCGATGCCCACAACCATGTCCGGCTCGGCTCGGACGACGCCTGCGTCCAGCTGTCCGGCGCCCGTACACTCGACGAGGTCCACGCCCGCATCCGTGCCTGGCGCACTTCCCACCCCGACGCCGAGTGGATCGAGGCGGAAGCCTTCGACTACTCGGCCATCCCGGGGGGCCGGATGCCGGCCGCCGGCGACCTCGACCCCGTCACGGGGGACGTGCCCGCCTTCGTGTTGAGCTACGACGTGCACACCGCCTGGGTGAACACCGCAGCCATGCGCCGACTCGGCATCGACCGCGACCACACCAATCTGCCCTTCGGTGAAGCAGCCACCGACCCGATCACAGGCGAACCCACCGGCTTCATCACGGACTTCGCAGTCAAGGGCCTCTCCCGTGACGGCCACCGGGCTCTGCAGACGCTGGGTCTGCCGTGGGCCTCGCCCGACCGGCAGTACGGACGCCTCACCAAGTCCCTGGACGATGCCATCGGCTTCGGCATCACCACAGTGGTCGAGCCCCAGAACTCGCTGGACGACCTGGCCCTCTTCGCACGCGCACGCGCCGAAGGCCGACTCAGGTCCCGGATCGTCGCGGCCCTCTTCCACCCGCGCGGAACCACGGACTGCGACCTGGACGATTTCGCCGCCGCCGCCCGCCGGTACGCCGACGACCGGATACGGGTCGGACCGCTCAAGCTCTACATCGACGACGTCGTCGAGCCGCGTACCGCGGCTCTCCTCGAACCCTACGCGGGCTGCCGTCACCACCGCGGCGACACCTTCTACCCGCCCGAGGAGTTTGCGAGCCTGCTGACGAAGCTGGACGCCCGCGGCTTCCAGTGCTTCGTCCACGCGACCGGCGACAGGGGGATCCGTACCGTCCTCGACGCCGTCGAGCACGCCCGCGCGGTCAACGGACCGCGGGACGCCCGCCACCAGGTCGTTCACGTCGAGTGCCTCGACCCCGACGACACACCTCGCTTCGCCGCACTGGGCGTGGTTGCGTGCATGCAGCCCCGTCACAGCGCCCCGGAGGTCGCGGGCCCCGGCAAGGACTGGGCAGAGAACATCGGTGCAGGCCGCTGGCACAAGGCATGGCCCCTGCGCAGCCTGCACACGGCCGGGGCATTGCTTGCGCTCTCCAGCGACTGGAACGTGGCCGAGATGGACCCGATGATCGGCATCTACACCGCCGCCACCCGGCGCCCCCTGGGCGGCGGTGAGCCCTGGATGTCGCAGGAGACGATCAGCGTGGAGGCCGCGGTCCACGGATACACGATGGGCTCGGCATACGCCAACTTCCTTGAACACGAACGCGGTTCGCTGACGGTCGGCAAGGCCGCCGACTTCGTGGTCCTCTCCCGCGACATCCTGCGCGTGGCACCGGAGGACATCCCCGGCACCGTGGCGGAGACCGTCGTGGTCGCAGGCCTCGTCGAGCACGGCGGCTGAACACCGATGACTCCGGAGCAGCGCCCGGCGGGGTTCCGCGGTCGACGAGCCGCGCGCCACCGTCGGGATTGAGACCTTGTTCGATCCGGACCGGAGTCCGCCGCCGGGGGTCGCGGCAGGGCGCGCTGGTGGGCCCGGCCGCGGATGTAGTCGTGTGTGCGGGCGGGGGCGTCCACCGGGCCAAGTATTCGAAGCAGACGCCGAGCGACTGATCAGCCGGCCGGAGAACCCTCACGAGCCGGACTGCTGACATGGTCGAGCGCTCGCCGCTCCGCTGGACGCGCACGGAACCGGGCGGGGATCACGACCCCGACTCGGCTGACGGGCCCCGTCAGCCGAGTGTTCCGGAACCTCGTCGTCGGTTCCGGAACATCCGGATCGGCGCAGGACGGGTCGAGTCCGGCTTGCACCGGGCCGGGGGCGGGCATCGAGCGGGGGTGACTGATTCCGTAGCCCCACCGCTTGCCGTCGATGATCTGGGCAATGCCCTGACCTCCTTCGTCAGTGGGAGGGAAGGGGCGCCGCCGGGTGACGCACCACTGCCCTTCGCACTGGTGGCCCTGTGGCACAGGCGCCGCGTTCTGATGGTCTTCGACCGGTTCAGGCAGTCGTGGGAGCTGCCCGGAGGGCGGATCGAGCAAGGTGAGTCTCCGCGCCAGGCGGCCGTACGCGAGCTGCTGGAGGAAACCGGACAGGTGCCGGACGGAAAGCTGCGGTTCGCCGGCTACGCCGGCTTCACGCTGGCGCCTGGCCGGCGTGCCGAATACGGCGCGCTGTTCGCCGGCTGCAGCGCCGGTGTTCTCGATTTCCAGCAGAACGAGGAGATCGTGGACATTCGTTGGTGGGACCTCCGGGAAGCCCTGCCCGGGCGGGTCCAGCTTTTGGATGCCCACCTCGCTCGGCTTACGTGGGATCCGGCCTTCAGCCGGCCCACACCATGAGAGCCGAACAGATTCGGCGCAGGCATCGTTGATGGAATCAGTCGGAGCAAGCGACCGCCGCTCAACGGCTTGCCGTCAAGCGGCATCCGTCAGGTCACGATGGATGATGCGGGCCGCTCCTTCGACTGTGCCGACGCCGTAGTCCATCGTGTGATTGCCGGTCGAGAGCACAGCCATGCCGTAGTCATGACCACCGCCGGTGAAGGCGCCCACGCTGTTCACCCGCCATCCGCCGGTGGCGCGCGGCAGCCAGCCATCCTTGACGTGGACGGATGCCGTAGCGGGTGATCCGGCGGGCACCCCCCACCTCTGGCCGGGGGTGACGTGATTCATCAGCCCGAGAGCGTAGCTGCGCGAGGATGGGGTGAGCACCGCATTCTCCGTTGTCAGCAGTTGCATGAGCCGGAGCTGGTCGCCGGCGGTGACCTGGGTGAGGCCCCAGCTTCGGCCTGCGGCGGGAACGGTGTGCCGCATCTGTGCCAGAGCCAGGAACTTCTTGAAGCCGGCGGAACCGATCTGGTGCCAGAGGGCGGAGGTCGAGTCGTTGTCCGACTTGGTGATCATGGCAGTGGTCAGCTTCACCTCCTGCGGAGTCAGCTTCCGGTGTGCCTCCTCGGCCTGCCGCAGCAGTGCTCCGAGCACCGAGACCTTCACCACGCTGGCGGAGTCGAAATGCGTGTCGGCCTTGAGCCGGCAGGTGGTTTTGGTGACCCTGTCGTAGAGGGCCAGCGACCATGTGCCCTGTCGCCCGTCGAGAGCCCCGGCTATGTCGTGGGACAGCTCGGAGGCCAGTCCTGGCTTCTTCGAGGTGCATACGACCTTCGAGCCACCCGCCGTGGCACTGGCGGTGCCGGCCGACGCCGGGGTCGCCAGGGCGAATACGGTGAGCAGGGAGCTTGCGGCCAGGGCAGTGGCCAGACCGCGCCGCGAGCAGGTCAATATGTGTGATCCATGCATGAAGGCTGTGTCCTGTCTCGCTGTGTGCCGTAGGTCATCTCGCCAAACCTCGCGCGTCCGGCTGACAGCCGGGCTCCCGCTGCGTCTGCTCACAACCGCTCAGCGAAGTGGGCTGCAGCAGGTGGCCGCCCTGGCGTCTGTTCGGGCCGCGGAGAATCGGTGAATGGGAATCGGGGCTCAGCGATACCGGATCGGATCCCAATTCACAGGCCACGGCGACCATACGTGGCCTCGAATCCGGGATCTTGAATATCTGGGGTGAAATGTCCAATATGAGGGCTTTGTCGATATGTGATGTTCGCTAAATTCGGCAACCCCTGAAGTGGCCCCCCGAACGCCGAGGCGGGAGGGCGGTCCGCGTCCTGCCCGGGGGTGCGCGGGCATGCCGGCGGGGCGCATGCCGATGCTCGGCCCCCTCCGGGAGCATCCGATCCCGCGACCTTGGCCGGCTCGTCTCCCGTGGCCGGCCGGCCAGGCCGGTCGGTCGACTCGTCGTCGATCTCGCCGGGTGACTCCTGTCGGAGATCCCGGCTCACTGTTCCGTAGGCCCGGAGTCTGTTCCGGTCCGGCGCACCCCGCGTCCGGGTGCCGTGCCGGCGGAGGCTGTGGTGATGACTGCTGTCACCGCGCAGTGGACCGGGGAATCCGATCGCCGCATCCCGCTCGGGTGGCACCGATTGAATGATCAAAGTGGCGGGGGGTTAGCATATGAGCGCCGCCTAGCTCGAAAGATAAACCTGTGACTGTCAATGACGACTCGTTCACCAACTGGAAGAACCGCGAGGAGATCGCGGAGTCGATGATCCCCATCATCGGGAAGCTGCACCGGGAGCGGGACGTCACAGTCCTGCTCCACAGCCGCTCCTTGGTGAACAAGTCGGTGGTCAGCATTCTCAAGACCCACCGATTCGCCCGGCAGATCGCCGGTGAGGAACTCTCGGTCACCGAGACGCTGCCGTTCCTGCAGGCTCTTGCCACGCTCGATCTCGGCCCTTCCCAGATCGACATCGGCATGCTCGCCGCGACGTACAAGACGGACGGCCGCGGTCTCTCGGTGGCGGAGTTCACCGCCGGGGCCGTCGTCGGCGCCACGGGTGCCGACAAGATCGAGTGCCGCGAGCCGCGTGACGTCGTGCTCTACGGGTTCGGCCGCATCGGCCGCCTTGTCGCCCGCCTGCTCATCGAGAAGGCCGGCTCGGGCAACGGCCTGCGCCTGCGCGCCATCGTCGTCCGCCAGGGCGGCGACCAGGACATCGTCAAGCGTGCCTCACTGCTGCGCCGTGACTCCATCCACGGCCAGTTCCAGGGCACGATCACCGTCGACGAGGCGACCAGCACGATCATCGCCAACGGCAACGAGATCAAGGTGATCTACGCCAACGACCCGTCGGAGGTCGACTACACGGCGTACGGCATCAAGGGCGCCATCCTCATCGACAACACCGGCAAGTGGCGCGACCGTGAGGGCCTGTCCAAGCACCTTCGTCCTGGTATCGACAAGGTCGTCCTGACTGCGCCGGGCAAGGGCGACGTCCCCAACATCGTGCACGGCGTCAACCACAACACGATCAAGCCGGATGAGCAGATCCTGTCCTGTGCGTCCTGCACCACCAACGCGATCGTCCCGCCGCTGAAGGCGATGGCGGACGAGTACGGCGTCCTGCGCGGCCACGTGGAGACCGTCCACTCGTTCACCAACGACCAGAACCTGCTGGATAATTACCACAGCTCCGACCGCCGCGGCCGCTCGGCGCCGCTCAATATGGTCATCACCGAGACCGGTGCCGCCTCCGCCGTCGCCAAGGCGCTGCCCGACCTCAAGGCGCCGATCACCGGCAGCTCGATCCGCGTCCCGGTGCCGGACGTCTCGATCGCGATCCTCAGCCTGCGGCTCGGGCGCGAGACCACCCGCGAGGAAGTTCTCGACTACCTCCGCAACGTGTCGCTGACCTCGCCGCTCAAGCGGCAGATCGACTTCACCACCGCCCCCGACGCGGTGTCGAGCGACTTCATCGGCTCGCGCCACGCCTCGATCGTCGATGCCGGCGCCACCAAGGTCGACGGCGACAACGCGATCCTCTACCTGTGGTACGACAACGAGTTCGGCTACTCCTGCCAGGTCATCCGCGTCGTCCAGCACGTCTCCGGGGTGGAGTACCCGACCTACCCGGCCCCGGCGGTCTGATCCCGACAGGCTGTCCGATCCGGCGTCCCGGCAGACGGGGCGGCAGTGGGGGGGGGGGGGGCGCGGCGCCGGGGCGCGGGGGGGGCCCCCCCCCCCCCCCCCCCCCCGCCCGGGCGGGGCGCCCCCCGCCCGCCCCCCCGCCCCCCAGGACCACCCCCCCCCCCGC
>NZ_JBHVWS010000037.1:76627-96434 GCF_042882185.1 Streptomyces sp. NPDC058239
GGGGGGGGGCGGGGGGGGCGTCACGCCTTCCCCTCGGGCGGCGGCGCCCGCCCCACCCTCCGCCACCGGCGGCGGAATTGGCCGTACGCCCGGTTACCCGACGCATCACCGTTTCCGCCACGAACGGGTCGGCGAGTGGGTCGGAAAGGCAGTCCCGGCCAAGCCTGGGCAGCTCACTGGGGATATGGGTCGTAGCAGTCCAGCGCGGGGTGGTAAAGCACCTGCCAGGTGTCCTCCTCGACAACCCCGGTTCTGTCCAGACCGTGGCACCCCTGAATCCAGATGATCTTCTTCGACGTGGCTGAGCCGAAGACCCCGTCGACCGCGAGTTTCGGAACGCCGCCCCAAACATTGCTCAGACACTGTGCCTGCTTTACGGACAGACCGGTGTTCACGTACGTGAGCGCGGGACGATCGGTGGAGGACGTGTAGGAGCATGTCTCCTCAGCGGCGGCCGCATCGTGCGTCGTCGTCGCCAAAGCCCCGGCGGTCAGCAGCGCTGTGCCGAGGGCCGCACACTTGCGACGGATCATGTCGGGCACTCCTCTCCGTACGGGCATTTGCGCCTCCATCAAGCATGGGGGCACAAGCGTCGTCCCGCGCATTCGGAACGCCGCGCCCGCGCGAGGTGCACCGGCCGGTGCGCGGACGACCGCTCGGTGAGGCAGATGTCGGCGGGGGAGGGGGCGGGGATATCGCAGCGCGGAGTGGGGCCGTTGCTGCCGTACTCCTCACATGCCACGGCTTTCAGCGTGTGGCGGTGCCCCGACCGTGCTGCTGTTGTCCTCCGGGGGCGCTGCTGGACGTGGCGCGGCTGGTACAAGGACTCGGGGCCGCGGTGATGCCGCCGACGTCGATGGCCCTGATCCGCGAGGCATATCCGGACCCGGTCAAGCGGGCGCGGGCGATCTCGTTCCGGGCGATGGGCGGCCTGACGTACGGGGTGCTGCCACGGGCAGGGCAGGGGTACGGCAGTCGCGTCGTGGGCGAGGCCAGGCGCCGGGCGTGCTTCTTATGCGTGTACGACCTCCCCAGGGCCGCTGCAGTGTCGCTGTTCCCGAACGGAACGCTGCAAGGAAAAGGCGTGGCCATCAGCCCGTCGCGGCCGCTTGTCCAACGGCCGCTTGTTCAGGAGATACGCCGTGTTCGGTCTCGAACTCGCCCTGGACTGGAGCTGCCAGCCGACCCCGCGGCGGCGCACACATGTAGCCCCCGTTGGTGCGAACCGCCAAGGGATCCGCCACCGTACAGCTGCTGCCTCCGTCAGGTCTCCGTGTCCTCCGTGCGGCGCTCACCCTCGGCCTGGGACGGCTGGGTTCGCGTCGTGGCGGGGTGCCGCTCCTCGGCCGGATTCATGTCCTCTTCCAGCCTCTCGCCCTCGGCCTGCGACGGCGTCGGGTACTCGTCGCTCTCGCTCATGGCCGCCTCCACAGTCGGAACGATGCATACAAAATGAGCGTAACGCTTCGTCCGGTCGGGCAGCATGTCCACGACGCGCGCTCACCCCCAGCACGTGGCGAGGAGCTCACCGGGCCCGACCGCATCTGGCCGACTCGTCAGCCGCCCGGCGGCGGTGCACTGTGGAGACGTGGGCCTCAGTGGACGTTTCGCGGGTCTGCGGGAGTCATGGCGGCCGAGCCATGCCCTGCTGGTGATTCCCGTTGTACTCATCATCGTGATCACTGTCGTGGACATCTTCGTGCCGGAGGACATCCATCTGGGCCCACTGCTGGTCATCGCGCCCGCGATCACTGCCTCATTCGCCGGCCCTCTGCTGACCGGAGCGATCGGACTCCTCGCCGTGGCGGCCCAGGCATACGTCGGCCTGCACCTCGGCGTACTGTCCTCCCGGAATTCGGTGGTGCAGATCGCCGCCCTTGCGGTGCTCTCGGTCCTGATCGTGTTCTTCTGCGTGGTACGCGAGCGGCACAGACGGGAGCTCGCCCAGGTGCGGTCGGTGGCCGAAGCCGCGCAGCACGTCCTGCTGTGGCCGCTCCCGGACCGTATCGGCCCGCTACAGATCGCCTGCCTGTACCTGGCTGCCGAGGACGAGGCCCAGATCGGCGGTGATCTGTACGCAACCACCCGCATCGACGGCGGGACCCGGGTGATGATCGGTGATGTGAGAGGGAAGGGCCTGGCCGCCATCGGAGAAGCCGCCGTCCTGCTCGGCGCCTTCCGCGAGGCCGCCCACCAGCACACCGGCCTGCCCGCACTGGCCGCGGCCCTCGAACAGAGCGTCTCCCGCTACCAGGCCGACTTCGAGCCGGAAGAGGAGGCCGGGGAGCGCTTCGCCACCGCCCTGCTGCTGGAGATCCCGGACCAGGGCCAAATCAGCCGCATGACCAGCTGTGGACACCCTGCACCACTGCTGCTGAGCCCAGGGCATGCCGTCACCGTCCCGAGTCTGCACCCCGCGCCCCCGTTGGGGGTGGGCGGCATGGGGCCGACGGGTTACGCCCTTGACGTGTTCACCTTTGAGGAAGGAGACACCCTCCTCCTCTACACCGACGGCGTCATCGAAGCACGCGACCGAGGCGGAGACTTCTACCCCTTCGTGGAACGGGCCGCCCGATGGACCGAGAGCTCCCCGGAGGTACTCCTGCACCACCTGCGAGGCGACCTCCTCGCCCACGCCGGCGGACATCTGGGCGACGACGCCGCTTTCGTCGCGATCCACCGCAATCCCGTTTACCGTCCGGGGCGCCACCACAGAGATCGTCCACCCTGACGGCTTCCACCGCAGGGCGTTGCTGTCGCAGCCAGTGGACGTGAAGTGGTTCGAATCCCGGTTCCCGATTGTTGTCTGACGGGGCGTCGGGTCCCCAGAGGAAAAGGGCATGCGCGCGATCTTCGGCGCTGCCAGGCTGTGCCGATGAACCGTGAACAGATCTCCGGGCTTGCCCATGCCGACCACCCGATCAAGTCCCCCCTCGACGACGACTCGGTGCGACAACTGCTGGAACGTGGCGTCCCGCGTGGCGACGAGCGGGTACTCGACCTGGGTTGCGGCGGCGGGGAATGGCTTCTGCGCGCCCTGAACACGCACCCGCACCTGCTCGCCGAGGGCGTCGACAACTCCGAGGACGCGCTTCGGCATGCCCGTGAGGCTGCGAGCAGCCTCGGCGTCCGCACGCGCCTCGCACTGCACCACCAGGAGGCTGCGGACTTCCGTTCCACGCACTCGTTCGACCTGGTACTCAGCGTCGGGGCCACGCATGCCTTCGGCGGCCTGCTGCCCACCCTCGCGGCGGCGCGCAAGCACCTGGCCCCGGGCGGACGCGTCCTGATAGGCGAGGGCTTCTGGGAACGTGAGCCGTCACCGGAGGCCGTCGAGATGTTCGGGGACCTCACCGACCTGGCGACCACCGTGGACCGTGTCGTCGCCGACGGGTGGACTCCCGTTCACGGGCACATCAGCACGCGCCGTGAGCTGGACGACTACGAGTGGTCCTGCTGGGGGGCACTGGCCTCCTGGGCCCTGGACCACCCCGCCGACCCGGACAGCTCGTACGTGCTCGAGACAGCCGCGGTCCGCCGCACCGAATGGTTGCGCGTCTACCGGGACATGTGGGGCTTCGTCAGTCTGGTCCTGCGCCGGACATCCGACTGACCCCGGACGAGCCCTGGCGCCCCGGCCCCGCCCCGACAGATCGTGCAGGACGTCCGGGACTCGGGGCGTTCGACGAGTCGGCCGAGTCCGAAGCGGGCTCCGGCCCGGACGAGCGGTTCCAGGTGGGCGCCGAGCAGGCCCTTCGCATCTCACTCGACCGGGCCAGCAAACGTAGGGGCTGCCCTCTCTCCATGGCCCCCGTGGCCACGCCGGAGTTGCGTGGCCACGGGGGCCATGAGTCTGTGGGAGTCGTGCTCTGCCAGATCTCAGCCTTGAGGAGGAGACATGCAACCTGAGCAGAACGGCTGCTCGGCCGACAGGCTTTCCGTGGTGTACACGGTCCACGTCATCGAGGGTGGTGAGCAGGGGTTTCTGGAGGCGTACGAGCGAATAAGGAAGTCCGTCGCCAGCGTCCCGGGACACATCATCGACCGGCTCGGAGAACCCATCGACGACTCCCGGCAGTGGGTGATCACCAGCGAGTGGGAGACGCCCGACCACTTCTTCGCCTGGCAGCAGGGCGAGGACCATCGCGCACTGCTGGCCCCGTTGCGCGTCTGGGTCGACCAGACCCAGTCGCTGCGATACCGGGTCATTCAGGAGACCGTAGGGGTGAAGGCATGACTTACTCCACCACCGGCCCCGTCGCCGTCCTCGGACTCGGCACGATGGGCACCGGCCTGGCCACGCGCCTTCTTGAGCAGGGCGTACAGGTGCGTGTCTGGAACCGCACCGCGGGGCGGACCGAACCGCTCGCCCGGGCCGGCGCCGTCGCCGCAGCCCACCCGGCCGATGCCGTCGAGGGCACGAGCGCCGCCATCTGCACCGTGACCGACGGTGAAGCCCTCGCCTCCGTGCTGCACGGACCGGACGGAATCATGACCGGGGGCCCGTACCCCGGCGCCCTGGTGTGCGCCAGCACGGTCGCCCCCGAAGAGGTCGTCCGCCTCACCGGCGACATGCACTCCGTTCTGGATGTCGGCATGCTCGGCAACCGGGAGCACGCCCGCAGCGGTGAGCTGCGGCTGTTCGTCGGCGGCGAGGAACGGGTCTTCACCGCCGGGCGCCCGCTGCTCGAACTGCTGGGCAAGGAGGTCGTCCACCTCGGCGAACTCGGTTCCGGCATGCGGATGAAGCTGCTCCTCAACCTGCTGATGGGCATCGAGGTGCAGGCTCTGGCCGAGGCCGTCGAACTGGCGGCCGCCACCGGACTCGACCGGAAGCTCGTCCTCGGCACGATCGCCGGCAGCGGCTTCGCCTCACCCGTCATGGCGTTCAAGTCCAAGCGGCTGGCAGCCGGGCGCTTCGACAAGCCCGACTTCCGGCTGAGCCTGATGGCCAAGGACCTCCTGCTCGCCGCGGACCAGGCCGCGGCGGCCGGACTGCGGCTCCCTCTCGTCGCCGCGGCCGCGCAGACCCACGTCCGCGCCATCGACCAGGGACACGGGGACGAGGACTGTGTCGCGGTCGCCCACGCACTCACACCGAACCCGGGAACTCAGACGTGATCATCGACATCCACGGACATCTGTCCCCACCGGAGGCCGCGCGAAGCTTCCCCATGCCTCCCAGCCTGACCGACGTCGACGGAATGCTGGCCGCCCGCGCCCAGGCCGGCATCGACCTCACCATCATCGGCAGCCCGGTCGGCGCCGGCGCCATGGCGCGGGTTCCGGGCGTCGACAACTACTCGCAACCACGGGACCGGCTCCGAAGCTTCCACGCCTGGATGTCGGGCCTGATCGCCACCTTCCCGGACCAGTTGCGCGGGTATGTGTACGCCAACCCGTTCGGCGACGACGATCACCTGGAAGGAGTCCGGGAGACGCTGGCGGATCCCGCCTTCGTCGGCCTGATCACCACCTCCAGCGTCCATGGCGAACTGCTCGGCTCTCCGCGAGCCGACTCCTTCTTCGCACTGGCCGCCGAGACGGGAGTGCCCGTCCTGGTGCACGCCCCGGCCGAACCGATCGGCACGGACCGGGTCGACGCCTTCGGCTTCGTCGAGCAGATCGGCCGGTTCGGCGACGTCACCATGGGCATGGCCATGATCGCGTTCGCGGGGTGGCTGGACAAATACCCCGGCCTGCGGCTGATCGGTGCCACCGGCGGCGGTGCGCTGGCGCTGCTGCCCGAACGCCTGCAGACAGCGGCGCGTCCCCGGCACTGGGGCGGGGGCAAGCCGCCGGTGCCGTCCTCGGCCCCGGCTCCATCCTCCACTCCGATGTCGGCCGATCCGGGCGGCGCGCTCCAGCGCATGTATGTCGACACCAGCACATTCAGCCCGGCGCATCTGGGCCTCAACGCCGAGGTACTGGGGCCGGAGCGGATGTTGTTCGGCACCGACTCGCCGCCGATGTCCGTGCCCCTGGAGGAGTTCATGCACATGATCGAGAAGCTGCCGATCGACAAGGCGTCCCAGCAGCTCATCCTCGGCGGCAACGCCGAGGCTCTCTTCGACCTCAGGAGCCGTCCGTGACCACAGTGGACGATCCGGTCGCCGCAGCCGAGCGGTGCACCCCCGAGTTCCGACGGAACCCGCACCCGGTCTACGCGAGCCTCAGGGACACAGCACCCGTCTGCCCCATGCGGCCGCCGCACGGCATCGACACGTACCTGATCACGCGGTACGAGGACGCGAGAGCGGCCCTGGCGGATCTGCGGCTCAGCAAGGACATGTACGGGGCCATGGACGCCTACCGGAGGATCTTCGGTGACTCGTCCGTGGCTCTGGACGACCACATGCTCAACTCCGACCCGCCCAAGCACACCCGACTGCGCAAATTCGTCAGCTCCACGTTCACCCCGCGTCGCGTGGAATCGCTGCGGCCGCGGATCCAGGACATCGTCGACACGCTGCTGGACAACTGTGCGACCCGCGAACCGGTCGACCTGCTGCCCGCGTTCGCGTTCCCGCTGCCGATCATCGTGATCTGTGAACTGCTCGGCGTGCCGCCGGACGAACGGTTGGAGCTGCAACGCCTGTCCACCACGGTGGCACAGACAGGATTCAGCAAGGAATCCAAGCAGGCCCAGCAGAAAGCGGAGGAGAACCTGCACGCGTACTTCGCGGATCTCCTCTCGCGCAAGCGCGGCCACCCGGGTGAGGACCTGCTCAGCGCGCTCACCGCAGCCCAGGACGAAAACGGCGGGCTCACCGAGCAGGAGCTGATCTCGACCGCGTTTCTGCTGATGTTCGCGGGTCACAAGACAACCGCCTACCTCATCGGTAACGCAGTCCACCATCTCCTCACCCATCCTGCGCAGCTCCGTGCCGTGCAGGAGAACCCGGAGCTGGTCGGACAGGCAGTGGAAGAACTGCTGCGCTACGACGGTTCGGTGGAGAGCGCGACGTTCCGCTTCGCGACCGAGGACGTACAGATCGCCGGGACGCGGATTCCGAAGGGCTCCCTGGTTCAGATCGCGCTCAGTTCGGCCAACCGCGACCCGCTGAAATTCGACTCTCCGGACGAGTTCGATGTGAAGCGAACGGCGAGTGCGCAAAGTGCCCATCTGGGGTTCGGGCACGGCATCCACTACTGCCTGGGAGCGCCTCTGGCCAGACTGGAGGTGCAACTCGCTCTCACGGGCCTGTTCAGCCGTTTCCCGAGGGCGGCTCTGGCAGACCCCGCGCGTGAGGCGCCCTGGATGGAGGTTCCGTTCCCGGCCTTCCGCGGCCTCGCGGAGTTGCCTGTCGTGCTCAAGCCTGCCGTGCCGTGACCCACAGCGGGAAGACACCGGCATCCTGTCCGGGCCGCATCGGAGACCCCGGGGCGGCCCGGACGCTTTGGGGTATTGATTCCGGACGCGGTGGCTGTCCGACGTCCCGGCCGTCCGCCTGACCGTCTACGCCTCTGTCGGCGGCCTGCGCGCAGCGTACGTTCCCGCGCCCGCCGCCAGCAGCATCACACAGCCCGCGAAGATCAGCCCGGCTTGGCGCAGACCGAGCCACGTGGCCATGGCGCCGACTCCCACCACCGGCACCGAGATCCCGGCGTAGGCGACGACGAAGAACGCCGAAATCGTGCCGCCACGATGCTGTGCCGGGGCCGCGCCGCTGACCAGGGTGAGTGCCGCGCGAAAGGCCAGTCCCTGGCCGGCGCCGCCGCACAGGGCACCCAGGACGAGAAGGATCATGGACTCGGCGATCAGCGATGACGCCACAAGCAACAGGCCCACGACGAGGATTCCGCACCCCACGGGGAGCGCGAGGCGCGCACCGATCCGTTGTGTCAAGGACTGCCCGACGGTCGAAGCAAGGAATACGGAGAACACAACGGCGCCCGAAACAGCCAGGTTGCGCACACCCAGCGTCTGCGAGGCAAAACTCGGCGCGACCGCCGTGAACAGCCCGAGGAGTGCGAAGCCGGCGAACGCCGACAGTGCGGCGGGCCTGAACACACCCTTCACCTCGGGAGGCACCCTGACTCCCTGCGGCGTCAGAGGAGGCCATCGCTTCGGCTCCGCCACGGTCTCCGGCAGGAACCAGGTGATTCCACAGGCCACAGCCACCAGCCCCAGGTGGACCCAGAACGGCAGCATCAGCGGCCAGGGCGTGTACTGAGCAAGGAGGCCGGAGAGCAGCGGCCCGCAGCCCAGACCACCCATGTTCGCCGCGGTGGCGGCGAATCCGGCCCGCGCCTTCTGCCCCGGACCGGCCAGCTCGATGACGGCCGCTGTCGCCGCACCGCTCAGCAAGCCGGCCGCGCAGCCGGACAACAGCCGCCCCGCGAAGAGCAGAGGCAGACCGCTCTCCAGGAGGAAGCAGCCCGCACTCGCGGCCGACAAAGCCATGGCGCACAGGAGCACCGGTCTGCGGCCGACCTCGTCGGAATAGTTTCCCGCCACCAGAAGCACGGTGATGACCGCAACGGCATACACGGCGAACACAACGGTCACCACCAGCTCGGAGAACCCGATCTGTTGCTGGTAGAGCCCGTACAACGGTGTGGGCAGGGTGGTCCCGGCCATCCCGATGGCGAAAACCACTGCCGCGGCCGGATAGCCCGGCCGCCGGCCATCGCCTGCGTTCACTGCGCCCTCGCGAACGATCACGCACGCCACCCTATGAGTGGACGCCCGCTGGAGAGGCACCCGGCACGAGGTGGCCAGGCCGACCGAGGGACGTCGGGGTCATCAGTCCCAGAGTTTGTAAGTCACGTTCCGCGGCGTCTGCGACGGCCTGTCGTCGGTGTAGGTGAGTTGCAGCCGTGTGAAGCGTTTCAGCTCCGGGTGCTTCTTCCAGGAATCCGGGCGGTCGAGCCTGACGATGACGGGGTAGGAGTGGAATTTGCCTGCGGCACAGAAGGGCTGACAGTCATTCACTGCATCGAGTCCTCTGCCCACAGCGGACGTGTGTCCCCAAGTGGACCATCGAAGTCCGATGAGGTGGTTGTTGCCATCGCCACAGGCGAGCAAGAAGTCGCCGGGTCGTACTTGTGAATTCGAGAAACAGTCGACGGCCACCGCACGGGCGGGCGCGGGCGACCCTGCGGATGCGGACGCCGGCACCACTGCTGCCGCGAGCGCTGTGGCAGCACACAGCATGACCGCTGTTCTGAACTTGTCTCTTTGCATATCAGCTCCCCAGCTGCCTCTCTGTCGAGCCCGGGCGACCCCGCGGGTACGCCTCACTCGCCCCGCGCGCTGCGGTCTGCGCGCCAGAAGCACTCGTCGGTGGCGGTGGCGCCGTTCTTTCCGCAGTTGTTCCTGAATCGACGCTACGACCGCGGCCAGGGATGCACCACCCGTACAGGCGACAGCCAGGCAAGGCAGAAGTGGAAGAAGTCCTCTCCGCCGGTAGAACGATCGCCTTCGACCAGTGATCGACAACCTGTCCGCGGCACCCCGGCTCGCGCTGAAACCGCTGCACCGAGCAGGTCGTCGTAGTGGTGTGCAGGCGTAGTCTGGCCGTAACGCCTGTGTACCGCGAGTGAGCGACGGAGGCGGCGCATGACCGACCCCTACGGCTTCCTCAAGACACCCCGCCGGCCCGTCCCGGCGCGCCCCGTGCAGGAGCGGCTGAGCGACTGGAACGAGGTCTACGCGGGGCAGGCGCGACTTCCGCTCGTGTCCGAGCAGGCGGGGCGTTGCATGGACTGCGGCATACCGTTCTGCCACAGCGGCTGCCCGCTGGGAAATCTCATCCCCGAGTGGAACGCATACGCGAGGAAGGGCGACTGGTGGGCAGCGGCCGAGCGACTGCACGCGACGAACAACTTCCCGGAGTTCACCGGGCGGCTGTGCCCGGCGCCGTGCGAGGACGCCTGCGTGCTCACCATCAATGCCGATCCGGTGACGATCAAGAATGTCGAACAGGCGATCGCCGACCAGATCTGGGCGCGCGGATACGCGACGCCGCAACAGCCCGGGCGGCTCAGCGGCAAGACCGTGGCTGTCATCGGCTCCGGTCCCGCGGGACTCGCGGCAGCACAACAACTCACGCGCTCCGGTCACACCGTCGCCGTCTACGAGCGCGCCGACCGCATCGGTGGGCTGCTGCGCTACGGCATCCCCGCGTTCAAGCTGGAGAAGCGCCACCTGGACCGCCGTATCGAGCAGATGCGGGCGGAAGGCACCATGTTCCGCACATGTGTGGACGTCGGCAGCGATCTCGACGCCACCGAGCTCGCAGAGCGACACGACGCGGTCGTCATCGCCGTCGGCGCCACGGGGCAACGGGAACTGCCCGTCCCGGGCCGTGAGCTCCACGGCATCCACCAGGCCATGGACTATCTGACCCTGGCCAACAGGGTCGCGGAGGGCGACCGCGACGTGCCTGTTGTCACCGCCGAGGGCAAACACGTGGTGATCATCGGTGGCGGGGACACCGGCTCGGACTGTCTGGGCACCGTCCTGCGTCAGGGTGCCGCCTCCGTCGTGCAGCTGGACATCAATCCGGAGCCGGGTGACACCCGACGGGACACCGAGCCCTGGCCCGTGTATCCCAAGGTCTATCGGATATCCCATGCTCATGAAGAGGCCCGTGGGCGAGAGGGCGCGGATCCGAGAGTCTTCTCCTCCGCCACCCTCAGCTTCGAAGGGGATCCGTCCGGCAAAGTGCGTGCGCTGCGCCTGGCGGAAGTGGAGCCCGAGGGCAGAAGGCCGCGGCTGGAGACGGTACATGTGATCCCGGCGAGTCTGGTCCTGCTCGCACTCGGCTTCTTCGGTCCCGAACGGGGCACCGGCCTGATGCGGCAACTCGCACTCACGCTGGACGACCGGGGAAACTTCGCCCGGAACGCTGCCTTCGCGGCCGAAACGGCAAAGTCGGCCGAGCGGACAGCCCGCGCCGGGACCGGCGGGTTGTTCATCGCCGGCGACGCGGGACGTGGCCAGTCCCTCGTGGTGTGGGCCATCGCAGAGGGACGGTCCGCCGCGGCCGCGACGGACCGCTACCTGAACGGCTCCACGGCGCTTCCGGCGCCCATCGCCCCACAGGACCGGCCTCTGGTCGCCTGAGCGCCTCCAGCACACCATTGCAGGCCTGAGGATTACCCGTCACGAGAGCACGAGAGCACGAGAGCACGAGAGCACGAGATATCGAGGGTGAAATCCTGCCCACCGACAGCGGCGCGATTTCCTCAATGGGCGAGCTGAGCAATACGGTCGGCCAGCCGCGCGAGACCATCGGAGGGCGGCGCCACTGTCTTTCTTCGGTCGGCGCCGATCGCTCTGCCGATCTGCTCTCCCAGTGCTGCCGGATTCAGGGTCGAAATCATCTCGCACACGCCCCGCTCCGTGAATTGGCCGACCCGTTCCCCTTGATCGTCAATGCCGCGATCCGCCGGATACGCCAGAACTTGTGCACCGCTCGCTGCGGTCTCATTCATCGAACCGTAACCGCCCCGGCACAGCACCACATCGGCGCAGCCGATCAGATCCGGGACACTGATGCCGCCACGCTGTACTCGAAGAGGATGCGGGAACCGGCACACGGTCATAGTGGAAGCGGGATCACCTGCATCCGACCGATGGCGCACTGGCGCGCGCCCGCACCATCGCGTCGATAATTGCGCCATGATGCACATTCGCAAAGGTCGCCACCCGCCGACCCCACCTGACGCTGGACAGCAGCTCAGTGCGGTTCGGACCGCAGCCAGCTGCTGGTCATCGGTGTAGTTGGTATGGCCTGCGCCCAGTGCGATGACGGCTCCGGGGTGGTCGGCGACAGCACGTGCCACGGCGTGTGTTCGGGCTGGTTCCCACTCGGCTTCGGCCACGAGACGTCCGACGGCGGCGATGCGCTCGCGGAGTTTGGCGATGCTCCATCCCACCTCCGCGCAGTACCTGTCCGCAACGGCGTCCAGATCGACGAACGGTCTTTGCATCCTCGCCGCGACCTCTTGGCCGAGAGTGGTCTTACCGGTGCCGGCCGGGCCAATCAGAACCATCCATGGAGCCTCAGTGGACGTCGGTCGGCTCACGCGGCATTCGCCTCATCGCGTTCAACAAGGTTGCCGCATTCGAAGTGGGCTCCGGCGCGGACGAGTGCGACGAGGTGGGGTGCGTTCACAGCCCGCCAGCGGGCCTGGGCGGACTCCACGAGCTTGAAGACCATCGCCAGGGCGGCACCGCGGGTGACCTTGGTCCGCAGCCGGACGGTGGCGAATGTGGACTCGATCGGGTTGGTCGTCCGAAGGTGGATCCAGTGCTCCGAGGGGAAGTCGAAGAACGCCAGCAACTGCTCCTGATCATCGGTGATCTTCTTGACGGCCCTGGGGAACTTCGCGCCTGCGAGGTTCAGCGGACAGCGGTATCGGTGAGTGGGGACGTTAGCGTACGACGGCTATCTGCGGCTGGCAGGGGGTGCGGAGTCCGGGGCGTTGTGACACGAGGGAGCCGGCTGTGGTGTCGGCGTGTGCCACAGGATCGTTCCAGTCGGTTTCATTGCTCTCCCGACCAGCGCCGATGCCGATGGATATGCGATGATCCTTCCCGTGTTTCATCCAGCTCAGGGCTCGGATGGAAGAGGGGGAATAGGGATGTCGTTGCGTGACCTGGTCCGCGACGAGGCGATGGCGCGGATGTCTCCGGCGGAACGGTTGGCTCAACTGCGCGCCGCACGGCTGTACTTCCAGCGGCCGGAGAGCCCCGGTTTTTTCGTGTCCGAGACGGTGGATGGTCCGATAGTGCCGGTCTTCACCTCCTGGGAGGGGCTGGCTCTGTTCGCGGGAGCATGCGACTGGGCGTCGACCACGGCCGAGGACCTGGTAGAGCTGTTGCCTGAAGGGGTGCGGGCGCTGGTGGACCTGTTGGGGCCGAACCCGTTCTTGTTGGAGGCCGCGATGCTGGAGGAATTGGCAGAGGCGGAGGGGGAGTAGACATGGCAGGGGGCGGAGCGGATGGGCCTGAGCCGGGGGATGGTTACAGGATCGAGATCGCCGAGGTGCGCAAGATCATGAAGCCGATGGAGGAGTCCGTCGTCGCGGCGCACAAGATCAAGCAGGACTGGAAGTCCATGGCCCAGGGCATCCAGAACGCGGCCACCGTCGACATCGAGAAGCCGGCCAAGGACGTGCTGTCCGAGTGGGGTTTCGGCATGGGGCGGCTCGCCGAGCACGCCGACTCCATCGTCGAAGGCCTGCGGCAGGCCATAGCGGCCTACATGATGGCGGACCTGCTGCAGCTCGAGAACTTTGCGCCGACCGAGGACAACATCGCCAAACTCCCCTTCGGTGAACACGCCCTGCGTGCGTGGAAGAACGGAGACCGGCCTCATTTCGATCCGCCTCCCGAGATCTACCAGGAGCCGTGGCTCGACGGTGGTAGCGGCAGTGGTGACGGTACGGCCGTCACGGGCGGTCCACCCAGCAATCCTCGTTACCGCGTGGCCGGTGAAGGCGGTGAAGGCTGGGTGGTCGACGGCGGTGGAAGGGGCCCTGTCGCATGACGCACAAGGACGCCATGGAGGGCGGCGCTTCTGAGCGCATACCCCCGCACGCCAAGCCTGATGATGTCATACCGGGCAAACCCGAGAAGATTGACAACCTGGTCGTCAAGCTCCGTGTCTATGCGGGCGCGTTCAAGGACGGCTACGACAAGCTGACCGACTTGTCCCTGCTGCCGTGGACCGGTGCCGCGGCCGATAGCTTCCAGGACGCGAGCAAGCGTCTGCCCAGGGAGTTGGAGTCGGCACGCAAGTACTTCACCTCCGCGGCGGGCGCTCTGGACGCCTACGCCGACAAGCTGCGTTCCGTGCAGAAGCGGGTCAAGCCGATCATCGAAGATGCGGACGAGGTAAGGGCTGCGTCGAAGAAGTACTGGGAGAACGTCAGGGCCTACAACGCCGCTGTCGACCGCGGGGACGATACGCTGCCCGTGCGGCCGCCGGACGACGATCCCATCACCGGGCTGGACTCTTGCTATAGCCGGCTCGACAAGCTGGAGAGCGAGCTGCAGGGCGTCGTCGACGACTCCAAGGCCAAGCTCGCCAAGGCGGCCGAGAAGGCCCCCAACGCGCCCGAGGGCTGGAACCGCTTCAAGAAGGGCGTCGGGGACTTCTTCGGCGGCATGGGCGACAGCGCCAAGGGCATGTGGAAGCAGTTCGAGTACATGGCTGAAGACGGCCCCGGTGGCGCCAGCCTGCAACTGGCGGGCGTGATCGACGGGGCCGCGTACGCCGCGAACCACCCCACGGAGTTCGCCAAGGCCGTCACCAACTGGGATGAGTGGCAGCGGAACCCCAGCCGTGCCGCCGGCCAGCTCACCCCGGATCTGCTGCTCGCCCTCGCCACCGGCGGCGGGGGCGCCCTGCGGAAGGGCGCCTCGACCGCCAAGACTGCCGCTCAGCGGCTGGCGAGCCGCGAGCGGGCGCTGCGTCGCGACGGCAGCGCCGCTGAGCGTGCCGACGGCGAGCCGAACAAGCACGACAAGTGCACCAAGGAGAAGTGCGGAGAGGGCGAGCCGGTCGACGTTGCAACCGGCGAGATGTTCATGTCCGCCACGGACGCCAGTCTGCCCGGCGCCCTGCCGCTGGTACTGGAGCGGCACTACGTCTCCGGACACCCGTGCGGCGGTTGGTTCGGTCCCACCTGGGCGGCCACCCTCGACCAGCGCCTGGAACTGGACGACGCCGGACTCGTCTACATCGCGGCCGACGGCATGGTGCTGCGATACCCGGTACCAGAGCCGGAGACCCCCACCCTGCCCGTCTCCGGCCCGCGCTGGCCGCTGCGCTGGGACGGCAAACCGGACGGCACCTTCACCCTCACTGTCCCGGAGGAGAACCGCCGCCTGCACTTTGCCCGGCTCCCAGTGGGAGGCTCGGAACTGGCGCTCCACGCGATCACCGACCGCAGCGGTGAGGGCGACCGCATCGACTTCGTGTACGACGAGCACGGCGCACCCGCCCGGATCACCCACTCCGGCGGCTACCGCATCGCCGTCGACACCGACGCAGCCCTGCATCGCGTCACGGCCCTGCGTCTCCTGCACGGCGAGCAACATGAGCACAGCGCCCGGCTCGTCTCCTTCACCTACGACGACAGCGGCGACCTGATCGAGGTAATCAACTCCACCGGCAAGCCGCAGCTCTACCGTTACGACGAGCACCGCATCACATCCTGGAAGGACCGCAACGGCACCGCGTTCGCCTACGTCTACGACCACCGCGGTCGCGTCCTGCGCACCGTAGGGCCGACCGGTATCCTCTCGGGCCGCTTCCACTACGACGATGCCCACCGCACCACCCGCTACACCGACTCCCAGGGCAACGTCACCACGTACGTCCTCAACGAGGCTCACAAGGTCGTCGAGGTGACCGACCCGCTTGGTCACACCACCCGCACCGAATGGGACGAGACCAACCGCCTCCCGCTCACCGTCACCGATGCGCTCAGCCACACGACGCGGTACACCTACGACGAGGACGGCAACCTCACCCACATCGAGCGTCCGGACGGAAGCAGCGCCGAGGCGGTCTACGACGAGAACGGCCTCCCGCTGGAGATCCGCGAACCCGATGGTGTGGAATGGCGCCACACCTACGATGGCCGCGGCGCACGCACCTCCACCACGGACCCGACGGGCGCTACTACGCACTGGACGTACGACGAGGCAGACCACCTCACCTCAGTCACGGACGTGCTCGGGCGCACGACGACAGTGACGACGGGCGCGGCGGGGCTCCCGGTGACGGTCACTGACCCCCTGGGACACACCACCCACGTCCGCCGCGGCCCCCACGGCCGCGTCACCGCCCTCACCGACCCGCTCGGCCGCACTACCCATTTCGGCTGGACCATCGAGGGCAAGCCCGCCTGGCGCGAGCACCCTGACGGCACTCGCGAGGAATGGAAGTGGGACTGCGAGGGCAACCTCGCCAAACACACCGACCAGGCCGGTCATACCACCGAGTACACCTACACCCACTTCGACCTGCCCGCCACCCGCACCGACCCCGACGGCGCCCACTACGCCTTCGCCTACGACACCGAACTGCGCCTGGTGACCGTCACCAATCCCCAGGGGCATGAATGGCGCTATGAGTACGACGCCGCCGGCCGCCTGGCCGCTGAGACGGACTTCAACGGGGTGACCCGCTCCTACGAGCGCGACGCGACGGGCCGCCTCACCGCCCGGATGAATGCGCTTGGCCAGACGCTTCGGTACACACATGACGCGATGGGGCGGGTGCTCACCAAGCAGGACGAGACGACGGACGAGCTGACGACCTTCATCTACGGTACGCGAGGGACCCTCGCCCGCGCCTCCAACAGCGACGCGGTCCTGACCCTGGAGCGGGACCCCCTGGGCCGAGTCCTGGCGGAGACGGTCAATGGCCGCACGATCGCCTCCACCTACGACGCGGTGGGCAACCGTTTGACTCGCACGACGCCGTCCGGGCTGACATCGGCATGGACGTACGACACCGCCGACCGACCCCTGGCCCTCACGACAGCGGGCAACACCCTTACCTTCACCCACGACGCCACCGGTCACGAGACACAGCGGGCCGTCGGCGGTGTCACCCTCAGTCAACGCTGGGATGACACCGGCCGAATCACCGCACAGACGGTTACTTCCGCCACCGATGACCTCATCCAACACCGCACCTACGCCTACCGGCCCGACGGCTACGTCACTCAGATTCGCGAACTGACGTCCGGTACTCGCCACTTCACCCTGGACCCGGTCGGCCGGGTCACGGGTGTACAAGCGCACGGCTGGACCGAGCGCTACGCCTACGACGCGGCCGGGAACCAAACCCACGCCTCGGCGCCAGGCCAGGAAACCTCTGGCGAGAGGGAGTTCACCGGAACCCTGGTCCGCAAGGCCGGCCGCACCGTGTACGAACACGACGCCGCAGGCCGCCTGATCCGTAAGACCCGCAAGCTGCTCAACGGTCAGACCCGGACGTGGACCTACGCGTGGAGTGCCGAGGACAAGCTCACGCAGGTCGTGACGCCGGACAGCGAGACGTGGACATACTCCTATGACCCCCTGGGCCGCCGCATCGGCAAGACCGACCCGAAGGGCGCGACTCTCACCCTCACCTGGGATACGACCCGCCTCGCGGAACAGACCGCCCAGGACGGTACGACCTGTACCTGGGACCACGCCCCGGAGACTCACCGCCCCCTGACCCAGACGGTCGGCGAAGTGGGAACCTCACGCTTCCGTGTCGTGGTCACGGATGCCACGGGGACGCCCACCGAACTGCTCACCCCGGACGGCGAGGTGACCTGGCAGCACCGGACCACCCTCTGGGGAACCCCTGTCCCCGCCCCCTCCGACGTGGAGACCTGCCCCCTCCGCTTCCCAGGCCAGTACGCCGACGCCGAGAGCGGCCTTCACTACAACTACTTCAGGTACTACGACCCGGAAACGGCCCGATTCCTCACCCCAGACCCGCTCGGTCTCACCCCTTCGGACAACCACCATGCGTACCCTCGAAACCCGATCCGGCTGACCGACCCGCTCGGACTGGCTCCCTACGACCTCGAACCCGAGTCGGAGAAGATCGCGGACCACGCCAACGGTGAAGCGCTCCGCCCCGACGGCAACGGAACGCACTACGTGCGAGGAGTCGACCCCAAGGCCCTGAAGTTCTACGTCGACGGAGTGATCAACGAACGCATACCCAACATCGAACCGAAATACGGACTGCGAAATGGTCGAGAGGCCTTCTGGGACCCGGACAAGGAGGCCGTGGTCATCGTGGACGGTGACGGGGGCACCGTGTTCACCCCCAAGGAGGGATACTCCTACTTCGAGGACCTGGAATAAGAGGAGCGGTATGTCCGAGCAAACCAGCCGCAGCGTCAGTCTCTCCCACTCGGAGTTCACGAGGCTTTACTTCCTGACACGCGAACTCAATGAGTTCCCCGCCGAGAGACTGCAGGGTTTTGGATGCGATGCCGAAGAACTGGAAGATCTGTTGTCACGGCTCAGGAGCGCTCGTCGGCAGTCCAAAGAGCATGGGGAAGCTCACCGTTTGACACTTGTCTTCTCGACGACGCTGCCCGAATCGGACGCCGCACCAGCTCTTGCCCGCGACGGAGACAACCACACTCGGGCGGCGCCCGCCCACATGACCGTCACCGTTCCCGCGAGCGTCGCGCAGTGGTGGGCCCCCGCTGCGCGCTGGGTCCTCCATGCTCACAGTCCCCGGGAGATTTCCCTACGCACTGGGTACTCAACCGATGAGTTGCGCGAAGCACTGGCAACCTTGCCGGACTGAGACCGATTCGTGCCTCGCCTCCTCAAGGAGCGGTATTGGCGGCGGGCGAGGCGGTCATGGAGGGTGATCAGCACGGAGCGAGGCCGACATCAAGCCCGCCATGGTGGCTGCCACTCTGAAGCAGCTTCGCGAGGACGTGCGGGGAGCCTTCGATGTGGTCTGGGACAAGCGCGGTGCGGTCTTCGCCGAGCGGAGGATCAGGGCCCTGCCCCGGCAAGGTATGAGTCGCCAAGAGGAACAGGTCTTCCAGACAGCGATCGCCTATAGCCTCATGGTTCTCTTCGGCAAGAACCCCACGAAGACGGTTATGGAGCGCTTCGGAGGCTCCAAGGCGACGGCCAGGCGCTGGGTGGGCAAGGCGTGCGACTTGAACCTCATCAAGGAGCACGAGGAGCTCAAGGACATGGGCTTTCCCCGAGGACCAGATCCCTTGGCTCGAAGAAGACGATTCTCAGTTCATGGAGAACTTCATCAAGGTCATGGACGAGATGGCCGTGATCATGCCGCCCCGGAAATACCACCTGGTCCGAGGAGCGATGTTCTTCGAAATGCTCGGTCAGGTTATGGACGGAGAGGGGAGCGGAGGCGACGGTGCCGACGAAGGCGTGCGCTCAGCCGCCCGGGAGCTGCTGTATGCGATGACGGGCAGCACGACGCTCGGCGGCGCGGACGACTCGTCCCCAGCGCTGCAGGACGCGCCGACGGCGCCGAGTCAGCCGTAGGCGGCCCTCGGGCAGTCCGTCGCGTACCAGTAAACGTGGCTCTGGCAAGATTTTCGTAGCCGGAGATCACCTCGGTGACCCGGTCGGCCGGTCCACGTAGCGGGCTGCCCACGGTCACGAATTCCGCACAGATGGCGCTGCGGCTTCATGTTGTTTCCCACCCTGTTGGGCCGCTAGGTAGCGCTGGTGCAGACACCCAGCTGGCCGGTCAGATGCCTACACGGATAGGCACTGCGTCCGCACGCCCGTATCCGAGCACCTGAGCGAGGACTTCGCGGAACTGCCTGATGTCTTCGGCCGGCGCTTCGATGACGGCCTCGATCTCGCGGTCGGTCAGGCGCAGTAGCCAGGTGTCTGCGTACTCCCCGAAGCGCTGGTTGCCCAGCGTGCGCTTCATCTCGGCCGGCTGCGCAGAAGTGCTGCGTTTCTCCTTGTAGATCTGTGTGAGGCGGTCGAGCGCGTCGTCCTGCGTCGGGTAGCCCGACTCTTCGCACTGTCGCCCCGCCCCGCTCCGTTGCGGAACCGGATAGCGTAGGGGTGTGCGCATCCGCCCTGCCGTTTGCAGCTGCAGGTCTTGAAGAAACTGCCCATCCCACGGATGAGTTTGGTCGCCATGTGCACCGCTCCTGACTCATGCTGGGAGTTTGCTGACCAGCGGTCCTACAGCATGGTCCTGACCTGCGGCCGCGCCAAACTAGTGTCCTGCGCCGGAGATCCGTTGGCAGAAACGCGCGAGGGAGTCGAGGATCTCCTCGGCCGTCTTGGTCCAGGTGAATGGTGTTGGGTTTT
>NZ_JBHVWS010000038.1:0-94430 GCF_042882185.1 Streptomyces sp. NPDC058239
CGCTGCTGAGCGAGGGGATCGGGGACACGATCCGGGTGTCGCTGTCGGCGCCGCCGGCCGAGGAGGTCAAGGTCGGGCTGCAGATTCTGGAGTCGTTGAATCTGAAGCAGCGGCGGCTGGAGATCGTGTCGTGTCCGTCGTGCGGTCGGGCGCAGGTGGATGTGTACAAGCTGGCGGATGAGGTCAGTGCGGGTCTTGAGGGCATGGAGGTGCCGTTGCGGGTGGCCGTGATGGGCTGTGTCGTCAACGGTCCGGGTGAGGCCCGTGAGGCGGACCTGGGTGTCGCTTCCGGGAACGGCAAGGGGCAGATCTTCGTGAAGGGCGAGGTCATCAAGACCGTGCCCGAGTCGAAGATCGTCGAGACGTTGATCGAAGAAGCCCTGAAGATCGCCGAGGGCATGGACGACGCAGGGACACCATCGGGGGTTCCCGCCGTCACCGTGAGCTGAAACGGAACCAGAGAGGGGGCCCGAGCGTGACGATTCTGGAAAGCATCCGGGGGCCGCACGATCTCAAGGCGCTGAGCGAAGCACAACTCGACGAACTCGCCGAGGACATCAGAGAGTTCCTCGTCCGGGCGGTGGCGAGGACCGGCGGTCATCTGGGGCCCAACCTGGGGGTGGTGGAGCTCTCCATCGCCCTGCACCGGGCCTTCGACTCGCCCGTGGACCGCATCCTGTGGGACACCGGGCACCAGAGCTATGTGCACAAACTGCTCACCGGGCGGCAGGACTTCTCCAAGCTGCGCGGCAAGGGGGGCCTTTCCGGCTACCCCTCCCGCGAGGAGTCCGAGCACGACGTCATCGAGAACTCGCATGCCTCGACCGTCCTCGGCTGGGCCGACGGCATCGCCAAGGCCCATCAGGTGCTGGGGCGGAGCGACCATGTCGTGGCCGTCATCGGTGACGGGGCCCTCACCGGCGGGATGGCCTGGGAGGCGCTCAACAACATCGCGGCCGCGAGGGACCGGCCGCTGGTCATCGTGGTCAACGACAACGCACGCTCCTACGGCCCCACGATCGGCGGTCTCGCCAACCACCTCGCCACCCTCCGTATCACCGACGGATACGAACGCTTCCTCTCCTGGGGCAAGGGCGTGCTCCAGCAGACGCCCGTCATCGGACAGCCGTTGTACGAGTCGCTGCACGGCGCGAAGAAAGGGTTCAAGGACGCCTTCGCCCCGCAGGGCATGTTCGAGGACCTCGGGCTCAAGTACGTCGGGCCGATCGACGGTCATGACATCGCGGCCGTCGAATCCGCACTGCACCGGGCGAAACGCTTCCACGGCCCGGTGCTGGTGCACTGCCTCACCGAGAAGGGCCGCGGCTATCCGCCCGCACTCCGGGACGAGGCCGACCGCTTCCACACCGTGGGCGCGATGGACCCGCTGACCTGCGCACCGCTCGCCCCGTCCGGAGCGCCCTCCTGGACCTCGGTGTTCGGGGACGAGATCGCCGCGATCGGCGCGGAGCGGCCGGATGTCGTGGCCATCACCGCGGCGATGCTGCACCCCGTCGGACTGACGAAGTTCGCCGAGGCGTTCCCCGAGCGGGTCTGGGACGTCGGGATCGCCGAGCAGCACGCGGCGGTCTGCGCAGCGGGGCTCGCCACCGCCGGACTGCATCCGGTCGTCGCCGTCTACGCCACCTTCCTCAACCGGGCCTTCGATCAACTGCTGATGGATGTCGCGCTGCACAAGTGCGGGGTGACCTTCGTCCTCGACCGGGCCGGAGTCACCGGTTCCGACGGGCCCTCGCACAACGGCATGTGGGACATGTCCATGCTGCAGGTCGTCCCCGGGCTGCGGATCGCCGCCCCGCGCGACGCCGACGAATTGCGCGCCGAGCTCCGCGAGGCCGTCGACATCGACGACGTACCCACCGTGATCCGGTTTCCCAAGGAGTCGGTGGGGGAGCCGATCCCGGCCATCGACCGGATCGGCGGGATGGACGTACTGCACCGGTCGGACGAACCCGATGTGCTGCTCGTGGCCGTCGGCGTGCTCGCCCCGGTCTGTCTGAAGGCCGCAGACCTGCTGGCGGGCGGCGGCATCCGCTGCACCGTCGTCGACCCGCGCTGGGTCAAGCCGGTCGACGAACAGCTGGCCCCGCTCGCCGAACGGCACCGGCTGGTAGCCGTCGTCGAGGACAACAGCCGTGCAGGGGGCGTCGGTTCGGCCGTCGGGCAGGCGTTGCGGGATGCCGGGGTCGACGTACCGCTGCGGACGTTCGGCATCCCCGACCAGTTCCTCGCCCACGGCAGGCGCGCCGAGGTGCTGGCCGACATCGGGCTCACTCCTGTCGAGGTCGCGGGGCGCATCAGCGCCGCACTGGCCGCCAAGGAGGCAGCGACAAGGACCGAGGAGCGCGGGGCATGAAGGACGACGGGCCCAAGGGCTTCGACCTGGCACAGCTCCTCGCGGAGCGCGGCGGCGAGCGGTACGAGCTGCACACGAAATACCTCAACCACCAGCTGCCCCGCATGCTGCACACCATCGGCTTCGACAAGGTCTACGAACGAGCCGAGGGCGCGCACTTCTGGGACGCGGACGGCAACGACTACCTCGACATGCTCGCCGGGTTCGGCGTGATGGGCCTCGGCCGGCACCACCCCGTCGTGCGCAAGGCCCTGCACGACGTCCTGGACGCCTCGCTGGCCGATCTCACCCGCTTCGACTGCCAACCGCTGCCCGGGCTGCTGGCCGAGAAGCTGCTCACGCACAGCCCGCACCTGGACCGGGTCTTCTTCGGCAACAGCGGTACGGAGGCTGTCGAGACCGCCCTGAAGTTCGCCCGGTACGCCACCGGCAGGCCCAGGATTCTCTACTGCACCCACGCATTCCACGGGCTGACGACCGGCTCGCTCTCGGTCAACGGGGAGAGCGGCTTCCGGGACGGCTTCGCACCGCTGCTGCCGGACACCGCCATCGGACTCGGTGATCTCGACGCACTGCGCCGTGAACTGAAGCGCGGTGATGTGGCGGCACTGGTCGTCGAGCCGATCCAGGGCAAGGGCGTCCACGCCGCGCCGCCCGGCTTCCTGCGGGACGCGCAGGAACTGCTGCACAAGCACAAGGCACTGCTCATCGCCGACGAGGTGCAGACCGGCCTCGGCAGGACCGGCGACTTCTACGCGTACCAGCACGAGGAGGGTGTCGAACCCGATCTGGTCTGTGTCGCCAAGGCTCTCTCGGGTGGCTATGTGCCGGTCGGGGCGACCCTCGGCAAGGACTGGATCTTCAGACGCGTCTACTCGTCGATGGACCGGGTCCTGGTCCACTCCGCGAGCTTCGGCTCCAACGCCCAGGCGATGGCGGCCGGACTCGCGGTCCTCGCGGTGATGGAGGACGAGGAGACCGTCGCGGGTGCGCGCCGCACCGGTGATCTGCTGCGCGAGCGGCTGGCCGCACTGGTCGGCCGCTATGAGCTGCTGCACGAGGTGCGCGGGCGCGGGCTGATGATCGGCATCGAGTTCGGCCGGCCGTCGTCACTGAAGCTGCGCAGCCGCTGGACCATGCTGCAGGCGGCACGCAAGGGTCTCTTCGCGCAGATGGTGGTGGTGCCCCTGCTGCAGAAGCACCGCATCCTCACTCAGGTCTCGGGGGATCATCTGGAAGTGATCAAGCTGATTCCGCCATTGGTGATCGGGGAGCCGGACGTCGACCGGTTCGTCACGGCGTTCACCGCCGTGATGGACGACGCGCACAGCGGCGGCGGGCTGATGTGGGACTTCGGCAGGACCCTGGTGAAACAGGCCGTCGCCAACCGCTGACCCCGCGGGCGGCTCTGAAAGGTTTACCTCGTTTGCCTCTGAGGCAATAAATTTGCCTCAGAGGAAAGCTCCTGGCCCAATGGGTACATGAACACTCCAGACGGAGGGGTGGCCGACGAGCTGCCCGGGGTCGCGCCACGCCTGCGCGATCTGCGCCGCAGCCGTGGTCTCACCCTGGAGACCGCCGCTCAGCGGGCAGGGCTCTCACCCGCCCATCTCTCCCGGCTCGAAACGGGCCGTCGGCAGCCCTCGCTGCCGATGCTCCTCGGTCTTGCCAGGATCTACGGTACGACGGTCTCCGAGCTGCTCGGCGAGACGCCCCCGGAACGGGAGGCGATCATCCGCGGCGGGAAGTTCGAGGGGGCCGAGGCCGACGGCTGGATGTATCAGCAGGCCGGCGGCTCCGGCCGGGCGATGCAGGCGCTCCGCGTCCGGGTTCCGTACGGCGCCCAGGGTGATCTCGTGCGCGTCCATCCCGGCGAGGAGTGGCTGTACGTGCTCGCCGGACACCTCCGGGTCACGCTCGGGGACACCGTGCACGATCTCGCCCCCGGTGACAGCGCGCACTTCGACTCGCTCACCCCGCACCGGATCGCGGCCGTGGACCGCGACGGTGCCGAGCTGCTCTTCGTCCACACCCTGCTGCAGAGCCCCGCCGCCGAGCTGTGCCTCGGCAGCGGCATCCACCGTCGCTGAGACCGGTCCGTCCGGTCGCCAGAGAGGACTGTCATGTCCGATTCAGAGAACTTCGACCCGCTCGGGTCCAGGAAGAACTACGAAGCCCAGGAGCGGAAGTTTCCACGCGGCGTGGTGATCCGGCTGTTTGCCTACCTCGTCGCCGGACACATCTTCGCGGCCTTCCTCTACCTGCTCTTCGCGGTGGCCGGCAAGGGCTGACCACCGCGAAGAGCGGGTGGGGCTACGCCTCGTCGAGGAGACGGCCGCGCAGTTGCTCACGGGTCTCGGGCGCGAGCTTCAGGCCCTCGGAGAAGTAGCGGTCCGTGCTGCCCCAGGTCTCCTCGATGGTGGTGAAGGCCGCCGCGAGGTAGTCGGCATGGGCGCCGAAGAGCGGATTGAGCAGTTCCATCACCTCGGCCGACATGCCGTCCGCCGAGGTGTCGCTGCGGCGCACCTTGTAGCGGCGGTGGGCGTCGTTCGACTTCAGATAGTCGGCCTCGATGGCGTCGCGCTCGACACCGACCGCGAGCAGTGACACCGCGATCGACAGACCGGCCCGGTCCTTGCCCGCCGCGCAGTGCATCAGCGCGGGAACGCTGTCCTCGGCCAGGGCGTGCAGAACCCGGCTGTGCTCGGCGGTACGGTCCCGGATGGTCGCGCGGTACGAGGCGATCATCCGGTTGGTTCCCTTGCCGTCGGCCAGGATCGAGCGCAACTGGTCGAGGTCGCCGTCACGGACCATCCGCCAGAACTCGGCGCCGTCGGCGGGGTCGGAGAGCGGGATGCTCACATTGCGTACGCCCGGCAGCTCCACATCCAGGCCGTCGAGCCGGTGGTCGGCCGCATTGCGGAAGTCGAAGACCGTGTGCAGACCGAGCCCGCTCAGGAAGGCGGCGTCCTCGGCGGTGGCGTGCGCGAGGTGACCACTGCGGAAGAGCCGTCCGTACCGCACCCGCCGGCCGTCCGCGGTGGGCAGTCCACCCACATCGCGGAAGTTGCGGACACCCGCCAGCTCGGGTTCCGTCGACGGGATCTGCGGCAGCTGCTGCGTCACAGTGACTCCTGGAGTGTCTGGCGCCGGCGCGAGTCGCCGACAAGGCCACTCCCGCGACGATACGACATTGATTCCCCAGGCAATCATCGAGCTCTTTGCTTGTCGATACTTCTGCGAACCCCCGTACTCCTGCGGCGAATCCGCCCGGTGAATTCCTTGCAAGGCCGTTGCCCACCCATCGGAAATGGTCGATGATGTGCGGAACTGTTGGAATGTGGGGATGCGATGATCGAGACTGGCGACAAGGGCCGGACCTGGCTGCTCACCGGGGCGAGCAGCAGCTACGCACTGCGACTCACCGAACGGGACGAGCTGGTCCATCTGCACTGGGGACCGAGGATCCCCCTTGCCGCGGCCGAGGCCCTGGCCGCAGCACCGGAGCCACCCTTCAGGGGCTTCGAGTCCCAGCTCGACGGCCGCGAGGAGTACCCGGTGGAGGGCGGCCCCCGGTTCGTCCGCCCGGCCCTCTCGGTACGCACCCCTGAGGTCCGCGGCACGGAGTGGGCCTTTGCCGACGCCACGGTGGACGGAGACGAACTCCGTATCGGATTCACCGACTCCGTGCACCGGCTCGCCCTCACCCTGCACTACCGGATGCGGGACGACTCCGATGTGATCGAGCGCTGGGCCACCGTCGCCCATGCCGGGCCGGACGGTCCGCCGCTGGAACTGCTGCGCGCCGACGCGGCAGCCTGGGCTCTGCCCGCCCGCGACGGCTGGCGGCTGAGCCGGCTGCACGGACGCTGGGCGGCGGAGTCGCAGCTCGCACGGACGGAACTGACGTACGGCGAGAACGTCATCTCCAGCAGGCGCGGCCACACCGGGCACCAGTACCTGCCGTGGGTCGCACTCGACGCCGACGGTGCGGCGACCGAGGAGGGCGGCGAGGTGTACGGCTGTGCGCTCGGCTGGTCCGGGTCGTGGCGGATTTCCGTACAGCAGCTCCCCGATGGGCTCGTGCAGATCACCGGCGGCGCCGGCTACGACGACTCGGGGCTGCTGCTGCTCGCGCCGGGGGAGTCGTACACCACCCCCGTCTTCGCCGGTCTGTGGAGTGCGGAGGGGTTCGGCGGGGCGAGCCGGGCCTGGCACGCCTGGCAGCTGGCCCATGTGATCCCGGACGCACACAGCCTGCGGCCGGTGCTCTACAACTCCTGGGAGGCGACCGGCTTCGACATCTCGCAGGAGCAGCAGCGCGCCCTCGCCGAGCGCGCCGCCGCGATGGGCGTCGAGCTGTTCGTCGTGGACGACGCGTGGTTCGGGCAGCGCACCAGCGACCGCGCCGGGCTCGGCGACTGGACGCCGAATCCGGACCGCTTTCCCGGCGGACTGAAGCCGCTCGCCGACGAAGTGCACGGACTCGGCATGCAGTTCGGTATCTGGGTCGAGCCGGAAATGGTCAATGCCGACAGCGATCTCTATCGCGCACACCCCGACTGGGTGCAGCATTTCCCGGGACGGGCGCGGACCGAGTTCCGCAATCAACTCGTGCTCAATCTGGCCCGCACCGATGTGCAGGACTATCTGTGGGAGCAACTGGACACACTGCTCTCCAGTGCGCCCGTCGACTATGTGAAATGGGACTTCAACCGCTGCTTCACCGACGCGGGCTGGCCGGGTGAGGAGTATCAGCAGAAGCTCTGGATCGAGCACGTGGACGCCCTGTACGCGCTGATCGACCGGCTCCGGGCCGCGCACCCCACCGTTGCCTTCGAGTCGTGCTCGGGCGGCGGCGGCCGGATCGACCTGGGGATTCTGTCCCGCACGGACCAGGTGTGGACCTCGGACAACACCGACCCGCTCGACCGCCTCACCATCCAGGAGGGCTTCGGTCAGATCCATCCGGCCCGGGTGATGGCAGCCTGGGTCACCGACAGCCCGAATATCCAGCTCAACGACAGGGTCAGCTCACTGCGGTTCCGTTTCGTGAGCGCGATGGCCGGTGTGCTCGGGGTCGGTGGGGACCTCACCGACTGGAGCGAGGACGAGCTGGCCGAGGCGCGGACCTGGGTGGACCTCTACAAGGAGATCCGGCCGGTGGTGCAGCACGGCGCGCTGTACCGGCTGCGCGCCCCGCGTGGCGGACTCAGCGCGGTCCAGTACGTCCACGGGGACGAGACCGTGGTCCTGATGTGGCTGGAGGCACAGAGGTACGGGGAGCGGCCCCCGGCCCTGCGGTTGCGCGGGATCGACCCCGCAGCGACATACACCTGCCTGGACACCGGGGCGGTTCACCACGGTTCGGTACTGCTGCATCAGGGGCTGCACACCGGGCTTCGGGGGGATCTCGATGCGCGGGTGCTGAGGCTCCGACGCGAACGATGAGCGCGATATGTCCGCAATGGGTGTATTTGGCTGAATGTGCCCCGCTTGTACGGGAGATGGTCGCCCCCTCGTGAGCGGAATCATATCCGTGACGGTGTGTGCCGGCGGGGCGGTCGGGCATTCCGTGCGCGGTGCGGAAAGCCAAGATCCTTAATCCACGGAGTGTGACCGGAATTCCGTGCCGATTTCCGAGCGCGGATTCCGGTACGGAACCAGTCACTTGTTATCGCCGTCCCGACTCGCTTACGGTCACCGTCAATCCGGACGGACCGCCTAGTCCTGCCGCCGACCGGAATTCGCACCCACTCATCGCGTGGCAGGAGCGGGGGAACCAGGTAGGCCGCCGATCGGAGAAATCCGGCCGGCTAGGGGTGAAGTCGCGCTCAGCGCGGCCGGGCATCTCCAGCCCGAACCCGACAGCTCACCTCGCAGGCGCCGGAGAGGAAGCACGTCATGCCCATATCGGGTAAGCACCGTCGTACGAAGTCCGGCATCATCGCCCGTGGCGTCGCCGCCGCAGGCGCCGGTGGTGCTGTCATCGCACTGCCGCTGCTCGGCGCCACCGGTGCTCACGCCGCGTCGCAGTCGGCCCCGACCGCCGTGCCGCAGTCGGCCTCCGCCGCCACGCACTCCGCCCCGGCCAAGCCGGTCGCGCAGAAGCAGGCCGCCACCACGACGTACTCCGTGGTCTCCGGCGACTACCTGTCGAAGATCGCCACCGAGCACAAGGTCAAGGGCGGCTGGCAGAAGCTGTACCAGGACAACCGCAAGGTCGTCGGTGAAGACCCCGGCCTGATCCTCCCGGGCATGAAGCTGACGCTCGGCGGCAAGGCGTCGGGTGACGCCGCGTCCACCGGTGCCGGCACGGGTGCGGCCCTCCCGTCGAAGGCCCTCTCGGTGCCCTCGTCGGTCGTGGAGAAGTCCGCCCCGGCCAAGTCCGCCCCGGCCAAGGTCTCGACGGTCACGGAGTCCAAGACCTCCGCCCCGGCCGGCCAGAGCAACAGCTCCGGCTACAGCCACCCGGTTCCCGGCAACCACACCACCGGATACCGCGCCTCCGGCTCCAACTGGTCCAGCGGCAGCCACACCGGCATCGACTTCCCCGTCTTCACCGGCACCAGTGTGAAGGCCATCACCTCCGGCACCGTCGTCACCGCCGGCTGGGGCGGCGCGTACGGCAACCAGGTTGTCATCAAGCACGCCGACGGCCACTACTCGCAGTACGGTCACCTGTCCTCGATCTCCGTCTCCGCGGGCCAGGCCGTGAGCACCGGTCAGCAGATCGGCCTCTCCGGCGCCACCGGCAACGCCACCGGCCCGCACCTGCACTTCGAGGTCCGCACGGGCCCGGCGTACGGCTCGGACATCGACCCGATCGCCTTCCTGGCTTCGCACGGCATCTACGTCTGAGCCGGACGAGCGGGCAGTTGAGCAACAAAGCATGAACTGAGCAACACAGAAGGGGCGGTGCGCGGCGGCGCACCGCCCCTTCTGCTTATTCCCCCTTTACCAAAAACTGACCGGGTGGTCTATCTCACCACCCGTCAACCCCTTATTGCGGTCGCGTAGGTCACATTCGGCGGTGCAGGATAAGCGTTTGTGGCAGACGATTCGAGAAAAAATCAACGTGGCGTCATCAACCGACATGGCGTCATCGGGTCGTACGCAGCGATTGGCGACAGCTTCACCGAGGGAGTCGGCGACCCCGGCCCGGACGGAACCTTCGTCGGCTGGGCAGACCGTTTCGCGGTACTTCTCGCGGACCAGCTCCCGGACCCCGATGCGGGGACGAGTACCGAAGGCTCCACTCACGGGAATTTCAGGTACGCCAATCTCGCCGTACGCGGACGCCTCCTCGACCAGATCGTCGAGGAGCAGGTGCCGCGCGCCAAGGAGCTCGCACCCGATCTGGTGAGCTTCTGCGCGGGCGGCAACGACATCATCAGGCCCGGCACCGACCCCGACGACGTGGCCGAGCGCTTCGAGCGGGCGGTCGCCGAGCTGACCGAATCGGTCGGCACCGTCCTGGTCACCACCGGCTTCGACACCCGAGGCGTTCCCGTGCTGCGCCATCTGCGCGGCAAGATCGCCACCTACACCGCCCATGTGCGGTCCATCGCCGACCGCTACGACTGCCCGGTCCTCGACCTGTGGTCGCTGCGGTCCGTCCAGGACAGGCGCGCCTGGGACGACGACCGGCTCCATCTGTCGCCCGAGGGACACACCAGGGTCGCGCTGCGCGCCGCCCAGGTCCTCGGCATCGATGTGCCGGCCGACCCAGACCAGGAATGGCCCCCGCAGGCACAGCGCGGAACGCTCGAAGTACGGCGCGACGACATCCACTGGGCGCGCGAGTACCTGGTCCCGTGGATCGGCCGGAGACTGCGCGGCGAGTCCTCCGGCGACCATGTCGAGGCGAAGCGGCCGGACCTCCTGCCGCTCTAGGCGGCGTCCGCCACCGTGGTGCCCTCGCTCGCCGGACGGCCTGGAGGTTCAGGCCCGTCCGGCGAGGGGCGACAACGGGGAAGCCGGTATCCGTTCCAGCACACCGCCCGCGAAGACGTCGTACAGCGGCAGCGTCTCCAGATGCACATAGCCGATATGGCAGTCGCAGACAGCCAGCGGGCAGGCCCGCGGGCCGAGAGAGCGCCGGTAGCTCCCGTCGTAGAGGTTGCCGAGCTCCGCCGGGACGAAATGGCAGCGCCGCACCGTGCCGTCACCATCCACCGAGATGACCGATTCGCCCGTCCGGCAGGGCAGCCCGGCCGACCGGTGCGGATGCCGGCTGTACGGGAAGAGCGGGTCGAGGGCCGTCCACCGATCTGCTTCCTCATCCGTATAGGTGTGCCCCTCCGCGGCGTTCACCCAGAGATAGACCTCGTCCGGCAGGCCGGCCCGCAACCGCCGCGCCTCGTCGAGATGGCCGTCGAGCCCGACGACACCGACGCTGTGGCGGATGCCGAGCGCGGTCAGCTCCCGGCACTTGGCGACGAACCGCTCGTACGGAGTCTGCCCCGGGTGGTATGTGCACCAGAGCGCGATCTTCTCGCGGCCGGCGTCCCCCGCCTCGGCCAGCCACCCCGTACGGGTGCTGAGATTGGTCTGGATCGCGACCCGGCCGATGTGCTGCAGCTGCGCCAGCTCGACCAGCGCACGCCGGTACCAGGAGCGGACCAGACCCTCGCCCCACGGGGTGAACAGGACCGAGATCCGGTCGCCGGTCTGCGCCGCGGCCCACGCCGTGAACCGCTCCAGCGCGGCGCGGTCGGCGCGCAGCTGCTCCCGGCTGTCGCGCCGCTTGGCGAACGGGCAGTACGGGCAGTCGTAATCGCAGGACGCGAGCGGACCGCGATAGAGAATGGTCAGGTCCATGGGCGCGCTCACTTCAGTTCGTACGCGGCCATCGCGGCCCGTACGCCGGGGGAGAAGAGTTCGGGGCCCAGCGCGTCGGAGTGGGCCAGGCCCTCGGGGGAGAGCCGCAGCGGGCCGGACGCCCCGGACGCCCCGGCCGTCGCGTCGAGCCAGCCGCGCGCCTCGAACCGGGCCAGTTCGGCGGGGAAGTCGTCGGCCGGGGAGGTGCCGAACCTCTCCCGGTAGTCGGCCGGTTGCAGCCCCTCGGCCTGGAGGACGGACTGCAGGAGGTGGCGGCGGCGGGCCTCGTCGCCGTCGACGTACCGTCCGACCTCGGCGCGCGAGAAGTCCTCGGTCGCGGTGTATCCGTCGATGATCGCCCGCACCTCACGCATCTCCACCGCGTAGTCGAAGGAGTAGTGCAGCTTCGAGGTGTACGAACGGGCGCCGCACCCCAGGCCGATCATGCCGTCGGTCTGGCAGGCGTAGTCGTCGGGGCCGTCCGTCCGCGGGGCGTCGGCGCGGCGGAACATCCGCATGGACACCTGCTCGTAGCCGTGGGCGAGGAGATGGTCCCGGCCCGTGCGGTACAGCCGCAGCCGCTGTTCGTCCCAGGCGGCGTCCGCGGCTGCCTCGCCGTCGGCGCCGAGCCGCCCGAGACCGGTCAGCGGGCGGACATACAGCGGATAGAGATACAGCTCCTCCGGCTGCCAGCCGAGCGCCGCGTCCAGCGAGGTGCGCCAGCTGTCCTCGGTCTGCCCGTCGATGCCGTAGATGAGGTCGATGTTCAGGACCGGGATGCGGGCATCACGTATCCGGTCCAGCGCCGCCTCCACCTCCGCGCGGCGCTGCGGTCGCACAGCGGCACGCGCCTCGGCTTCGACGAAGCTCTGCACGCCGATGCTGATCCTGGTCGTCCCGCGGTCGGCGAGCACGGCCAGCCGGTCGGCCGTCGCGGTCGACGGCGATGTCTCGACCGACAGCGGAACGGACCGCAGATCGGCGCCCATCCGCTTCTCCGCGATGTCGCAGAGCCGCTCCAGCTCCGCCGCGGTCAGGAACGTGGGAGTGCCCCCGCCGAACGCCGCCGCGGCGAAACGTACCGGCTCGGCGTCTCCCAGCGCGTCGCGGACGGCAGTCGCCTGCCGGTCCAGAGCATCGAGATACCGGGTCGTCAGCTCATCGGGAGCGCCGATCCGGGTGAAGAGATTGCAGAAGCCGCAGCGGACCTCGCAGAACGGTATGTGGAGATAGAGCGAGAGCGCATCCTTGCGCTCGGCCGCCCACAGCTCGCGCAACGCCGGCCGGTCGGCCAGAGGGCGATAGGCGGTCTTGTGCGGATAGGCGTAGACATAGCTCTGGTACGGGCGGGTGGTCTGCGAGACGGTCGTGGTGCGGCTCATGGTGCGGTGGCCCCCGGTTCCAGGAAGAAGTGCGCGTAGGGAACGGTCCAGACGGACTCGTGACCGAGCCGGTGACCGGTGTAGCCGTCATCCCCGTACGCCGTTCCGTGGTCGGAGCAGACGATGGCGAAACAGCGGCGGCGGCTGCTCGCGGCGGCGAAGAGTCGGCCGATGTGGGCGTCGACGTACTCCAGGGCGGCGGCATGGGTGGCGCGGGAATCGCCCGCCTCGCGCGTGGCCCCCGGCTGGTGGAACCAGTTGGGCTGGTGCATGGCGGCCACATTGACGAAGAGGAACAACCGCTGCTCGGCGGGGAGTTCGGCGACGACCTGCTCGGCACGGGCCACCTGCGCCTCGAAGGAAGTGGGCGACGCGACGCCGAACTCCGGTTCCCAGTGGCTCTCCTGGAACATGCCTGGCAGTACGGAGCCGAGCGACCCCTGCCGGTTGAAGAAGCCGACGCCGCCGATGCACACCGTGCGGTAGCCCACACCGGCGAGGCCGGACAGCAGATCGGGGGTGTCGAAGACAAAGGTGCCCGAAGCGGTGGACTCACTGCCCGCGAAACGCGCGGCGAACAGCCGGGGGTGCGGCCCCCGGCCGGCCGGTGTCGGCAGGAATCCCGCGAAGATCGCCTGGTGGGAGGCGTAGGTGAAGCTGCCGGGCGCATGCCGCTTCTCCCAGACGCCGTCCGGCAGATGGCGCGCCAGATGCGGGACGCGTCCGGCGGCGGCGAGCTCCGCCGCCACGTCGTAGCGCAGTGTGTCCAGGGTGATGAGCAGCAGGTCGTGGCTGCCCACGATCTCGCTCATGTCGGGGTTCCGGGCGTCCGCTAGGGCGGGCCCGGTGTCAGCAAGTGGCGGTTGCACGGTGGTTCCTTGCTCTGTTCAGTACGGCGGCGACCTGCGCCGCATAGGTGTCCAGGCCCTCGGCGCCGCTGCCGGGAAGGCCGGTCAGCCGGGGCAGCAGATCGCCGAAGGCGTTGACCTCGCCGACGGCGAAGCGCCGCCAGCCGGTCGCGGGCAGCAGATCGACGCCCACACACAGCGTGTCCGGGAAACAGGACGCTGCCCGCTCGCACACGGCCAGGGCCTCGGCCCAGCTGCCGCCCGCGGCCTCGATGGCCGCACGGACGTCGTCGAGACTTCCGCGCTCGCCGCCTAGGTGAAGATTGGTCATGGGGGAGTGGCTGGTGCGCACGACGGCATGGGTGGCGCGGCCGGCCACCACCACGACCCGCAGATCCACGGCCCGGCCGCGCTGGGTGGCCTTGGGCAGCCAGCGCTCGATGTGCAGCCCGTCCGGTGCGAGTGCGTCGACGATCGCCGCGACCTCCCGCTCCGTCGTGCAGCGGCGCACCCGCAACGAGTTGAAGAGCCGGCCGGCCGTGTCGCGCTCCACCGATGTGGTCGCCCGGACCCGGCCGGGTCCGGCCGTCTCCACGGCCAGCACCCCCGAGGCGGACGAACCGTGCGCCGGCTTCACAAAGGCCCGGGGCATGCCATGGGCCGTCATCCGCTCGCGTACGTCCGCCCAGTCGCGCACCACGGGGGCGGCGGCTCCCGAGGTCGGCGACGCGGGTACGGGCACTCCGGCGCCGTCCAGCACGGCATGGCAGAGCCGCTTGTCGAACAGCACCGCGACATCGCCGGGGTCGTCGAGCAGAACGGCACCGGAAGCGGCCGCCGCCCGCGCCACTGCCCGTACAGCCGAGGTGAACCGGGCGTACCACAGGGCGGTCCCCTCGACCCTGGCCGGATCGGCGACCGCCCGGAGCAGCCGCTCCACCTCGGCGTCCTCACCCGGCGAGTCCATCCGTACGGTCTCGCCCGGCCGGAAGGCGGCCCCGCCGCGCAGGACGTCCAGCCAGGGCACGACCCGCGCGGCTGGCAGCCCGGCGGCGCGCACGGCGTCCTGGAAGAGCGCGACCCGGCGGTTGTCGGGCACACCCACGACGACGAAGCGCGGCGCCGGGCCGCCCGTACTACTCGGAGACGGCGACATAGCGGTCGTCGTCCTCTTCCGGATCCCAGTACTCGACCTCATGGATCTCGCCGTTGACCCGGTCGGAACCGAGCAGGTTCCTGAGGCGGTCCACCAACGCGTCACTGATGTAGTGATGGTGCAGATCCAGCGAGGTCAAGTGGGTGAGCGGCTGGCCCGAGAGCAGCGCCTGGGCGCCTTCGTCGCCCAGGGTTCCCATCGCCAGGGAAAGCGACTCCAGCTGGGCGACGACCGGAGCGGAGGCAACCGCGGCCGCGATCCCGTCCTGGATCTCGCTGTTCTGCAGCCCGAGATGGCGCAGCGCGGGGAACGCCGCACCCGACAGCAGCGGCGCGAGGTCCTCGACCGTCGCGTCCCCGCCGTACTCGGTGACGCCGAGCCAGAGTTCGAGGTGCTCCAGCGCAGGCAGCTCCGACGCTCCGATCGCCCGCACCATGCCGGACGGCAGCCCGCCCGACTCGAACCGCAGCGACTTGAGCGCCTTGTGCCGCACCGGCCGCAGGCCGAGTGTCTCCTTGTTGTCGACCGGCTCGCCGCACCCGCGTACCGTCAACTCCTCCAACTGTCCGAACGCCTCGATCACCGGGGTGATGTCGGCCATCTCCAGCCACGACAGTTCGCACTGCTCGCTGACGACATCGGCGAGGAAGAGCGCCTTCAGGGCCGGAAAGCGATCCGCATGGCCGGCCAGCAGCTCGACGACGGGCGCGAAGGATTCGTACTCCTCCTGCCACCAAGGGCCGATCAGCAGCGCCCGCACCCGCGAAGTGTCGACCGTGTCGAGAAAGTGCTGCCACAGCGTGGCGAACGTCAGATCGGCCTGCCAGGCGCTCTCCAGCCGCCACGCGACCGAACCGGCGGCCGGGAGAGGGCTGGTGCGCGACTGGTCCGGCCCCGGCAGGGTAAGGACGGGCAGGCCGTGAAAGGTCTCCGGGTGTTCGATGTCGGTCATCGCGCATCACTCCGAAATCGCGGTGTAGCGGCCTTCGGCACCGCGACCGCCCCAGGGCTCCTCACGCTCCGACACATCGACCCGCACCCCATGGGGTTCCAGCGCCTGAGTGATCCGGCGCTCCATCGGCTCGGTCATGAAGTGGTGGTGCAGATCCAGCCGTTCGAGATGGGTGAGCGGCTGACCGTCCAGCAGCGCCGCCGCGCCCTCGTCACCCAGCGTGCCGTGCGACAGATCGAGGGTATGGAGCTGGGCGACGACCGGGGCACCCGCGACGGCCGCCGCGATCTCGTTCTGCACCTCGCTGTTGCGCAGACCGAGGTGGTGGAGGCGGGGGAAGCGGGAGCCGGAGAGCAGGGGGGCCAGGTCCGCCACATCGGCGTCGCCCCCGTACGCGGAGACGCCGAGCCAGAGGTCGAGCCGCTCCAACGCGGGCAGTTCGCTGTCCAGAATGCCGCGGATCACTCCGACCGGCAGGCCGCCGGTCTCGATGGTCAGCGAACTCAGCCGCTCGTGCTTCGTGGGGGAGAAAACCAGATCCGTGCCGCCGCGCACGCCCAGCTCCAGCAGGCCGGGGAACGCGGTCAGCAGTGCGGTGACATCGGACTGCTCGATCCAGGAGATCTCATTCTGCTCCGGGATGATGTCGCCGACGAAGACGGCCTCCAGCGAGGTCAGCCGGTCGGCCGCGGCGATGACCAGATCGATCGGGTAGGACGAGGTCTCCTCGTACGACTCGCCCCACTGACCGATGATGAGCGCCCGCACACCGGCCGGGTCGACCGCCGTCAGAAACGCCTGGAACGCCTCCTCCCAGGTCATCTCGCACTCGTCGTCGTACGGATCGACCGTGATGCGCCAGGCCGCCGCACCGGCGGCCTGCACCGGTGTTTCCTTCGTCGCGTGCTGGAAGTCGACGGCGGGAAGGCCGAGCAACTCGTGCAGATGGTCCACACCGGACATGACCCTGGGCTCCTGGTACTGGGGGACGGCTGATGTCCGCAAGGTTTATCAAGCCGCACTGACAACGGCGCGACCGGGGACCGTCCGTGACATGTCCACCGACGCCCGTGAGAGCCGGTCGCCGCTCGGTTGTCAGACCCTCCCCTTAGCGTTTTCCTCGTGGCCGGCACAGCGGGTGCGGCCATCGAGGGGAGACGTCTGTGTACCGGCAGGGCGATGTACTGATCGTGTCGTTGGAGGAGTCGGCGGTGCCCGCGCATCTGGTGGACGCGCCGGGCGAACCGAGGGACGGCCGGGGGCGGATGGTCCTCGCGCTGGGCGAGGTCACCGGCCATGCCCACGCCGTTCAGGGGCCGGGCCGGCTGATGCGCGAGGCGGGTGCCTTCGGACCGATGCTGCTCCATCTCCCCGAAGGCGGGCGGGTGGTTCACGAGGAGCACGCGGCGATACCGCTGTCGAAGGGCTGGTACCGAGTGGTGCGCCAGCGGGAGTACGCCCCGGGCGCGGTCCGCATCGTCGCGGACTGACGCCGCCGGGCCCACCCGGGCAGCAGCGGATCACCGTGCCGGATCAGAGATCCGGAGCACGCAGACACAGAACACCGAACGACATGGAATCAGGGGACGGGGAAGACCGATGCAGTATGTGGACTCATGGCGGGCCGTGGCAGCGGCGACCGGCGCGGCGGACCGGGCCGCGGCCGAGGACGGGCTCCGGCTCGCCTACCGCAGCGCAGGACTTGCCGAGCCGGAGCGGATCGTCTGGGTCGACTCGCCCAGGGCCGGCGTGGAGGCCGTCGAGAAGCTCGTCGACGCCGGACGCTCGGTGCGTGACGAGGTACGGACCCGGCCCTGGGCGCAGGAGCGGCGCCGGATGTACGACGAGCTGGGCCCGGCGGGCTGGTCCGCCCTGTGGTCGGCCACGGGGGCGCAGCTCTGGGAGACCACGGCGGCGCTCGCCGAGCGGATCAGGGCCGGTGTCGTCGCGGACCTCACGGAGCGCCCCGAGGACGAGTCCGATGTCCGGCTGGTGCTGCTCGACGCGGTCCTGGGCCAGCACGATGCGGCCTGGCTCGCCGCGTTCGACGGCCGGGGCGAGCGGCTTGACGGTCTGGCCGAGGTTGCGAGGCACGCGGGCTGGTGGTGGCCGTACGAGCGTGTCGTGGTGATCAGCGAGCGCCCCGAAGCGCTCCACCGGGACGAGGCGGGCCGGCTCGACCGCGGGGACGGCCCGGCGCTCGCCTACCGCGACGGCTTCGCGCTCCACGCCTGGCGGGGCATGCCCGTGCCCGCCGAATTCCTCGCGGAACTGAACTCCCTGACCCCCGAACGGATACGTGAGGAGGAGAACGCGGAACTGCGCCGCGTGATGCTGGAGTTCTACGGTTACGACCGCTACCTCACCGAGTCCGGCGCCGAGCCGGTCCATCGGGACGAGACAGGCGTCCTCTGGCGGATCGCGCTGGACGGCGACGAGGACGTGGTGATGGTCGAGGTCGTCAACTCCACCCCGGAGCCGGACGGAACCCACCGCATCTACTGGCTCCGGGTGCCGCCCGGCACGAGGACCGCGAAGGAGGGTGTGGCCTGGACCTTCGGACTCCAGGGGGATGCGTACGCACCCCTGCGCCAGACCTGATCCTCGTCGGCCGGGTAGGCGGAGCGCCTTTCAGATCCCGGCGTCGAGGTGGGTGCCGATCCGGATGAAGGCCTGGACCAGCGGCGCCGGGGGGACCGAGGGCGACATGACCTGGGAGGCGAAGTGCGCGATGACCAGGTCCAGTTTGGGGGAGATGAACAGGCGCTGTCCGTGGATGCCGCTGGCCATGAAGGACTCGTAGGGGTCGTTCAGGATCCACCAGAGGTCGTGGTACGACAGCGTGGCGGGCGAGTCCGGGGGTGCCGCCGGGAAGCGGACCCGCCGGGGATAGCCGTCAGGGGTGCCGGTGGCGATCGTCGTGGCGATGCTTTCGGGCACGATCTGACGGTCACCTACGGCGCCGCCGCATCGGATCATCTCGCCGAGCCGGGCCACGTCACGCAAGGTCGCGCTGAAGCCGCCGCACGCCGCTTCGGTTCCTTCGGAGTCGAGGATGTAGTAGGCGTCCTCCTCCATCCCCAGCCGGGACCAGATCACCTCGCTGAGCAGCGCGGACGTACTGATGCCGGTGACACGGCGGAGGACTTCCGCGAGGGCCTCGACATTGCCGTTCTCGTAGCGGAATTCCGTGCCGGGCTTGCCGGTGGCCCGGGCGGTGGCGAGATGTTCGCGGATGCTGGTGGGGCCGTTGTAGCCGTAGGGGCGCAATTGCGGGGCGAGGATGGCGAAGTACCGCTGGGCCTCGATCGCCTTGTCGAAAGGCCGGTCGGCGTAGCTCATCAGGGTGCCCATGTGCAGCAGATCGTCGACCCGTGCCTCTCCGAACGCTGTTCCCGTGAGTTCGGGGACGTATCGGGTGACGAGCGCGTCGCGGTCGAGCAGCCCCTGGTCCGCGAGGATCGCTGCGAGGAGGCCGATGTACGACTTCGCCGCCGAAGCGTTGAAGTGCGGCACATGGGATTCGTATCCGTGCAGGTAGCGCTCGTAGACCACGGTGCCGCGGTGCATGACGAGGAAGGCGTCCGTCTGGGCGGCGGCGAAGAACGTCGGCAGGGTCAGCGACCGGCCGCCGGACGTGGTGAACTCCAGCGCTTCGAGATCCTGCGGTGCGCAGGGAACGTCGAGCGGCTGCGTCCTGCCGCGCCATACGCGCCGGCTGGGCACGGTCTCGCGGCCGGACGTGGTGTGCCGGCGTACCCAGGCCGGGTCCGTGAATCCGCGCGCCCAGGTCAGCTCGGTCAGCGAAGGTGTTTCGGTCATGCGCCCACTCCTGTCGGTGCTGCCAACTGATCAGTACCGTACAGCGTGTCCAGAAACGTGGCCAGGTCCGGTCGGGCCGGCGGGCCTATGAGCCCGCCTCGTCCACTGGGGGGTCGAAGGCGCCCGGAGCGTCCGAGGGGGCGAGTCCGGAGGCCCAGACGCGGCCGTACACGGACAGATCCCGGAGGTGTCCGGTGATCTCGGCGGCGCCGTAACCGGTGTCGTTCTCGACCCACCAGGTCAGCACGCCGATGAGCTCGCCGGTCCAGGCCCGGGCGATGACGTCGAACGGGATGCGCGGTGCGACGCCGAGCTGCGCCGCGCGCTCGCGGAAAACGGTCTCGACCCGCTCGCAGATGATCCCGGAGAACTCGCGCAGGGCACGCCCGTCGCCCTCTCCTCGGAGAATGACCTGGTAGACCCGCCTCTCCTGCTCCGCGTGCCGGAAGATGTAGAGCACCGGGAGGCCGGTGAAGCCTTGTGTCTGCGCCTGTTCGACCGCGGGCAGAAGGCGCTCGCGGTCCTCTGTCAGATCCCGGACGATGCCGAGGAGCAGGTCCTCCTTGTCCCGGTAGTGCGCGTAAAAGGTCGCGCGTGCGACATCGGCGCGCTCGGTGATCTCTTCGACGCTGAGCGCATGGAATCCCTTCTCCAGGACGAGGTCGACGAGGGCCGCGCGCAGGGCGCGGTGGGTGCGGCGGACACGGCGGTCACCTGCAGTCTTCATGCCCTGGATTATTGCGTCTTCCTTTCGAACCGTTGACCGGCAGGCTGTCGCGCGTTACGTTTCCCGTCATCGAGATCGTTTACAGACAGATTGTTCAGTTACGGAGTCGTCATGAACCTCGGGCGATATGTACGCAGGACCAGCAGCCACCATCCCGAAGCCGAAGCCGTCGTCTGCGGCAGCACGCGGCTCACCTATGCCGCCCTCGACGAGCACAGCGACCGGCTCGCCGCCGCGCTGCGCGCCCTCGGTCTGACCGCCGGAGACTGCGTCGCGACACTGGCGGCCAACCGCGCCGAACTCGTCGTCACCGAAGTGGCCCTGTACAAGGCCGGACTTGTGCGCGCCCCCGTCAACGCACGCCTCGGCGTACAGGAAGTGGCCCATCTGCTGCGCGAGTCACAGGCCCGGGTGCTTCTCGTGGACGCCGCCCATCTGGAGACGGCCAGGCAGGCCGTGCCGGGCAGCGAGGTGAAGAGCGTGATCGGTTTCGACGGACCGGGCGAGCTCGGTCCCGGCTATGCCGAGGTCCTTGCCGCAGCCCGCCGCGAGCCGGTCGATGTCGACTGCGACGAGGACGACACAGCCGTGCTGCACTTCACCTCGGGCTCCACCGGCAAGCTCAAAGCGGCGACACAGACGTACGGCAACCGTCTCGCCCTGATGCGCAAGTCCGTGATGACCGCGCACACCCGGGTCGGCCCCGGGGACAAGCAGATCCTGGCCGGCCCCGTCACCCATGCCTCCGGCATGCCGCTGATGGGCATCTTCTTCGCCGGCGGATGCGCCGTCGTCATGGAGCGCTGGGATGCCGAAGCCTTTCTCGCCACCGTCGAACGGGAGCGCGCGACGCATGCGTTCGTGGTACCGACCATGATCAATACAGTGCTCGCACTGCCTGACCGGGGCGCCTACGACGTCTCCGGCCTGCGCCAGCTCATGTATGGTGCCGCGCCGATGTCACCGGCGCGGATCCGCGAGGCGTGGCAGTTGTTCGGCCCCGTGCTCTCTCAGGGATACGGCTGCGGGGAGACCACCTCCGGCGTGCTGTTCCTGTCGACCGACGACCACCGGCGCGCGATCGAGGGCCAGGACGAGGAGCTGCTGCTGTCCTGCGGCCGTCCCCTCGCCGAGGCCGAGATCAGGATCGTCGACGACTCCGGTGTCCAGGTCGCCGACGGCGAGATCGGTGAGATCGCCGTCCGGGGCCCCGACGTCGTACCCGGTTACTTCAACGAACCCGGCCTGACCGCCGAGACCTTCCATGACGGCTGGTTCCATACCGGCGACCTCGCGCGGCGCCGTGGCGACGGCTACATCTTCATCGTCGACCGCAAGAAGGACATGATCATCTCCGGCGGTTTCAACATCTACGCCGTCGAGGTCGAATCCGCCCTGCACCAGCACCCCGACGTGTTCGAGGCGGCTGTCGTCGGGATCCCGGACTCCGAATGGGGCGAAGCCGTCAAGGCCGTCGTTGTCCTGCGCGACGGCGCGGAGCTTCAGGAGAGCGAGCTCATCGACTTCTGCGCGTTGCGGCTTGCCCGCATGAAGAAGCCCCGCTCCATCGACTTCACCGACGCCCTTCCCCACAACCCCAACGGCAAGATCGACCGCCGTGCCATCCGCGAACGCTACTGGACCGGTGCCGAACGCCGCGTGCACTGAACGGACACCACTCATGACCTTCACCCTCGAACCGTCGTACGACGACAACCCCCGTCTGCAGGAGCTCGTCGAAAGGCTCCGCACCTACCTTCGCGACGAGTTGATCCCCTTCGAACAGGAACGGGGCATCACTCCCGAGACCGAGGCCGACCGGCCCGTCCTGGAACAGGTGTGGAAGCGAAGCCGTGAAATCGGTTCGTCCTCGGCCGCCCGCTGCTCGCCCTCCAGGCCATCCAGCACAAGCTCGCCGAGATGGCCACCGACATCTACGCCGCCCGTTCCATGGTGATGGCCACCGCGGCCAGGGGCCGGCGCGCTGGATGCCGTTGGAGATCCGACGGGGGCGCCGCCATCGGTGTCGAGGCGAACATGTGCGAGCTGTTCACCTCCGAGTCCTGCTTCCGCGCCGCCGACCAGGCCGTACAGATCCATGGCAAGGCCGGACCGACCCACGGTCACGAGGTCGAGCAGATCTTCCGCACGCTGCGCATGTTCCGCATCGTCACCGGCACCACCGAGATCCACAAGAACGCCATCGCCGAATCGCTCGTGTGACCCGGCGGGCGGGGAGCTCCCGGGCCCGGCCCGCCCACCGGCTCACCACACGCCCACGAGCACGGCACAGGCTCGTGCGGACCCTCGACACACCAGCTGGGCCCATCTGCACCCCCGCACCCGCGCAGGAGTCACCCATGGTCACCCGCCCCACCGAGCCCGTCACCGGCCGCGCAGCCCCGCACCCGAGCGTGCCCGAACCCCGCTACGATCCCCGCCGCGCCTGGCTGATCACTGCCCTGATCGTGGCCTTCATGGTCATCAACTACGCCGACAAGTCCGTCCTGGGCCTGGCCGCCGTCCCGATCATGGACGAACTCGACATCAGCAACGGCACCTACGGTCTGATCTCCAGTTCCTTCTCTCTCCTGTTCAGCCTCTCCGGGCTGCTCGTCGGCTTCACCGCGTCCCGCATATCGAGCCGGATACTCCTGTTCACCCTGACCATCCTGTGGGCCGTCGCCCAGCTCCCGGTCCTTTTCGTGGCCGCTGTTCCCACGCTCATCGCCGGCCGCGTGCTGTTGGGAGCCGCCGAAGGGCCCGCGGCCCCGATGTCCATGCACGCCCTGTACAAGTGGTTCCCCACCACCAGACGCGGACTGCCCTCCGCGCTCCAGATTGGTGGAGCAGCTCTCGGCACACTCATATCGGCGCCCCTGCTCACCTGGCTCATCAGCGACTTCGGCTGGCGCTCGGCGTACGCGGTACTCGCGGTGACCTGTGTCGTCTGGAGCCTGACCTGGCTCAGGCTCGGTCACGACGGCCCCTTCGGGCAGGACGGCTCCTTCGGACACGCCCACGAATCCGCGGCTGCCGCAATCCCGCCGTCGGGCCGTCTCCTGCCCTACCGCAGACTCCTGCTGAACGGGACCGTACTCGGCTCCATAGCCAGTGCTTTCGGCGCGGCCTGGGCCCTCTCCCTCAGTCAGGCATGGCTCCCGACCTATCTGAGAACACAGCTGGAGATGACGCCCGCCCGCGCGGCCACCACCATCAGTGCCATCTCCGCCTTCAGCCTCGTCCTCCTGCTGACCCTCTCCCCGCTCGTCGACGCCCTGAAATCGCGCGGGGTGTCCAGCCGCTGGTCCAGCGGTGCCCTGCAGGGCGGCGCCGTGGTCGTCGCAGGTACCGCGATGGCCGTCTTCCCCTTCGTCGATGCGTCCGGTCCGCGCCTCGTGCTGATCGGGGTGGCCTTCGGCGGACACGCCATCGCCATCCCCCTGCACTACATGACCACCGCGGAAGTCGTGCCCCCGCGCCAACGAGGAGCACTGTTCGGCATCGTCGCGGCCACCGGCACGCTGCCCGGCCTCGTCGCCCCCTTCCTCACGGGCCGCATCATCGACACCGCAGGCTCGGAATCGGCCGGTTACCTCGTGTCCTTCCTCATCGCCGCCGCGGTCATGCTCGCCGCCGGGGGCTTCGCCATCGCCGCCGTCCGGCCCGAACGCGACGCCGTACGGCTCGGCATCCCCCACCCGGACCGCCGGGAAGCCGACACGCCGGGGTGATCCACCGGCGGAGACGCGCTTCAGGCCGTCAGCGCCGCACGGTCGATGCCGAGTTCCTGGGCGAGGGCCTCATCGGTCCAGGCCAGCATCGTGGCCCGGGAGAGCGGACCCGCGTACGACGTCATCTGCACGGCCAGGCCGTCCAGCAGGGCGGTCAGCCGCCAGGCCACGGACATCGGGTCGTCGCAGTGGAACTCGCCCGCGGCGGCGCCCTCTTCGATGACCTCGGCCAGTTCCGCCTTCCACTGCTGGTCGAGATCGCCCGCCACATTGCGCAGCGCCGGATCGCGCAGCGAGGCCGCCCAGCCCTCGATCCACAGCCGCCAGCCCTTGGCCTGGCCCGTCGGGGCGTACCAGCGGACGGCGGCGCGCAGCCGCCGTACCGCACTGGTGCGGCGGGTCAGCAGCTTGCGCAGATGGGCGAGGTCGGCCTCGGCGGCATGCGCGAAGGCGGCCGCGACCAGCTTCTCCTTGGTCGAGAAGTGGTAGAGCACGAGCGCATTGCTCACACCGAGCACAGCGGCCACGTCGGCGATCCGTACCGCCGCGACCCCCCGCACCTCGATCTGTTCGACGGCAGCGCGCAAAAGCTCCTCACGCCGTTCCGCCACGCTCAACCGCACTCTTGCCACGGCGTCACCCTAACGAATGCGCGGGGCCCGGGCAGGCCGGGGGCGGAGCCGCGTACGGCCCCGCCCCCTGTTCATCCGACGCCGGGGCGCCGGCCTGCACCGTCAGCACCAGATGTCGGCGCAGCCGGAGTTGTACGCGTCGATCAGGGTCTCCGTCAGCGAAGCACCGGAGCTGTCCGTGACGGTGGACTTCAGATCGACCTTGGCGGTCCCGAGGGCCGGCACGGTGACCTTCCAGCGGCCGTCCGCCCCGCGAGCCGCCGGGGCCTGCTTCCAGTCGGTGCCGTCCGTTGCGTACCAGACCTTCAGCGAAGCGATGGGAAGCGCCTTCCGGCTGCCCTGCGCGGACAGGCCGACCGTGTAGTCGAGCGGTTTCGCGGGGTCGGCCGCGTTCTCGCCGGTGAGCGGCAGCCGGTAGTCGAGGTCCAGCAGCCGGGCCGGTGCGGCCGACTTCTCGTGCCCGGAACGCAGACGCCACTCGCTGGTGACCCGCGTCCCGAGCATCCAGGTCACCGGATCCGGCGACGTACGCGTGGCATCGACGGTCAGCCGGTACCAGCTCTCCTTGCGCGGCAGGTCGAATGTGGCGCGTCCCGGTGCGGCATTGCGGGCCAGCACCTCTCCGCGGTCGTCCGCCAGGACCGTGCTCCCGCTGTCCGCACCCGGTGCCGTCTCGGCCCGGTGTCCGGCCGCGTCGGAGAACACCGGGAGCGCCACCTTCAGCTTGTCGCCCTCCCTGACGATCTGGGCGGCACCGGCCTGTTTGCCGAGCGCCGGGTTGAAGGGGGCGGACATCCAGTCGTCCCGGTAGTCACCGTCCTTGCGGTACACGGTGGGTGGACCGCTCAGCGTCCCCAGCGGGTAGACGCGGTCGGCGACGTCGTACTGGTAGTGGAAGGTCGCCGTCGTCCATGCCACGTCCGGGGAGAAGTACAGCGTCTGCTCCGACGGCGGACGGTAGCGGGTGACCTGCTGGTAGAGCGTCAGTCCGTGCCAGGTGGTCCAGGCGTACATGCCCTTGGGGTCGGACGGGTAGCCATGGGTGCGCTGTGTCGTCCGCACCTCGGCCAGCTCGGACCGCCGGTCGAACCACTCGGCCCCGGCCGGGACCCGGCCGTCGACCGAGTGGTGCAGATAGTAGGCGTCCGCCCCGGTGCTGACGCCGTCGAGCGTCAGGGTCAGCGGCCCCTCGGCCAGCCGGTCCCGCAGCGCGGGCACGCTGGCCTCGTCCAGCCGGAGCACCGGCGTCGGCCGGTAGACGGAGAGCCCGTAGCCGACGTACAGGATGGCGGCCGTGCCCGCGTCGGTCAGTTTCTGGTAGAGCGCGTTGTTGAACGAGGTCTGGCTGGTCGCCGGTGTCCACAGCACGATCCTGCCCTTGAGGTCCATCGCCGCCGGGTCGGTCTCCGCCCCGGTGCCGATGTCGACGACCTCGCCGGTCGCTGTGCCCAGCCAGCTGTAGATGCTGTACTGCGACAGCAGCAGCTTCAGCGCGTTCGCCGAGGAGCCGGGCTCGTGCGCGTCGACCTCGCGCTGCTGCCAGCTCAGCCCGCCGAAGAAGGTCAGCCCGTCCAGTGCCGCCCCGGTGGTGGGCACGGCCTCGACGCGGTACTGACCGGCGGAACTCGGTGCGATCAGACCGCTGTCCACGGCGCCGGAACCGGTGTTGATCCGTGAGGCGATGCCGGTGGCCGACTGGAGGGCCACCCGGGCGGACCCGTCGTCCACACCGATCCGTACCGGCTTCGCGTCCTCGGTGTCCAATGCGACCGAGGTGTCCTGATCCACCGCCACCCGTCGGGCGAAGTGGATCGCCGTGGTGCCGACGACGGTGTTGGCCACCTTGTCGTACTCCCAGGTGTGCCCGAGGGCCCGGTAACTGCCGCGCGGCAGCGTCACCTTCTTCGGGGTGGTGCCTGTCAGCCCGATCAGCTGGGACGCGCCGGTCTTCTCGTTCTGCAGAACCACACCCGTCGAGGTGGCCTCGCTGCCCTCACGCGGCGCGGGTCCGGTCAGGGTGAGGGTGTACGTCTCCGGATCGGCCTGAATCGAGACGGGCACGGTCGCCCGTCCGCCTCCCGGCCAGGTCGCCGTCACGGCACCGCCGTACGTCGTGCCCGCCTCGACCCGCGACGGTTCGAGCGTGACCGTCGAGACGGCGGAGGAACGCGCCGGCACGGTCAGCGTCCGCGCGGCCAGGCGCACCGCACCGCCCTGCCCGGCGGAAAGCCTCAGCCTCACGGGCTTGTCAGTGGTGTTCGTCCAGGTCAGCTCGCGGCTCCGGGGCTCGGCGGAGGCGTTCGGGTACGTGGTGTGGGCGGCCAGCGTGGCGGGTTCGGCGAGCACCGCGGTGGCCAGTGCGGCCGGTACGTCGGTGAGGCCCGATCCGGTGTCGGAGACTGTCGCACCGTCCACCGGCGCGGCGCTGCCGATCAGTGCCGCCTTCAGCCGGGCGCCGGACCAGTCGGGGTGCCGCTGGGCCAGCAGAGCCGCGGCGCCCGCCACATGCGGGCTCGCCATCGACGTACCGGAGAGGGAGGCGTACCGCTCGGTGACGGCGGCGTCGTCCAGGGTACCGGCGGCCCGCGCGGCAACGATGTCACTGCCGGGCGCGGAGATCTCCGGCTTGACGGCGGGCCGGCCCTGACGCGGGCCGCGTGAGGAGAACGCCGACATCTCACCGGACTTGGTGACCGAGCCGACCGTCAGAGCGGCGTCGGCGGCACCGGGCCCGCTGATCGTCCGGTCGCCGCTGTTGCCCGCGGCGATGACGAAGAGCGTGCCGTGCTCGGCGGAGAGTTTGTCGACGGCGGCGGACAGCGGGTCGGTGCCGTCGGACGCCACGGTCGAGCCGAGGCTCATGTTGACGACCTTGACGTCCTGGTCGACGGCCCACTGCATGCCCGCCAGGATCCAGGAGTCGTAGCCGTAGCCGTCGTTGCCGAGCACCTTGCCCTCGACGAGCTCCGCACCCGGTGCGACCCCCGCGTACCGGCCCGCGGAGGCGGCCCCGGAACCGGCGATGATCGAGGACACATGGGTGCCGTGGCCCTGCATGTCCTGCACGTCGCCGTCTCCGGTGAAGTCCTGCGAGGCCACGACGGCGCTCTTCAGATCGGGGTGGTCCCGGTCGTATCCGGTGTCGAGAACGGCAATTCTGGTGCCCTTCCCGGTGATCCCGGCACGATGCGCCCGGTCGGCGCCGATCTGCGGTACGGACCTGTCGAGTGTGGCCCGCACCCTGCCGTCGAGCCAGACCTTGCCGATGCCCTCGGTGCGGGCCCGCGACTCCGTGCCGAGCTGCTTCCAGACGGTGTCGGCCGACTTCTTCGGCACGTTCAGCGCGGTGGTCTGTGTGGTCGGGAAGGCCGCGGCGACCCGTGCGCCCTTCGGGGCGCCGGGGCTCCCGGACGACGATGCGGCACCGCCGACAAGGATGCGCAGCGAGTCCGTATCGGCGTCCGCGTACCCCGAGGCGACCAGCTCGGTCACATCGAACAGCCGCCGGTCCACACGGCCCCGGGAGATCTGGCCCATGGCGTCGATCGGTACCGCGTACTCGTGGCCCCCGGCCCGGAATCGGGTGAAGCCCATGCCCTCGCGGCCGGTTCCCGGCACGATCGAGCTGATCTGTACGCCGTCCCCACGGCCGGAGTACGTCACCACATCGCCGGTCAGCAGGGTGACGGTGCTGCTCCCGCCGGCCGTTTCCGGGGATGTGGACGGGGCGGCGAAGGCGGGTGTGTTGTCGGCGGCGGCGGGCAGTGCTCCACCGGCAAGGGCGGCGGTAAGCGCGGTGGCGCAGACCGCCGCCCATCTGGTCCGTCTCATTCTCACCTCGTGAACTCGTGTGTTTTCAGGGGGTGGTGAGGTGAGAGTGTCAGGAGCATGGCGGATTGGAGCCGGGTCGGGGCTGGCGGGAAGCTGCCATGGCAGCTATACGCCGTACATGTGGACGGTCGGCCACAACAGCCTTGACCGGCAGTGCAGTTGGGCTCAGCGGTACCAGCCGAACCGCTGCGCCATCACCGGCAGCCGATCGGCGACGATGGCATGGGCGGCGGCCCGCGGGGTGCAGCCGTCGGCCTCGGCGCGGGCCAGCATCAGGTCGATCAGGGCCCGCATGGAGCGGCGGGTGTGTCCGAACGCCTCGTCGGCGTCAGCACCGATGTCACCGAACAGTGTCCACCACCACCAGGCGTTCGTACCGGAGTTGACGACCACATCCGGCAATACCGTGATCCCGCGCGCCGCGAGCAGTGCCTCCGCTTCCGCGAGCACCGGCATGTTCGCCGCCTCGACGACCCAACGGGCCTGTATACGCGCCTGGTTGGCGGTATCGATCGCGTACGAAACGGCTGCCGGTACCAGTATCTCGGCCTCCTGCTCCAGCCATGCGTCCGCGGACAGCTCCCGGTCCCCGTCCCGGAGCGCGCCGCGGTCCACCGTTCCGTACCCGTCCCTGGCGGCCAGCAGCGCCTCGACATCCAGGCCGGCCGGATTGGCGATCGTGCCCTTGACGTCGGCCACGGCGACCACCGTCAGCCCGGCCCGCGCCAGGAACCGCGCCGTCGCCCCGCCCATGGTGCCGAGCCCCTGTACGGAGACCCTGGCCTCCCGGTACGGGACGCCCGCCCGGTCCAGCGCCGCGAGCGCCGACTCGGCGACACCGCAGCCGCCGACCAGCTCGTCGAGCCCGATGCCGTCCACCTCGACGGCGAACGCGTCGGTGAGACGCTGCCGGGCCGCCGTCTCGTCGTCGAGCAGGGGATAGACGGCCTGGATCGAGGAGACGAGCCCGGCCTCGGCCGCCGCCCGGTCCACGATGTCCTGGGTGAGCCCCAGGTCCTCGCCCGTCGTCCACACGTTCTCGATGTACGGGCGCACGGCCCGTAGATAGCGGACCAGAACGCCGTAGGCCTCCGGGTCGCGTGGGTCGCAGTCGATGCCGCCCTTCGCGCCGCCGAGCGGTATGTAGTGGGCCCTTGTGTCATCGGCGTCGAAGTGAAGGGCCTCCTTCATCGTCATGCCGCGGGCCAGCCCAGCGACCTCGTCGAGCGTGCAGCCCGCCCGCATCCGCAGCCCGCCGCTGGACACGCCGCGCACCAGCCGGTCGACGACCAGGTGCCCCTGGCGGCCGGTGATGTGGTCGGTCCAGGTGAGCGAGATCAGGGGGGCGGACGGGGTGGTGGGGCGGGACACCGAAGGTGTCGTCATCGGGAGGTCTCCTCGGTCACAGTGATCACGGTGGGCCCGGGGGTGGTCAGGGCCAGGGACAGGGCGCGGGCGAGCGCCTCAGGGGTGTCGGCGCGGGTGCCGTGGCCGCCGTACGCCCTCGCCAGCGCGGACAGGTCGACGGACGGCAGATCGACGCCCGTGGGGGTGTCGCCGCGCGCGGTCATCTCGTCACGGATCTCCCCGTAGCCCCCGTTGTCGAACACCACGACGGGCAGCGGCAGCCGCAGCTGGGCGGCCGTGGCGAGCTCCTGCACGGAGAACTGCAGCCCACCGTCCCCGCTGAGCGCCACGACCTGCCGGTGCGGGTACGCGGTCTTCGCGCCGATCGCCGCGGGCAGCGCGTAGCCCAGGGTGCCGAAGCCGGTCGGGTGCAGATAGCGCCCGCGCGGGCCGACGGGCAGGTGGGGCAGGGCGCCGTAGTAGCAGCACTGCGCACTGTCCGAGGTCCAGATCGCGTCGGCGTCCAGCACGGCCCGTGCAGCCCGCAGATACGGCACCCAGCGGGCGTCGCGCTCCGCGGTCTCGGCGTCCCGCGCGGCGCGCAGCGCCCGCACCGCGGCGGCACCGTCCCGCGCGCCCGATTCCCCGGTTGCCTCCTCCAGCGCCCCCCGCAGTGCCTCCAGCGTGGGGCGCGCCGCGCCGACCAGCGCCAGATCGGCGGGCAGTCCCGCGTACATCTGGGCGGGGTCGATGTCGACCCGGATCAGCGTGCCGTCCAGCGGCGGCGGTGCGGACCACAGATCGGACTCGGCCAGCTCGGTGCCGACCGCGAGCACCGCATCGCAGTCGGCCAGCCACTTCTGTACGGACGGGCTGTGCAGCGACACCCCGAGCGACAGCGGATGCGTCTCGTCGACGATCCCCTTGCCGTTGGCGGTGGTGACGACCGGGGCGGCCAGGGCCTCGGCGAGCGCCCGGCACCCGACGGACGCGGACCGAGCCCCTCCGCCGAGGATCACGGCGGGCCGCCGGGCAGAGCGCAGCACCCGGGCCGCGTCCCGGAGCGCGGGCCCGGCCGGGCCGGGGGCGGACAGCGGTGGCGTGAGCCGCACCGGTCCCGCGGGCTGCGCCGTCTCCAGCAGATCCAGCGGTACCTCGATATGGACCGGGCGCGGCCGCCGGGTACGGAACAGGGTGAACGCACGCGCCACCGCCGAGCCGATCTCCTCGACCGTCGACACCCGGTGGCTGAACGCCGCGACCGCGCGCAGTGCCTCGGTCTGGCTGCGCATCTCGTGCAACAGACCGGTCGGCTGCCGGGGGTGGCACAACGGCATCCCGGGCGACACGACCAGCAGCGGCACGCTGTCCGAATACGCCTGACCCACCGCTGCCGTGATGTTGAGCAGGGCCGGCCCGGTGGTGGTGATCGCCACCCCGGGCCGCTCGGTGACCCGTGCGTACGCATCCGCCGCGTATCCCGCGCCCTGTTCGTGCCGGGGCGTGACATGTGCGATGCCGTACGGGGCCAGATGCCGGTAGATCTCCAGGTTGTGCGTTCCCGGAATCCCGAACGCCCTGGTGACCCCATGTGCCGCCAGGGCGCGGACCACGGCTTCACCGCCGGTCGGCGACGCGTTTCCCGGCTGTTCGAGCACGCCGGCTCCCTCCATTGACAGGCCGATACCAACAGATCGATTTACTGAATCGCCGGTCAGTATCGGGAGACGGTGGCACCCCTGTCAATGTGGCTGCTGCTGAATCGTCGTTCAGTTTCCGGACCACATCGGTCAGCGGCCTGCGGTGCGCTGTCCGCGCACCGGTCCTTGAAGCCCTGGCTGGTCGGACCGAGGGCGGAATCGGTGCGGGAGTGCATGTTCTCCACCGCGACCATGGTCGTGAGCTCGACGAGCGGCGCCTCGCCGAGCCGTGGTCCGCAGCCGCTCCACCAGCTCGTCCCCGGCCTCGGGTGCGGGTGAGGCTCATCACCTCCGCGTACGCCATGACGTCACGCTCCAGCGGGGTGTACGCCTCGCTCTCGCGCAGGCCGGTCGATGAGGGACCGGGATCCCCCGGATGTGACACGGGACCATGGCCGAATGCGGAATCCTGTGGCGGGCACGGACGTTGGATCCGGCATGACGGGATTCGATGCACAGCAGGAAGCGCTGCTCGGGCTGCTCGGCGAGGAGAGCGGCGGCGTACTCGTGACGCTCAAGCGGGACGGCAGGCCCCAGCTGTCCAATGTCAATCACTTCTACTACCCCGACGAGCGCATCGTCCGTGTCTCGATCACCGAGGACCGGGCGAAGACGAAGAATCTTCGCCGTGACCCGCGGGCGAGCTACCACGTCACCAGCGCGGACCGCTGGTCGTGGACGGTCGTGGACGGCACGGCCGAGCTGACCCCCGTCGCCGCCGATCCGCACGATGCGACGGTGGAGGAGCTGATCACGCTCTACCGCGACGTCCAGGGCGAACACCCCGACTGGGACGACTACCGCAATGCGATGGTCCGGGACCGCCGCGTCGTGCTGCGGCTGCGCATCGAGCACGCGTACGGGCAGCCGCGTGGCTGATGGAGCCCGGTCCGGCGATGAGTCCGTCGGCCCTTCCGCTCTCGCACTGTCGTACCCCCCGCCCATAATGAGACGACACCGACTCCCTCAGGAGATGCTGTGACCGGCGCTGACCCCTTGCCTCCGCTCCGCACCCGGCTGCGTTCGCTGCGCCCCGCCGCATTCGGCGCCGATCCGGGCGGTGCCCGCATGGAGCGCATCCGCCGCTCGCCCAACTTCGCCGACGGCGTCTTCCAGAACCCGGTGGGGGCAAGGACCCGGCCGTCCGGATCCGCCCTGGAGTTCGCGAAGGTCTACTTCCGCAAGGAGGAGCGGGCGCGCAGGGCGCCGGTCGGCACCATGCCCGTCCACGCCACCACCTACGCCGACCTCGCCGAGCCGCCCGCCACCGGGCTGCGGCTCACCTGGATGGGCCATTCCAGTGTGCTCGCCGAGATCGACGGCCGGCGGGTGCTCTTCGACCCGGTGTGGGGCGAGCGCTGTTCGCCCTTCGCCTTTGCCGGGCCCAAGCGGCTGCACCCCGTGCCGCTGCCGCTCGCCGCGCTCGGACCCGTAGACGCGGTGGTGATCTCCCACGACCATTACGACCACCTCGATCTGCCGACGATCCGCGCCCTCGCCGGCACGGACACGGTCTTCGCCGTCCCGCTCGGTGTGGGCGCCCATCTGGAGCGGTGGGGCGTGTCCGCCGACCGGACGCGCGAACTGGACTGGAACGAAACCACGAAGATCGCCGGGATCAGCCTGACTGCCACCCCGGCCCGGCACTTCTGCGGCCGCGGTCTGCGCAACCAGCAGCACACGCTCTGGGCGTCCTGGGCCGTCGCGGGGCCCGAGCACCGGATCTACCACAGCGGTGACACCGGCTATTTCCCCGGCTTCAAGGACATCGGCGCCGGACACGGCCCGTTCGACGCGACGATGATCCAGATCGGCGCGTACTCCGAGTACTGGCCCGACATTCATATGACACCGGCCGAGGGCATGCGGGCCCATCTGGATCTCCAGGGCGGCAAGCCGCTCGGCGCGATGCTCCCGATCCACTGGGCCACCTTCAATCTCGCCCCGCACGCGTGGGCGGAGCCCGGCGAGTGGACCAGGGACGCTGCTGAGGAAGCCGGGCAAGCGGCCGCGTTTCCGCGACCGGGCGAGCCGTTCGAGCCTGCGGGAACGCTTCCCGTCGATCCCTGGTGGCGGGCCGCGGCTGCCCCGATCGCACACCCCTGGCGCCGTACCGAGGGAACGGACGTCGCTCAGGACAATCTCGATCTTGATCTTGATCTTGCGGGTGAACGGTGACGCGGGCGGAGACAAGAGCCTGGGCGCGGTGATGAGGGTGTCCACCAGGCCGGCGGAGGTCGAACCGGAGCCGGCGCTCCAGGCCCTTGATGGTTCGCCTCGACGGGGAGGGCTAGGGGGGCACGGCAGTACATCCCGCTGCCGACTTCGCGAAGGGCGTCCGGCATCCGTGTCGAGCCCCGGATCGTGACGTCCTGACACCGAGGCCTCACTCCTTCGGCTCAACGCCGGGGGTGGGGCTCCCTTGTGTCCGGACCCGCGTCGTGCACGTCATACAGGTGGACGGATGCCCGGGCTGCGTCAGGCCTACCGAGATACGACGGGAGTTGTGGCGCCGCAGGCACTGAGGGCCGCTCGGCATGAGCGGCCCGCCCCCCGGTCGACACCCCAGGGAGGGCGGGGGAGCATGGGAGAGCGGGCACCTTCCGGCCTCCGGATTGCCGCCGGTGTGACGCGGCGGCCGAATTCAGGATGGTGCGTGCCCGCCTGCCCCGCAGACCGTCGCGCTGTGCTCGCGGCGATGAGCATCGACGCCACTGCGGCCGGCTGTCGCACACCTCTCTGATGGGAGCACCATCATGCATCTGCACCCTCGACGCGCCGTGGTTTCTTTGCTCGCGTCCTCACTCGCACTGTCCGGCGCGATCGTCTTCGCACCGACCGCCGGCGCAGTGCCTGCTGCGAGCTGCACGGTCACGCCCGCGGCGAACGGGACGTTCGTCACCATCTCCGGTGAGGGCTTCACGGCCCCGCGGAACCTCAACGACGGTGAGTCCACCGAGCTCTTGAACGTGGACGCGAACGGAAACTTCTTGCTGAAGCGCTTCCAGAAGAACGTCGACTACACCGTTCTCGCCGTCAACGAGGACCAGAGCAACATCTTCGTGAACTGCAAGGTGGTCCAGCCCGACACCGGGAAGCTCCAGTCCGACACCGGGACGGCCCAGTCCGACACCGGGACGGCCCAGTCCGGTTCCACCATGGGGAGGGGCGACAGGAGCGAGCGAGTACAGGGCCGCACAGCAGGAGGCGTGGCCGGCCGCGACGCGGCCGAGGTGAGCTGCAGCGAACGGCCAGCGCCGGACCGGAGCCAGAATCACACCGACGCCTACTGGGAAGCGTGGGTGCAGGCAGCGGAACGAGCCTTCGACAGGGCCTGCGCATAGGTTGAGTTGAGCGTAGGTATGGCTCTGCGGCAGGCGGGGTGAGTGGTGGCAACGGGCAGATCGATCGCCTCGGTCACCGCCGGCCCCGAGGAGTCTTCGTAATCCGTCTCGTCGTGGCGGGGCTCGACCCCGTTTCGGGCAGGCCCGATCGACCGCGGAGCGTGAGACGGCTCGGCCCGTCCGGCATGACCGGACGGGCCGAGCCGTTCCGTGTGTTCAGGGGTTCGCTCCGGTGCGCCGTTCGCGTGTCCGTCGACCAAGTGTCAATGCGGAGTAATCGGTCTTTCGTGCGAGAGGTCATACCAGAGCGGGACGGATGGCGGGCAAGTTCGACAACTGCCCGTCGCACCTGAGTGATGGGCGACTACCGTGTGTGTCCGGTGATCAACGGTGGGCTCATGTCTTTCGAGCCTGCCCGACCGATGAACCGAGCCTGACCGACCACCGTAGGTGCCACCGCATGAACGCCGATTCCTGGTGCCCCACGTACCGAGGACGCTGATGTCACAACTTCGCGCACCCGAAGCGCGACCGGAACGCCGAGAGGGCGGACGGCACGGCCGACCGGGTGTCCGTTCCCACTCGGCCACGGCCAGGCCGCGTGCCGCCCAGCCATCCCCCGAGGCGCGTATACGCCCCCAACTCCTGCGCACCGCGGTGCTGCCGACCGTCGCCGCGGTGCTGAGCGGAGCCGCAGCGGTCATCTTCACCGTCCGCTCCACCGGAGCCCGGCCGTCCACCGAACTGTGGACCGCACTGGGCGGGGCCGGTGCACTGGCCGTCGCCGCCGTGCTGGCCGCGTACCTGGCCGCCAACCGAGTCGCCACCACCGTCTTCGGCCGCTGCCTGGCGCTCCGCCGTGCCAGCGCACAGGGCCAGGCCGAACTTCAGCGTGTGGTGGAACAGCTCCGCAACGGCGAACCAGTGCCGGCCCGCAGGCCCGCGCAGCCCGCCGCACCCGGCAGCGACGCCTTCGAGCTGCTCGCGCAGGAACTCGGCCGCCAGCAGGAAGTCGCCATGGCCGCGGTCATGCAGGTGTCCCGGCTCTCCGACCACACCGGCGAGGACCAGAAGGTCGAGGTGTTCGTCAATCTCGCCCGTCGGCTGCAGTCGCTCGTACACCGCGAGATCCAGCTGCTCGACGAGCTGGAGCACGAGGTCGAGGACCCGGATCTGCTCAAGGGCCTCTTCCACGTCGACCATCTCGCCACCCGCATCCGCAGGCATGCCGAGAACCTCGCCGTCCTCGGTGGCGCCGTCTCCCGGCGCCAGTGGAGCAACCCGGTCACCATGACGGAGGTGCTGCGCTCGGCGATCGCCGAGGTGGAGCAGTACCCGCGGGTCAAACTGGTACCGCCGATCGACGGCACGCTGCGCGGACACGCCGTGGCCGATGTGATCCATCTGCTGGCCGAACTCGTGGAGAACGCCACCGTGTTCTCCGCCCCGCACACCCAAGTGCTGCTCCGTGCCCAGCAGGTCACCGCCGGCCTGGCGCTGGAGGTCGAGGACCGAGGCCTGGGCATGCCGGGCAACGAGCAGAAGCGGATGAACGCCCTGCTCGCCGACCCCGACCGGGTCAATGTGTCCCATCTCCTGCAGGACGGCCGGATCGGACTGTTCGTCGTCGCGTCACTCGCCCGACGGCACGGCATCGCGGTCAGGCTGCAGAGCAACATCTACGGAGGCACGCAGGCCGTACTCGTTCTCCCGCAGTCCCTGCTGGGCGTGGACGGGGACGCTCCGGTCGAGGCCCACGCGGCTCCGGTCCCGCCCCCGGGGCCCGTACATCGTCCGCCGGCCGAGGACGACACCGGAAGCCACCGCAAGCCGAACCCGAGCCTGAATCCGGGACCGGGCGCCGGTCCGGCCCCGTCACCGGCCCCGCAGGCGAGCGCCGACCGGAAGCCGTACGTGCCCACTCAATCGCTCCGCCTGCATCAACCACCCCAGCAGGCGAGACGCGAGGGCGAAGCCCCACCGCTCCCACTGCGCGCCGAGCGCCTCGACCGCCCCACCCCGGCCGAGGCCCGCCCCGGAATCCGGCACACGGACGAAACCTCTACGGCGCTCCACTCGGAGCCCGGAGTCGTACGCGGCACCATGGGCAGGCCCCAACTCCCCAGGCGCGCCCACCAGGAGCACCTGGTTCCGCAGCTCAGGGAGGCACCGGCCCCGCGCACCGAGGACGAACAAGCCCTGCACGACCCGGGACTCATGGCGGCCTTCCGGCGGGGCATCGAACTCGCCGAAGCCCGTGGCGAATCCGAGGCGGACACCGAACAGGGCCCGGACACGAGCCTCGAAACGACGGCCCCGCAGACCCGGCAGACCCAGAACCCGCCCAGACCGCTGCCGGTCCGCGGACTCATCACGACCGTCGCACCGCACCACCCGTCCCCGGCCCCGGATCCCTCCCTGGATCAGGACGCGGCCCCAGCCACCGATCCCTTCGAAGCGAATACCTCCAAGGAGTAGATGCACCATGGCGACCGATATGTCGTCCGGTCAGGTCTCGGACCTCGACTGGCTGCTGAGCGGACTGGTCCAGCGCGTGCCGTACACACGCAGCGCAGTCCTCCTCTCCGCCGACGGGCTGGTGAAATCCCTCCACGGCATGGACGCCGACAGCGCCGACCACATGGCGGCGCTGGCCGCCGGCCTGTACTCGCTCGGCCGCAGTGCCGGCGCGCGCTTCGGCGACAGCGGCGACGTAAGACAAGTGGTGGTCGAGCTCGACTCGACGCTGCTGTTCGTCTCCACCGCCGGGTCGGGCACCTGCCTCGCCGTTCTCGCCGGCCGCGAGGCGGACGCGGCGGTGCTCGGCTACGAGATGACCATGCTGGTCAAGAGTGTCCGGCCCTATCTGATGACTCCGGCGAGACAAGCGGCCGGGACACCGAGCGCCACGGGGTTGTGAGGGTGTCGGTTCCGCAGGACGGGCCGTTGCTCGACGATGCGGCAGGCCGGCTCATCCGCCCGTACACCGTGAGCAACGGCCGTACCCGTCCGACGACCGTGCTCGACCTGCTCTCCCTGGTGATGGCCACCGGGACCGAGCCGCAGATCCATCTCGGTCCCGAGCACTCCGTCGCGCTGGGGCTGTGCGGCGGCCCCACCTCGGTGGCCGAGATCGCCGCCCATCTGCGGCTGCCCGCAGTCGTCGCCAAGGTGCTCGTCTCCGACCTCGTGGACTGCGGGGCAGTCACCGCGCACCCGCCCGCCTTCCATGACATGCCCACCGACCGATCTCTGCTGGAGGCAGTGCTCGATGGCTTACGACGACAGCTCTGACGGCTTCGGCAGCTCCGCCGCGTACGAGAACAGCGCAAGCTCCGAAGGCTTCGGAAGCCACGCAAGCCACGCAGGGCATGGCCATCCGCAAGGCTACGGTGACCCCCGCGGCGCCTATGACTCCGGCGACAGCCATGGCTACGGTGGCAGCCATGACGCCGGTGGGGCCGCCGGCACCGGTGGAGTCCATGACTCCGGTGACTCCGAAGGCTTTCCCGTCGCGCTCAAAGTGCTGGTTGCAGGCGGGTTCGGCGTCGGCAAGACGACCTTCGTCGGCGCGGTCAGCGAAATCGCACCGCTGAGCACGGAAGAGCTGCTGACCCAGGTCAGCGCCGCCACCGACAGCCTCGACGGCATCGAGTCCAAGACCTCCACCACCGTGGCGATGGACTTCGGCCGCATCACGCTCGACGAGCAGCACGTGCTCTATCTGTTCGGCACCCCCGGCCAGGAACGCTTCTGGTTCATGTGGGACGAACTCTCCCAGGGGGCGCTGGGGGCGGTCGTGATCGCGGACACCCGCAGGCTCGCGGAGTGCTTTGCCGCCGTCGACTTCTTCGAACGGCGCGGTATCGGATTCATCGTCGCGGTGAACGAGTTCGACGACGCCTACCGCTACGCGCCCGAGGAAGTACGGGCCGCGCTCGACCTGGGGCCGGACGTGCCGGTCGTGCTCTGCGACGCCCGGATCGCCAGCTCCGGCACCGGGGCACTGGTCACACTGGTCCAGCACCTGATCAACGCCACCTCCGCCCCGGCCCCGTTGTCCGGCTTCGGAGCACACCCGTGACCCTGCACGCCGGCGGCCGGATGCTGCTCACGCCTGTCGACCGCGACGCCCTCGTCCGTACCCAGCGGCTGCGGACCCTGGGCCTCGGGGAACGTGCCGATGCCTCGTTCGACAACTTCGACGCCTTCGCCGACCGGGTGGCCGAAGTGACCGAAGTGCCCTTCTCGATGGTCAACTTCATCGACGGCAATCGGCAGTTCTACGCCGGACTGCACACACCGTCCGGCACGCACAAGGGCTTCGACCTGGGCGCCACGGCCGCGGGCAGCGGCCGCGGCAGCCGGTATGTGGCCCTCGACCGCGGATATTGCCCGCATGTCGTCGTACGGCGCAAGGCGCTCGTCCTGGAGGACGTGTGCGACTACCCACGGTTCGCCGGGAATCCGGTAGTCGACGAAATAGGCATCCGCTCCTACCTCGGCGCGCCCCTCATCGATCGCACGGGCATCGCCCTGGGCGCCGTCTGCGCGGTCGACACCGTGCCCCGCCCATGGGGCAGGGCAGGGCTCGACACGATCAAGGCCCTGGCGCAGGAACTCGTCGGCCACCTCCATCGGTGGGAGGACAACAGCATCGGGATCTGACCGGGCGGGCCCCGGCGGCCCGGTCCGCGAACAGACTCGGGCCGCGATCAGACCTTGACCACGACGTGACCTCGACCGTCTTCAGACCTCGACCGTCGTACCGTCCAGGAACGTCAGCACCACCGAGTCCGCACCCGCTCGTACCCGCACCGAGTCGCGCAGCGCCTCCGGATGAACGGTGTCCTGGGAGAGGGCGACCAGCGATACATGGATGCTCTGCCCGCCCGGGTGCGGTCGGCTGCGCAGATACGGGATCGCGGAACGCGGTCCGTACGCATTGGACTGGACGTCACGCGCCACAGCCGCCCCTTCGGCACCAGTGTCCCAGCCGTACAGCGCGATCAGGGCGCTGCTCAGACCGTCGGCCGTACGGGCGAGCGCCCAGTCGGGACCCGACAGGGCGAACGGGCTCTCCGTATGAGCGACCGCGTGACCGCCCTCCCGCACCACCGCACCCTTGGGCGCTTCGACCCGGTGCACCCGGATCTCCCACGGGCCGTGCAGCACACTCGTCGTCTCGATCCGGTACGGATGGTCGTCACCGGGCAGCCGGGCCGCGTACCAGGAGGCGGCGACGCGGTCCTCGCAGCGCAGCGGATGGATCCGGCGGCGCAGCGACGGCGTGCCGTCCGCAGCGACGAGTGCCAGATGGCCGTCGATGGAGCGTGCCAGGGCGTGCGGGGCGGCTTCGGGGGCCGTCGCCGTCGAGTAGGCGAACTTCGCGTAGTGCGGATCGTCCGCCCCCTCGGACGGGTCGGCCGCCTCGTCGTACGGCGGATTGTGGTCGCTGCCGTGATTGATGAGCCGCACGATGCCGTCGTCGCGGGTGCCGTGAAGCAGCCAGCCGGGTGCGGGCAGCGCGGTGTACTGATCGGACTCCTCGACGGGCAGCGGGAGTTCGCGCGCCGTCCACACCGGATGGTCCGCCGGGAGCAGCAGCCCGAGGAAACCCTTGCTCGCCCAGTACGGCGAGGCGGGACCGGAGTACGGCTGGGTGCTCGGCAGGAACGTGTCGTACCAGCCGAGCGTCAGCAGCCCCCGCTCGTCCGGCACACCGCGCTCCGCGAAGTGCCGCATCGTGCCCGAGGCGAGCCGGCGAGTGAGCCCCGGCGCGAGCGGGGTGCAGTCGGCCAGCGCCCCCATCCACACCGGTGCGAGAGCGGCGAACCGGTACGTCAGTGAGCGGCCCTGGTGGACCGGCGCACCGTCGGAGCCGAAGAAGTGCGGGTAGTCCTCCAGGAACCGGCTGAGCCGCTGCCGGTAGACCTCGGTCCTGCCCCCGTCGTCGGCGCCCGCGATCCGCGACCACAGCAGCGGGTACAGATGCATGGCCCAGCCGATGTAGTAGTCGAAGTTCCGGCCGTCGCCGTCGGTGTACCAGCCGTCACCGACGTACCAGTCCTCGATCCTGTCCAGATTGCTCTCGATGTCGGACCGGCTGCAGGGGGCGCCGACCGAGGCGAGGAACTGCTCGGACACCACCTGGAAGAGCCGCCAGTTGTTGTCCCAGGTACGCCCGCCGACGAACCCGGAGAACCAGTCGACGACCCGCTCCTGGACCCGGGCGTCCAGCCGGTCCCAGATCCACGGCCGGGTCTCGTGCAGTGCGACCGCGACCGACGCCGCCTCCACCATCTGCTGCGAACAGTCCGTCAGCCGCGGCCAGGACTCACCGCTGCGGGGGTCCGTGCCCGCGGCCAGGCCCGCCGTGTACCGCTCGGTCAATGCGGGGTCGACCGCCCCGCCCGCGCCCGCGATCCGGCAGGCGGCGAGCAGGAACGACCGGGCAAATCCTTCGAGACCGTCCGAGACGACCCCCGACCAGCTGTTGCGGCCGGGCAGGCGGTACTGCGCGAAGCCGGGTGTCGCGTACGGCACCAGCGCGTCCAGCATCCGGTCGGCTGTCGCCTCCCAGTGGGCCCGGGTCCAGCCGGTACGGGAGGACAGGATCCGGTCGGGCGGCGGCAGTTGCAGATGCGGTGCGACGGACATGGTGGTGCTGCTCCTCGGAGGGGGTACGAAGGGGTGGGTTACCGGCTGAGTTCGGCTCGGTGGGTGTGGCCGCGCGAGCCGCCCACGGCGACGGTGAGTACGGGCCTGCGGCCCGGGACGAGGCTCACTGTGTCATCGGCGTCCACCACCGACCGTACGTGGAACGGCAGCTCGACCGAGAGCGTCGTGAGTGTCCGGCCCGGGTCGGCGACCGCGACGCAGATGTGTCCGCCCCGGCGCTGCACGAGCACCGACGCCGGACCGGAGGCCGTGATCCCGGCCGCGGTCCCGGCGCCCCAGAAGTTCACCGCGGTCAGTCCCGCCCGGCGCACCTCCACGGCCTGCGCGGTGGCGTCGTTGGCGACGATCCGGACCGGCCGGGAGTGCGACCAGACCGAGGTTGCCGCCGCCGATGCGCCGGGCAGCAGCACATAGGCGTACCGGGCGTCGGTGGGGGAGGTGCCGTGATCGACCCGGAGCGTGAGATAGCGGCGGGTGACCGGATCGGTGCTGCCGCCCGTGTCCGCCCCGGTGTCGATGGCCCGCCAGGTGCCGGCGCGCTGCTCACGCAGGGCATGCAGGGCGGTCCCTTCGGGGAAGACATAGCCGCCGACGCCGTCGACGTGCGCCCACCGTGCTCGGCCGAAGTCCTGGGCCCAGCCCTGCTCGGCGGGCTGACGGATGCCGTCGACCAGCAGCCGGTTGCTGCCGTCCGTGCCGAGGTTGCGGTTCTCGACGATCGTCTCCACCGGCCGGCCGTCGCTCGCGGTGATGCCCGAGCCGAGCGCGATCACCGCGTTGTCCAGCAGGAACCAGGATTTCCTGGCCCGCAGGGTGGTGCCCTGGGCGCCGATCACCTCCATCGCGGCGGCCCCGTACCGGCCGTCCAGCACGGCCCCGCCCGCGACGGCGTTCGCCGGGCGGTAGGTGGACGTACCGGCGCCCGTACCGAGATCGGCGCGCTGCCGGGTGTCGACCGTGGTGCCGGGGAGCCGGTACGGATCGACGGTGGGCCAGAAGCCGTCGTTGAACTGCCCCAGGTCGTCGCCGTCGTACAGATACGTCATGCCGTCGCCGGTGTACCAGCCGTGCAGATTCTCGCCGTTGCCCGCCTCGTACGCCGAGATCCGCTTCGACGAAAGCGACAGCGCGCAGGCCCAGCCGGGACGGCGGTGCACGACGCGGTCCATGTCGGCGAAGACGAAGGTGCCGGTCGTACGAGCCTCGGCCTTCACGGTCCGGTCGTTCAGGACGGCTTTCGCCAGGGCGAGCTGGGGAAGTGTCGCGAGAGCCGTGAAGGGAGTGGTGCGATTACGGGTCAGCCAGCCCTTGACCAGCGCCCGCCAGCGCCCCGCGTACTCGGCGGGTGCGCCGGTCGCCAGGAGCAGGATCGCGGCGACGGCCGTCGCACCGTCGCGGTGGTCCCCGGCGCGTTCCCGGGAGATCGCCCGGCCGCGCACCGAGTCCATCATCAGCCCGTCGAAGATCACCGGGGCGAAGGTCCGCTCGACGGCCTCGTACATCACCGACACCTTCGGGTCGGCGACCGCCCACTCGGAGCCCGCCAGCAGCGCCAGCAGATAGGCGGTGCCGCCCAGCAGCACGATGCCGTACGAACCGGTGTAGGCGACCACGTCGTGCTGGACGAACGAGCCGTCCTCGTAGAAGCCGTCGCCCGAACTCGTGTAACGGAAAAGGCTGTTGCGGCCCAGGTCGCGTACGTCGGAGAGCGCGTCACGGGCGGAGGCGAGCTTGCCGGCGTCCTGCCCCAGCAGTCCGCGCAGCGCCACGATGACGGCCTTGTCGGTGCGGTTCGCGCCGGTCTCCGCGAGCGAGGGGGAGTTGGTACGACGGTCCGCGTCCGGGCAGAAGCGGTCGACGACCGACAGATAGTCCGTCAGATCGGCTGCGGGAAGCCGGTCGCGGAGGATGACGGAGCAGTCCATCAGGGCACGCGGGGCGCCGATCTCCCAGAACCACCAGTTGCCGGTCTCGCGCTTGGCCGGGTTGTACGCGGTGTCGTACGTGAAGCGCAGCGCGGCGACGAGTGCGTCCGCCACCTCCGTGCTCCCGGCGAGGGAGGTGCCCCCGGTCGCCCGGGCGACCGCGATCGTGCGCAGCCGGGTGTAGCTCTGACCGAAGTTGCCCGGGTCCGTGAGCGGTGCGAGGTCGGGCCAGAGCGCAGTCCGTCCGGCGCTGCGGTCGAGGGTGTCCCAGAGCCCCTCGGCCGTGGTGGACAGGGTCGCGAGCGCCGCTGTGAAGTCGGTGTCGGCCGGGTCGAACTCGCCGCCGGTGAGCAGGGTTTCGGCCCGCCGGAGAAGGGTGTCGAAGTCGGCGGGCGCCGCGGCTTCGGCGGATGCGGCCGTGACGGGCCGCGCGTGCGCGGCGCCGGCCGACGTCATGAGCGTCGTCGCGGCTGTGACGGCCGTGGCGCTGCTCGCCGCGAGGAGGGTTCTTCTGCTGAGGTTCACAGTGGCTCCTTGTCGCCGGTGGTCAGTCGGACAGCGTGGACGGGTCGACGGGGGGCTTCGGCAGGTTCAGCGCGGCCAGCTCGGCCTTGCCGGTGGCGTCGACCGGGAACGCCCAGGTGTTCACGAAGAAGTCGGTGAGGTCGTAGCCGGCGACGCGGCTGGAGAAGGTGGCGAGGGCCCGGTAGCGCTTGTCGTTCTCCGTGTAGTCCGACTGGGGGTTCTCCTCGCGCACCAGCTTGTGCAGCCTGGGCCAGAAGTCGTCACCGAAGGCGAGCTCCAACTGGCGCAGCGGGACGAGCTTCTCGTAGGCGCCGAAGGACTTTTCGTACGTCAGCCCGGCCGTGCCGAACTTGCGCTGCGCGGACTGGAAGTAGGTGAGCCCGGTCGTCGCGTCGACCGTGAGCAGGTTGGACGGCTGCTTCAGGGTGCGCTGCGCGGCCAGCGAATAGATGTTGACCGTGACCTCGGTCAGACCGCCCGGCTTGTACGCCATCTGCTGGTGGAGGTGGCCGAGTTCGTGGTAGAGCCCCCAGCCGCGGGTCCGCAGCCCCTCGACGGTCGTGGCCCGGTCGAGGTAGGCCCGCGGGAAGCCGTTGTAGCCGTGGGTGGCGTAGGCACCGACGCCGGTCGGGACCTTGCTGACCTCGGTGAAGTGGTACGGCCCCGCCTTGCGCCGGTGTACCGGCTTCGAACCGTCGAGGCCGCTGATCCGGGCGTGCGAGTCGATGATCGTCTCGACCAGTCCGAGCAGTGCGGCATGGTCCTCGTCGCGGTACAGCAGCGCGCCCTCGCGGGTGAGCGTCATGATGGTGTGAGGCGCGTGGAGTTCGACGTACGGCGATGCGGTGAGTGTGTCCAGCTGCTGCCGGTAGTCGGCCTCCGAGGTGCGGCCCAGGGCGAAGACGGGCATGGGGACGGCGCCGGAGCGGACCAGCACACCGGCCCGCTCGCCACGGCCCGTCAAGGTGAGATAGACCGGGCCGCCGTGCGGGTCCGTCACGGTGTTCGCACCGGCGGTCAGCGGATAGCTGCGGGGCTCGGTGATCTCGCCGTAGTAGTCCCAGGCGCCGATCCAGAGGACGGGCAGCAGATCGTCGTACGGCTGGACGGTGAGAGAGAGGGGCGTGCCGGGCGGGACGTACAGGCCGGTGGGCTGGAACTCCGAGCCGCGCAGGGCCTGTCCGAGCCGCAGCCGCTCGGCCTCGGCGGCGGGCCGGGCGGTCACGGTCAGGTGGACCGGGCGGGCCCCCCGCGAAACGGAGGCGTCGGCCGTCGTGGCCCGGGCCGTGCCGGTGCCCAGGGCGATCGCCGCTCCGGATCCGGCCGCGGCGGCGAGAACGGAACGCCGGCCGACGAGGGAGGAAGCGGAGAAAGGGGCGGTGGAGGGGCCGGCGGAGTCTGTGGGCATACGCATGCGGAACTCTCCCTGCAGAAACGAGTGAGGGGCGGAAGCGTGCGGAACGGGTGCTACTCGGCGCCAGCATGTAAGCGGTTGCTATCGAGTCGCAAGGGGAGTCGGGAAGTTACTGTGATTTTCTATGGCCAACTGTGGACAGGGGGGAAGTAACCGGTCACATCCGGGTGGGCCCGCCGGATCGTGGCGCAACGGAATCGCGTACCACGATGTGGGTGCCGAGGCGCAGCGCACCCGTGGTCGGCTCGCGCCAGTCGTCCTCGTCCCCGCCGGTGACGGCCAGTCGTACCGCCTGGCGCCCCATCTCCTCCAGCGGAATGTGGACGGTGGTCAGCCGCGGCCGCAGCTCCTGGGCCACCGGAATGTCGTCGTACCCCACCAGGGACACGTCCTTCGGTACCCGGACCCCGGCCTCTTCCAGGGCCTGCGCCGCGCCCGCCGCCACCATGTCGTTGGCGGCGAAGACCGCGGTGAAGTCCGGTCCGTCCCGCAGTAGTTCGGCCATCCTCCGGTACCCGAAGTTACGGCTGAAGGCGCCGGGCTGGACCAGCTCGGGGTCCGGGGCGATGCCGCGCAGCTCAAGGGCCCGCTGGTGCCCGGCCAGCCGGTCGCGGGTGGTGGAGAGCTTGGGCGGGCCGCCGAGGTAGAGGATCCGCTCGTGCCCCTGCATCAGCAGATGGTCGGTGATGGCGAAGGCGCCGCCCTCGTTGTCGTACTCGACCGCGACGGTCGGGGCCTGCTCGCCCAGCGGCGACCTGCCGCACAGCACCAGCTTCGATCCGCCCGCGTCCAGCTCGCGCGCCCTGCGGGCCAGCTCGGTGGTGTAGCCGCGGTCCGCGATGGAGCCGCCGACCACGACCACGGCGTCCGCCCTGCGCTCATGCATCAGATCGATGAAGGCCAGCTCGCGCTGCGGGTCGCCCTGGGTGCAGCAGACCAGGCAGAGCCGACCGCCGAGTGCCGCTTCCCGCTCCACGCCGCGCGCGATGTACGCGTAGAACGGGTCGATGACCTCGTTGACGATGATGCCGACGGTGCGGTTGGAGACTCCGGCCAGCGCGCGGGCATGGGCGTTGACGACATAGCCGAGCTCGCGCATCGCGGACTCGACCCGCTCCCGGGTCGCCTCGGCGACAGGGTAGTTGCGGTTCAGTACGCGGGAGACCGTGGCCGTCGAGACGCCCGCGCGCCGCGCGACATCGGTGACCGTCGCGCGCCGTTGTCCGTCCGCGGCTGTGCTCTGCCGGCGCATCCGGCTCACCCCCTGGTGGCTGTTGTGTGACGCCGAGCCTAGAGCCTGTGCTTGGACGGAGCTCATGCGATCCTCCCCAGGTCGGCCCGGTGCACCGGGTGGTCGAACGGTGTGCCCTGCGCGTACCGCGCCAGCTCGTCGACGGCGAGCGCCCCGAGCCGTCCCACCTCGTTGCCCTGGGCGCCCGCGAGATGCGGGGTGAGGAAGACGTTCGGCAGGTCCCACAGCGGGTGGCCGTCCGGCAGCGGCTCGGGCGATGTCACATCGAGGACGGCGTCCAGCCGCCCGCTGACCAGGTGCCCGGTCAGTGCCTCGGTGTCCACCAGGGGGCCGCGAGCCGTGTTGACGAGCAGGGTGCCGGGCCGCATCAGGCCGATCCGCCTGGCGTCGATGATCCCTCGGGTCTCCGGCGTGTCGGGGGCATGGACGCTCACCACGTCGCTGGTCGCCACCAGGGTGTCCAGGTCGGTCGGGGTGACACCGAGCAGTTCCGCCTCGGCCGCACCGACATACGGGTCGTACAGCAGTACCTCGGCGTCGAGGACCCGGAGCAGTTCGATGACCCGGCGGCCGATCCGGGACGCCCCGACGATGCCGATGGTCAGGCCGTGCGTGCCGAGCCAGTGCTGGCGGTCGAGGTCGGCGCCGGTGCGGTGGGTGCGCCGGGTGCGGAAGAGCCCGGCCAGCGGAAAGACTCGTTTGGCGCCCATGATGATCGCCGCCAGGGTGAACTCGGCGACCGGTACGGCATTGGCGGCGGCGGCCGAGGACACGACGATCCCGCGGTCGAACGCGGCCGGGGACAGAAACGTTTTCACCGTGCCGGCCGCATGGATCACGGCACGCAGCGCCGGTGCCCGGTCCAGCAGCGCGGCGTCGACGGGCGGGCAGCCCCAGCCGGTGAGCAGGACCTCGGCCGCATTCAGCGCCGCGGAGGCGTCCGGGGAGTCGAACTCGCTGATCACGAACGGGTTGAGGAGGTCGGCGGTCTCCTCGAGACGGGCCCGCACCGGTGGCGGAAAGACGTCGTCGAGCAGTCCGGGGGTCATGGCCAGGACCGTGCGCGGCCGTCGCGGGGGCGGTGCCGCAGCATCGCTACCGGAATGAGCCGGTGCCTCTTCGGTGGTTCGCACCCTGCCTCCGGATAGTAATCGCGTTCTATGGAATGACCGGAACGCTAAGGAGCACGACGGCCGACCGTCAAGCTCACAGCCGCCCCAACTGTCCAGTTGAGAAGCATTTTTGTTGATTCGTTGAGCTGGATTCGATGGTGAGAACATCGCGTCTCAACGACATTTGCCCGGATCTCTTGACGCTTGGGTTAACCGCTTACTAACTTGCGGCCCCAGAAGGCTCACCATGCGCCACCCAGCCGAACAGGACGCACCATGGCTGAAACAGCACCCCCGTTGCCGCGGGAGAAGCGGCGGCAGAAGGCTGAAATACCCTCCCCGCCCGCTGCCCAGGCCCTCGTCGCACAGCACCGGCTGACGCTCTGGCAGCGGATCAAGCGGGACCGGGTGATGCTGCTGCTCACCCTGCCCGGCCTGCTGTACTTCGTCGTTTTCCACTACGTACCGCTGCTCGGCTATGTCGTGGCGTTCCAGGACTACCAGCCGTATCTCGGCTACATGCACAGCGTCTGGGTGGGGTTCGCCAACTTCTCCGCGGCGTTCGGTGAGCCGGCCTTCTGGTCCGCGACGTTCAACACCCTGGAGATCGCCCTCGTCCAGCTGGTGTTCTTCTTCCCGGTCCCGGTCGCCCTGGCCCTGCTGCTCAACAGCATCGCCAGCGACCGCATCAGGCGCTTCGTGCAGAGTGTCGTCTATCTGCCGCACTTCATCGGCTGGGTCATCATCGTCTCGATCTTCCAGCAGATCCTGGGCGGCGCAGGGCTCCTGCCCGACGTACTCGGCGGTCTGGGGCTGCCGCGCTACGACATGATGAGCGACCCCGACGCCTTCCCCTGGCTGCTGACCCTCCAGGTGGCCTGGAAGGACGCCGGCTGGGGCACGATCATCATCCTCGCCGCGCTGCTGAACATCGACAGACAGCAGTACGAGGCCGCCGCGATCGACGGCGCGGGCCCGCGACGCCGCCTCTGGCACGTGACCCTGCCGGGCATCGCCCCCGTACTCATCCTGCTGCTCATCCTCAACCTCGGGCAGATCCTCTCCGTCGGCTTCGAGCAGATCCTGCTCCAGCGCGACGCGGTCGGCCCGGACGCCGGCGAGGTCCTCGACACCTACGTCTACTACCACGGCATCAAGGACAACGACTGGGGCGTCGCCGCCGCCGTCGGGCTCGTCAAGGCGGTCATCGGCACCGCACTCGTCCTGGGCGCGAACAAGTTCGCCCACCGACTCGGCCACGAAGGGGTGTACCGCGGTGCTGACCGCTGAGAAGAAGCGCGCCACATCGGAATCCACCGCACCGGCGCCCCGGACCGCCACCGCCCGGAAGTCCGACGGCCGGCCCCCGTGGATGGAGCGGCCGACCCGCATCGGGCAGATCGCCAAGGCGGTCGCCGTCGTCGTGGTCGTGCTCGCCGTCGCCTACCCGCTGGTCGGCGTCATCGGCACGAGTTTCGCCTCGCAGACCGACATCATCAAGAGCTCCGGCCTCGTCCTGTGGCCGGACCACCCCACCCTGGACGCCTACCGCACCGTCTTCACCGGCGGAGTCGTCACCCGGGCCCTGATCGTCTCCGTCGGCATCACCGTATTCGGCACCCTCGCCAGCCTGCTCGTCACCGTCGGCATGGCGTACGGACTCTCCCGCCGCGATGTCACGGGCTCCCGCTTCATCCTGATGACGGCCCTGTTCACGATGCTCTTCAACGCGGGCATCATCCCGAACTTCCTGCTGGTCAAGGGACTCGGGCTGTACGACACCTACGCGGCGCTCGTCATGCCCACCCTGGTCAGCGCCTTCAATCTCGTCGTCCTGCGGTCCTTCTTCATGAATCTGCCGGAGGAGCTGTACGACGCCGCGAAGGTCGACGGCGCCGGAGACTTCCGCATCCTGGTGCGGATCGTCCTGCCGCTGTCCAAGGCCGTCCTCGCCGTGATCAGCCTCTTCTACGCGGTGACGTACTGGAACGCCTTCTTCAACTCGCTCCTGTACCTCAACGACTCCGACAAGTGGCCCCTGCCGATGGTGCTGCGCACCTATGTCCTGCAGGGCCAGAGCCTGAACGCAGCGTCGGCCGGCGAGGTCCTCGCCCCGCAGCAGGCCGTGCAGATGGCGGTTCTGGTGATCGCCGTCGTACCGATCCTCTGTGTCTATCCGTTCCTCCAGCGCTACTTCACCAAGGGCGTGCTCACAGGCGCCATCAAGGGCTGAGCGCAGCCACCGCCCCCCACTCCTTCCTTCCCCTCTTCCCAAGGAGATTCAGGTGTCGAGCTCCACCCCCATCAACCGCAGAGCACTGTTCCGCATGGGTGCGGGCGTCGGTCTGGGACTGGCCGCCGCCCCGCTGCTCGCCGCCTGCGGCGACGGCGGCACGACCGCGAAGGCGGAGGCCAAGAGCGCCTCGCTGCTCCCCGACACCGCGGTCCGCAACATCGGCCTCAAGCCCGACCTGGCGGGTACCGCGGCCGGTGTCCCGCAGGGCTACTTCAGCTACCCGGCCAAGCCGCTGCGGGCCACGAAGGGCACCCCGCTCAAGGGCGCCGAGCCGATCAGCGCGACGATGGAGACCTTCTCCCCGCCGCCGCCCGCCCGCGGCAAGAACGCCGCCTGGCAGGAGATAGAGAAGCTCCTCGGCGGTCAGGTGAACATCACCGCCGTCCCCGCCGACGACTACGGCACCAAGTTCTCCACGATGGTCGCGAGCGACAGCCTGCCCGATCTCTTCATGTACCCCGAGGTCGGAGGTGTCGACAACAAGGCGGCCTTCCTCCAGGCCAAGTGCGCCGACCTGACCCCGTACCTCGCCGGCGACAAGATCAAGGACTACCCGAACCTGGCCGCGGTCCCGAAGGGCGCCTGGCAGGCCGCGATCTTCGGCGGGAAGCTGTACGGCATCCCGATCGCGCGCACAGGCACCGGCGGCGCCGGCTTCTACCGCCACGACCTGTTCGAGGAGGTCGGCGTCACCGACCTCGCCCAGATCTCGGACCTCGACAGGTTCGTCGAGGTCTGCAAGGAGCTGACCCGGCCCAAGAAGGACCAGTACGCGATCATCGCGGGTGCCACCACCATGCTTGCGATGTCCGCGGGCGCGCCCTACTACTGGCGGCTCGACGCCAAGACCGGCAAGTTCACCACCGACCTGGAGACCCCGGAGTACCGCAAGGCCGTGGAGACCGCGCGCGAGCTGTACAAGGCGGGCTGTTTCTATCCGGGAACCCTGCAGATGTCCGGGGCGCAGAAGGCCCAGTACACGGACATGTTCAAGAACGGCAAGGGCGCCTACGTCTACGACGGCATGCCCACCTACCTGGCGCCCGGCGTCGGCTACATCGCCTCCATGCAGGCGATCGACAAGAAGTACGACCCGCGCCCCTTCGTCCCGTTCGGCAAGGACGCCATCGCCTGGATGGACAACGTCAAGCTGGAGAACACCCATGTGAAGAAGGCGTCCGGGGACCGGGTCAAGGAGATCCTGGCACTCGCCGACTTCGCCGCGTCGCCGTTCGGCAGCCAGGAGTACACGCTGATCAACTACGGCGTCGAAGGCAAGGACTTCACCCGTGACGCCAAGGGCAACCCGGCCCTCACCAAGCAGGGCACCCAGGACGTCACCGTGCCGTGGAAGTTCATGGCCTCCGCCGTCCCCGCCATCTTCAGCGCCGACTCGGAACAGGGCGTCCGCCACGTCCACGACGCCTTCACCAAGATGATTCCGATCATGGAGCAGGACCCGACCCTGCAGTACTCCTCGCCCACCTGGGACTCGAAGGGCTCCGGCAGCCTCTACACGTTCAAGCAGGACGCGCTCAAGGACATCATCTCGGGCCGCAAGCCCATGTCCGCCTATGACCAGCTCGTCAAGGACTACCTGGCCAAGGGCGGCGAGCAGGCCCGCGGCGAGTTCGAGGACGCCTTCCAGAAGGGGAAGAAGTGACGACGCGACGCTCGGCCCTCAGACTCGGCGGCGCGGCGGTGGCAGCGGCCGTCGCCGTACCCGCCCTCGGCTCGACCGCCGTCGCAAAGCCGCACGGCTTCGACCCGAAGCCCGGCTCCGACGGCGTGGGCGACCCGCTCTTCCCGACCCTCGGCAACGGCGGCTACCAGGTCGTGCACTACGACCTCACCTTCGACTTCACCCCGGTGACCTACGACTTCACCGCCGTCGTGAAGATCAACGCCAAGGCCACCCAGGACCTGTCCGCATTCAACCTGGACACCGACGGCCACACCGTCGACTCCGTCACCGTCGCCGGCCGCCCCGCCACCTGGGAGCTCTCGCCGGGCAAGAGCGGCCAGGAGTTCACCATCACCCCTGCTCGCCCGCTCCACAAAGGGCAGGCATTCACCGTCGAGGTGCGCTACCGGGGCAACGGCAAGGCGCCCCGACTCGGACTGACCGGCTGGAAGTTCGGCACCGACGGCGGCTTCGCCTCCGCCGCCCAGTCCTCCCGTGCCGACACCTTCCTGCCCTGCAACGACACCCCGTCCGACAAGGCGACGTGGACCTTCCACATCAGCGCCCCGCAGGGCTATGTCGCCGCCGCCAACGGCGAACTGCTCCACAAGACCCCGCGCGCCGACGGTTCCACCGTCTGGCACTTCGCCCTGCGCGAGCGCATGGCGACCGAGCTCATCGGCATCGCCGTCGTCAAGGGCACCTATCTGTACGGCACCAGTCACCGTGGACTGCCCCTGCGGCACATCGTGCCGCAGGGGCAGGAGGACAAGTACGGTCCGGTCGTCGCCCGTACCGCGGACCATCTGGCCTGGCTGGAGGCGAAGTTCGGCCGCTACCCGTTCTCCGTCTACGGCGTCCACATCTACGACGGCTACACCGACGCCCTGGAGAACCAGACTCTCTCCCTGTTCTCCACCAACTGGTTCAAGCTCAACGCCAATGGGCAGCCCGGCTACGAGACCACCATGGTCCACGAGCTCGTCCACCAGTGGTTCGGCGACTCTGTCACCCCGAACGACTGGCAGCAGGCCTGGCTCAACGAGGGCCCCGCCGTGTACTACGCCGGCCTTTACGGCGAGGAGCGCGGCTGGTCGGTCTTCGAGGACAAGATGAAGGCCACGTACGCGAAGCTCGACGCCATCCGCGCCGCCGACGGCCCGCCCGGACTTCCGAAGGCGCTCGGCGGCACCAATATCTATGACGGTGGCGCTCTCGTCCTGTACGCCCTCAGCCTTCAGATCGGTCAGCGGCGGTTCGACCGGGTCATGCGTGAGTGGGTGAAGCGCTTCAAGGACTCCACCTACACCAGCGAGACCTTCATCCGGCACACGGTGGACGTCACCGGCGACAAGTCCCTCGACCCGTTCCTGCGCGACTGGCTCTTCGGAGCCGTGAACCCGCCCATGCCCGGCCACCCCGACTGGAAGGCCTCCGCGTGACCCGCCGCTCCCTGAACGCCGTACGAGGATCCGCCGCTGCCGCCACCGCCGCCTTCCTGGCCGCACTCCTCGCCGCCCCGACCGCCCAGGCCGCACCCGGTCCCCGCACCCTGTACGCAGCCCCGGACGGACACGGCACCTCCTGTACGGCCGCCCGCCCCTGTACCCCGGAAGGCGCCCGCGACCAGGCCCGCACCGAGAGGGGCCGCGACGTGCGCGTGCTCCTGAAGAACGGTACGTACAAGCTCGACGAACCCATCGAGCTAGGCGCCGCCGACTCCGGGAAGGACGGCCACACGGTCACCTGGACCGCCGCCCCCGGAGCCCACCCCGTCCTCTCCGGCGGACAGGACATCACCGGCTGGCGGCAGAACGCAGACGGCACCTGGACCGCCGACGTACCGGCCGGCGTCACCCCCCGCCAGCTCTTCATCGACGGCAGACGCGCGACCCGCGCCCGAGGTGCGGCCTGCGCGGCGAGCACCTGCGACGCCACCAGGACCGGCTTGACCGGCGCCACGGCCACCGGGATCGACCGGTGGCAGCGCCCCACCGACGCCGAAGCCGTCATCCGGGTCCGCTGGCGCAACTATCACTGCCGGATCACCGGCGTCAGCGGCGACGTCATGACCTTCGCCCAGCCCTGCTGGACCAACTCGGCGAGCGGCACCGACCGCACCGGACCCGCCTGGGACTCCACCGCGGTCGACTCCACCCGCTACAGCGGCGTCGCCTTTTTCGAGAACGCCCCCGAACTCCTCGACCAACCGGGCGAGTTCGTATGGAACTCGCAGAACCGCACAGTGATGTACCTGCCGCGCAAGGGCGAGAACATGCACCGCGCGCAGGCCATCACTCCGCACACCGAACAGTTGCTCGTCCTCGACGGTGCCCACGACGTCACCGTGGACGGGATCGGCTTCGCGTATGCGGCCTACAGCCAGCCCGACACGGAGGAGGGCTACGCGGGCATGCAGGCCGGTCTCACCCTGACCGGAGCCACCGGCCCCGTCGACCATGCGGGCCGCTTCTACACCAAGCCGTCCGCCGCGGTCACCGTCCGCGGCGGACAGCACATCAGCATCGAGAACGCCCGGTTCAGCCGGCTCGGCGGGGCGGGCGCCGTCCTCGAAGCGGGCACCAAGGACAGCTCCCTGACCCGCTCGTCCTTCACCGATCTGTCCTCGGGCGCGGTGTACGTGGGCGACACCGAGCCGATGCCCGGGACCGCGCTCGCGGGGGAGCGGAACACGATCGCGTACAACACCATCACCCGCTCCGGCGTCGAGTACACCGACTCGGTGGGCATCTGGGCCGGTTACGAGGCCGAGCTGACCGTCGACCACAACAGTCTGGACCACCTCCCGTACTCCGGGATCTCGGTCGGCTGGGGCTGGAACCAGCCCGAGGCGCAGAAATCCGTGCTGCGCGACAACAAGGTGACCGGCAACCGCATCACCAATGTCATGGAAGTCGCCCAGGCGCAGCACGACGGCGGCGCGATCTACACCCAGGGCGCGCAGCCGGGCACGGTCGTCTCCGGCAACTACATCAACCGCTCCGCCTTCGGCAACACCGAGCGCGACGGCAACGGCATCTACCTCGACGAACAGTCCTCGCACATCGCCGTCGAGAAGAACGTCATCACCCGCATCGGCTACAAGTGGGTCTCGAACTGGGCGGATTACGGCATCCAGAACACCGCACGGGGCAACTGGACCGACACGGCGGCGCCGGCGCTCGCCGGCAACGGCTCGGTCATGAAGGAGAACCTCACCGGTCTGGACCGACTGCCGGCCGAAGCCCTCGCCGTCGCAGCCCGGGCAGGCGCCCACGGCGGCCCGGTCGAGCAGCTGCGGACCGACCTGGCCCGTACCGGCACCGCGACCCAGTCCTCCACCGAGGGCGCGGCGGCCGCGGCGCTCGCGGTGGACGCCGACACCAACACGGACACCCGCACGCTGTCCGAGGCGGGCGCCTGGTGGCAGATCGACCTGGGCAGCGAACAGCGCATCCGTCAGATCGAGATCTGGAACAACTCCTCCTCCACGACGGCCGACTTCGATGTCGTCACCGACGACGCGACGGTCCACGTCAGCGGGAAGGCGCTGCGCCCGACGGTCCTGAACCTGGACAGCCGGACCCGTACGGTGAAGATCGTGACCTCCGGCACGGGACGCGTGGCACTCTCCCAGGTGCTCGTCCACCCGTAGTGGTCAGCCTTCCGTCGCCGGGCGAATCGCGATGGAGGACACCTCGGCACCCGAACGCCGCCGGTCATCCGACCGGCGGCGTTCCCGTGCTGGCCCGCACCACCACCTCTCCCGTCACCCGCACCACCCGGGCCCGCCGCCCCGCGGACCGCTCCCGCAGCGCCAGTGCGATCACGTCCTCGCCCATCGAGGTCAGCGGCAGCGCCACCGTGGTGAGCGCCGGCGACAACTCCCGTACCAGCGGAATGTCGTCGAACCCGGCGAGCGAGACATCCTCGGGTACCCGCAGCCCCTCCTCCCGCAGCGCGGCGAGCGCACCGACCGCCATCACATCGGTGACCGCGAACACACAGGTCGGCCGCGGCCGGCCGCAGGCCAGCAACCGCTGGGCCGCCGCATACCCGCCGTCGCGAGTGAACGCGCCCTCCACGACCCGGGCGAGCCCGATTCCCGACTCCGCGAGCCCTTCCCGGAAGCCCGTGAGCCGGTCGGAGACAGTGGTCAGCGCGGGCGGGCCGGTGAGCACCGCGAACGTGCGGTGCCCGAGCCCCACCAGCGTCCGGGCGAGCGCGGCCGCCCCCGCCCGGTTCTCCGGCTGTACGGTGTCCACCCGAAGGCTGCGGTGCCTGCTGACGACGGCCACTCGCCCCCCGCCCCGTACGTACGGCTCCAGTTCGGCATGCAGGGACCGCTCCCACGCCCGGTCCTGGAAGCCGGAGCCGATGAGCAGGATCGCCCGGGCGCGCTGAGCCCGCAGCATCGAGACGTAGGCGATCTCCCGGGCGGGTTCCCGGAAGGTGGAGGCCAGCATCACCAGCAGATCCTGCTCGGCCGCGGCGCGCATCACACCACTCGACACGGCGGCGAAGTACGGATCACTGACGTCATGACAGATGACGCCCACCGTGCGGTTGTTGGTCGAATTGGCGAGTGCCTGTGCATGGGCGTTGGGGATGTAACCGAGCCGGTCCGCCGCCGCCCGTACCCGCTCCCGCAGATCGTCGCGTACCCGGACCGTGCCGTTGAGGGCGCGCGAGGCGGTGGCGGGGGATACCCCGGCCTCCCGGGCCACGGCGTCGAGCGTCACATGCGCCGCTGCGGGAAGGCCGCCGCGCGGCTGCGGGTGGTGCGGTGTTCCCCGTTCCCTCAACTCGACCCCCAAGGGCGCGGTGGTGGAAGGCCCCGAAACTTGTCGACGACCTATTGACCGTGCGTACAGGCAGTCATTAGCGTGGCGAAAACCTTATCAGAAAGCGCTTTCTGAAAGCGCCTTCTCGTCATCGCAGGATCGCACAGCTCTCCACAACTGCACCCGAAGCGCAGGGAGTTCACAGTGAGCCAGAGCGCGTTGACCAAAAGTCCCCCCGAAGCGGAGGGAGTTGTCCGGCGGGCCGGACCCTCGGCGGGGGAGCGCTTCGCGCGGGCGGCCGAGCAGAGCTGGCGGCCCGTCGCCCTGCTGCTGGCCTGTTTCGCCGTCTGGTGGGTGATCTCGGCGGCGGAGCTGGTGAAGCCGTATCTCGTACCGTCGCCCGCGGCGACCCTCGATGTCCTCACCGGCAAGGCCGGCTATCTCTGGCAGCACACCTGGGTGACCACATACGAAACGCTGCTCGGCTTCCTGATCGCCGTGGCCGTCGGTGTACTGGCGGCAGTCGTCATGGTGTACTCCTCGACCGTCGAGCGCACGCTCTATCCCATTCTGCTGTTCGCCCAGGTCGTACCGAAGATCGCGATCGCGCCGCTGTTCGTCGTCTGGCTCGGCTTCGGTATCGAGCCGAAGATTCTCATCGCCGTGCTCATAGCCTTCTTCCCCGTCGTGATCTCCATGGTCACCGGCCTCAAGGCGGTCGACCCGGAGATGCTCCAGCTGTCGGCGACCATGGGCGCGAGGCCCTGGCAGACCTTCCTCAAGATCCGTTTTCCGGCCTCGCTCCCGCACCTCTTCTCCGGGCTCAAGGTCGCGGTCACCCTGGCGGTCACCGGTGCGGTCGTCGGCGAGTTCGTCGGCGCCAACGAGGGCCTGGGCTATGTGATCCTCCAGGCCAACGGCAACCTCGACACCCCGATGCTCTTCGCCGGGCTGCTCGTGATGTCACTCATCGGTGTCGTGCTCTTCGTCGCCGTCGAGATCGCCGAAATGCTGCTGCTCCCGTGGCACGCCAGCCGCCGGGACGCCTCCGCCACCACCACGTACTGACTCCGTCGTACCGACTTCGTCGCGAGAAGGGCCAGCCCATGCATGCGCGCAGACTCCTGATCGGTGTCGTACCCCTCGTCCTGGTGGCCACGGCCTGCGGTGGCAACGACGCGTCGTCCACCACGAGCGACTCGGGCAAGAAGCTGGACAAGGTCACGCTGACGCTCAACTGGTATCCGTACGGCGAACACGCGCCGTTCTACTACGGCAAGCAGCAGAAGATCTTCGAGAAGCACGGCATCGACCTGAAGATCCAGGCGGGCCAGGGTTCGCAGAAGACGGTGCAGGCCACCGCCGCGGGCCAGACCGACTTCGGCTGGGCGGACACCCCGGCACTGCTCGCGGGCGTCGACCAGGGAGTCCAGGTGAAGAGCCTCGGAGTCTTCCTCCAGACCACCCCGGCGTCGGTGCAGTCCTTCGACGCCCAGGGCATCGAGTCGCCTGCGGATCTCAAGGGAAAGACTATTGCGGGGACCGCGGGTGACGCGCTCTCCAAGACCTTCCCGATCTTCCTGAAGAAGAACAACCTCGACGAGTCGGACGTCAAGGTCCAGAACACCGACCCGGCGGGCAAGATCGCCGCGGTGATCTCCGGGAAGACCGACGGACTCCTCGGCTATGCCAGCGACCAGGGCCCCACCATGCAGGACAAGGCCAAGAAGCAGGTCTCGTATCTGCGTTTCTCCGAGAACGGGCTGAACTTCTACTCCAACGGTCTGCTCGCCGGACAGAAGATCCTCGCCACGAAGTCCGAACTCGCCGGACGCATGGTGCAGGCGGTCAGCGAGTCGTGGGCGGCCGCCGAAAAAGCCCCCGGGCCGGCGGTCGCGGCGATGGACGGAGCCTCGGAGCAGCTGCCGCCGGCCACGGTCCTGGCCGAGCAGTTCAGGACGACGCTCACTCTGCTGCACACCTCGTCGACCGAGGGGAAGGCGCCCGGAGTGAACAACGAGGCCGACTGGCAGCAGACCATCGACGTCTTCGCCGAGGCGGGCATGGTCAGCAAGCCGAAGGCCGTCGCGGACTACTGGGACGAGAAGACGGCGCTGAAGGGATGACGATGCCGAAGCAGCACACGACGCGGACCAGGGCACCGGTTCCCGCCGCGGCGGCGGTCGGACTGTCCGACGTGGTGGTCCGGTTCCGCAGCAGGAAGCGCGATGTCACCGCCTTGCGCGAGGTCTCGCTCGATGTGGCGCCCGGTGAGTTCGTGGCGATCGTCGGACCGTCCGGATGCGGCAAGTCGACCCTGCTCAAGCTGGTCGCCGGACTGCTGAAGCCGTCCTCGGGCGAGGTCCGGCTCGGCGGCGAGCAGGTCGACGGGGTGCGGCACGACATCGGTTACGTGTTCCAGCGCGCCGCCCTCCTGGAGTGGCGCTCGGCGCGCCGCAACATCCTGCTCCAGGCCGAGATCCGGAAGATGCCGCCGGCGCAGGCGCGCGGCCGGACCGACGAGCTGATCCGGATGACGGGCCTGGCCGGTTTCGAGGACGCGTATCCGCATGAGCTGTCCGGTGGAATGCAGCAGCGTGTGGCGTTGTGCCGGGCGCTGCTGCACGAACCCCCGGTGCTCTTGATGGACGAGCCGTTCGGCGCGCTCGACGCGCTCACCCGCGAGCAGATGAACATGGAGCTGAACCGCATCTGGCGGGAGACCCGTACCACCGTCCTGCTGGTCACCCACTCCATCTCGGAGGCTGTCTATCTGGCCGACCGCGTGGTGGTGATGAGCCCGCGCCCCGGCACGATCTCCGAGATCATCGAGGTGGGGCTGGACGCGGAACGGGAGTACGGCGAGACGCTGGGACGCCCGGAGTTCCGGGACGCGGCCGCCCACATCCGCGACCTGCTGGGTGCGGCTTCCGCGCACGACTGACGGTGTCGGGGTCTGAGGAACATCCATGTCAGAGGCTTCACCTGTGGGAATAGGGACTCTCAGACGTCTGCCGGACAGTAGGGTTCAGGGAGCGGCGGGAACCTGCCAACGTGGCGCGAACAAGCTTGATTGAACGGGGAATTGGGATGGGAATGAGGAAATAGGGAATCGGGACCATCACGCCACGACCCAGTGGGGTCACCCCGGTCCCCGGGACTGGGGGCAGACGTGGACGCACGGGACAGCGCATCAGTACCGTCCGAGCAACCACCTCCGCAACCACCGCTTCCCCCGTACCCTTCGTTCCCACCACTTCCCCCGCAGGCGCCGTACCTCTCGCCACCGCCAGCGGGCAGTCGGGCGTCCCGGGCGGCTGGAGCGCTTGTCCGGTTGATTAAATCCCGTCGCTGGTACTGGCGTTGGGGCGTCCTGGCGCTGGTCATGGTGCTCGTCGCCGGCCTGATGACCTTTGTGCTCTGGCCACGCGAGAAGACGCCCCCGCAGCTGGCCTCGGCGGCCACGAAGAGCCTGCGTGCCTGGCGCGGGGTCACCTATGCGGGGACCACGGTGAACGGCAACGGCGCGATCATCGGCTTCCGTCTGACGGTTGCCCGCGACGGCACTGCGTACGGAACCCTGAGCCGTGACTCGGGGGCGTACGCGGAGCTCGCTGTGAGCCCCGAGCGAACCCTTCTGCGCGGCAACAGCCAGTGGTGGTTCGAGCACGAGCCGGGCAGCGCCGAAGCGCTGGCCAACACCTGGGTGGCCGACCCGCCGCAGGGGGTGATCGGCCTGGCCGAGCTGTCCCGGATGACTCCGACGGCGCTCGCCGACGCCCTCTCGGGCAAGGACACCGACGGTCCGTCCGGGCGGCCGTCCACGTGGCGCCAGAGCGGGGCCACGTCGGTGAACGGCCGTCCGGCGAAGGTACTGACCGACGGCACCCTGCGCATCGTGGTGAGTGCGTCCCCTCCGTATCAGCCGCTCTCGGTCGGCCTGCCGGGTTCCGCTGGATCTCAAGGAGCCGCCACACCCGAACCTGCGCCGGACGCCTCGGATGCGCGCACTGCCGTCTTCCGCTCCGGCCCGCAGGACGGTGCCGCACGGTCCGCGGGCCCTGTGCAGTCCGCAGGTCACGTGCCGGCGGCGGCCGGTGAGCCCGCGCCCGCCCCTGCCCTGTCGTCCGCGGTCAGCGAGCCCGACAGGGCCCAGGTGCAGAGCACAACGGAGAACGTACGCCGGGTCGACACCTCGCAGGAGCAGGCCGAACCGCTGAGCCAACGTGTGGCGGCCCAGACGGACGTGGCCGTACAGCTCTCGACATCGTTCTGCAGCACTCCGAGCTGCCCGGCCACCGTGAACGTGACCAACCAGGGCACCGCTCCGGCCAGCGGCACGGTGATAGTGACCGTAGCCGGACAGACGCCCCTGAACAGTCCTGTTTCCGTGCCTCCCGGCGGGAACCGCACGCTGACGGCTACGGCGACGAACACTGCACCGCCCGGCCAGACGATCCAGGTGAACTGGTCCGCGGTCTTCTACGAAGCGAGCGTCATGGGCGACGACCCGGCGCTCGTCAAAAGGCTGATGGGCCGCGGTTTCAAGCTCAATGAGCCACTGGGCGACCAGCGGGCCAACGACAGCAAGGGCAAGCCCGTCCTGCAGCTCCTCGACGCCATGACGGCCGACATCGGTCCGCGGACCAGCCCCGAGGTCCGCGAGAGCCGGCTCAGCAATGTCGGCAAGACGGTGGCCAATCTGAAGCAGCAGGGAGCGTTCGAGCCGTTCTACGACCTAGCCGTGAACACCGACAACCTGAGCGTTTCCGGCGAGAGCGGCATTGCCGAACTGGCAGCCAAGACAGCCCAGCTCTCCGGCTCCGACCGGCGGACGCTGCAGTATGCGAGCGATCTGGCGCGCGCGGGGAACAAGGTCGTCTGGGGCAACACCTACAAACCCGAGGGTTCCACGGACGGGTACAAGGCCGACCTCCAGAACCTGACCGGCAAACAGACCATCCAGCGCAAGGCCGTGTCCGGGGGCACGGACGCGGTCGTGAACGACTTCGCGGCGGCGATCAACGAACTCTCCGGTACCGGAGTGGTCCCGCCCGGCTTCGACAAGGTCGCCTGGATCGACATCGACCCGAACGCCTCCACCGTCCTGGCCGGCAGTGACCGGCAGGCACTGGCGAAGGAGTTCAAGAAGCTCAAGCTCGACAAGTACTGCAACGGCGCGGGCGGGCCCGCTTTCGACGCGGCCGTGTTCACCACCTATCCGCCCGGCCCGGACGGCTCCCCGCAGCGTACGAACAGCGTGTTCACCTGCAACGAGCTGCTGAGCAGTGCCGTCGACCACCACAAGTACATCCAGGACGAGATGGTCTGGAAGGCCAACAACGACCCGGTCTGGTACTCCGACAACTACATCAGCGACGGCCGCCGACAGAGCATACACACCACGGAGAACGGCGTCGCGCTGCCGAAACTCGCCAAGGACAACGAGAACCACTGGATCTCGAAGGACAAGCTGCCCTCGGCCCCCGGTGCGAAGCTGTCCACCGCGAAGTTCGTCGGCCCGGGCTCGGTCGGTGACGGAAAACGGAGCGACCTGCTCAACAAGTTCGCTGACCATCGCAAGACGTCGCTGGATCTCACCAACGCGGAGCGGAAGTTCCGGAAGAGTCGGAGCGTGGCCAGTGGGCAGACACACGACAAGGCATTGCAGCACTACCGGAAAGAACTAGGCGTCAAGCCCAACAACAGCTCCATCTCCGAGCGGCTCGGCGAGAGCGCGGCACGCTACCACGTCATTCCGGAGGAATTCCCGGGAGCTCAGTGGATCCCCCTGCCCAAAACCCCCAATGGTGCCGATAGGTTCGACCAGCTGTACCTGCTCAAGGACGGCACGCTGCTCGTCGTCGAGGCCAAGGCGCCATCGAGCGACCTCGGCTGGCGTCAGGGGAAGGGCCGTCACAAGAACAAGATGGTCCAGCAGATGACCAGGGAGTACGTGGAGACGATCATCGAGGCGATGAAAGAGCGTGCGCCGAAGTCCCCGCGGGACGGCGAGCTGGCGGACGACCTGAAGGAGGCGCTGGACCACGGCAAGCTCCGCTACGTCCTCGTGAAGGCAAAGGATGGCGGCAGCTCCTACGCGGGTGGCACCCTGCAGGAAGGCGTCATCTACTAGCCCGGCGCCCGGCGTCGACGAGCCGGTGCAAAAGCGCGGCCCGGCGGTCGGGGTAGGCCGGACGGCTGTCGGCGTCGGAGCCGGGACCGTGGTAGTGCTCGGCGTCGTTGAGCAGACCCACCAGATCCGCAGCCAGCACCCTGTCCACCTGCGGCTGGGAGGAGGGCGGGGCGCCAGTCACGACGGCTTCCCGGCGAGTGCGGCCAGACGCTCCATCTCGTCCAGGCCGTCGTTGCAGCACTGCCCGCACACCAGCCGCCGGGCCTTGGGCCGCTCGGACAGCCGGATGTCGAACGGCAGCCGGGTCTCGTCTTTGAACTCACGCAGGTCGTAGTCGCACTCCGCGCAGACGAGCCGGGCGGCGCGAGCCTGCTTCTTCGACCAGGTGGGCCACTCCGCCGACAGGGCCAGCTCGGCGATGGCCATGCCATCGGCGCGGGGCTGGAACAACGTGAAGTCCCAGCCGGGGGCATCCTCGGGGATGTCGGCGACGGTCTGTTCAAGCGACGGCATCCACGGCACCAGGTGGGACAGGTCCTTGCGCAGGATGCGGACCTCCTCGCCTTCGCGCATGGCCTTGCTGTAGGAGGTAGCGAGCGGGAAGCGGAATGCGGTGACGATCGTGTGCGGGACCTGGAGCACGTCCAAGTCCCGGCTGATGTCGACTGCGGTGGCTTTCCACTCGCCGCAGTTGACCTCCCGCCATATGGCCAGCCCGTCCTTGTTCAGCTTCCCGGACGCGTTGACCGTGCTGACGATCCGCCGCTGTGCGGCCCGTACCTCCGGCGCGACCGCTACCGCCATCTCCGTCTCCCTGTTCTCGTCGGCACCCGCTCACGGGTGCTGACTTGTGCTGGTCAACGAACCCGGCCCGGAGAAGGGCCGGTGCGACTTTCTCCGGTTGGCCGGGCCGTGCTGGGCGTACGTGGAGGCATGATCCGCACCGGCCCGCGCCGCAGCCGGTCCAGCTCCGACACCCGCTCACCCGGCGGCACCGTCAGCATCGAGTCCAGCACCGCCCGCTGCCCGACACTCAGCAGCCCGTACAAGGTGTCCCACAGCCGCTGGTTCGCCGCTTCCCGCACTGTGCCCACCAGTCGGGCCAGACGGCTCGCGCCCGGCAGCAGCACCCGGCCCCCGCGCAGCCAGCCGCCGCCGCGTCGAACAACGCCTTCGGCCCGTCCCCCGTCGTCCACGCCCGCGCGTCCAGCCAGGCGACCAGCTCGTCGCGGACCTCGGAAAAGTCCCGCCAGCCCCCGGACTCCTGGATCTCCCCGGCGTGCGTACGGGCGGTGCCGTCCCGCTCGCCGTACAGCTTCAGGCACGAGGCATCCTCGATCTCCAACTGACCGGCCAGGTACTCGGCCACCTCCGCCGGCACCTGCCGCGGGTCCGGCATGAACCGGCCCAGGAACCGCACGCTCGTGAGCTGGACCGCGAACCCGAGCCGGTTGTGCGAACGGCGCTTGGCCTGCACCGCCTCCCGGTCCGCGTCGTCCAGGAAGAAGTACCGCTCCAGCTCCGCCCGCGAGGGCGCCTCGTGGAACGACCTGTACCGGGCCGCCTGCTCATCCGTCAGGAACTCGACCGCCACAACAGCTCTCCGAAGATCGACAACAACGACCCACGAAGGCTCCGACGCTCAATCACCCCAGGTCAAAGCGCCAAACAGCCCGGCGAACCCTTAGCGCACGATCTGACACGGATGTTCCTCAGGCCCCGTGTCCTCGGCCGCCGGACGGGCTCGAGGACCGAGCCCGCCCGGGGCGATCGAGGACAGGACGGCTGTTCTGCTCACTCCAGCCCGAACGCGTCCGCCAGCATCTCCGTCTGCGTGCCCAGCAACGTGGCGCCGCTGTGGCCCATGCCCACGAACTGCCCGGCGGCCTCCAGTCCCACGGAACCGTGCAGCTGTGCCCACGCCAGCACCGCACCCGCCAGCGCCTGTGCCGACTTCCCGGTGTCCCCGGCCGCAGCCGGTGCGTACTCGGCCACCCACGCGCCCACAGCCTCGTCCGTGCACAGCCACGCCGTCATCTCTGCCACCACCGCAGTGACCCGGGCTCCCGGTGTCCCGTCGGCGAAGACCGGCAGGAAAGGCCCGAGAACGGCACGGGCCCGGTCCAGAGTGTCGTCCGGAGCGACATAGCCCGGCACGGGTGCGCCCTGGATCAGCAGATAGCGGTGCGGCTCCTCGACCGCCCAGGCCCGATAGGCATCGGCAAGCGTGTGCAGCCGTCCGCGAGGGCCCTGCGAGACGGCTGATGCGCCGGCCGCCGCTTCGGCCATCGCCGCTGCCGCATCGTCGTACGCATCCCGGATCAGTGCGCTCAGCAGATCGTCCCGGCTGGCGAAGTAGCGGTAGAGCGCCGGCCCCGAAAGCCCCATCTCCTTGGCGATACGGGTCAGCGCGAGCGCCCCGGCCCCGCCCTCGGCGAGTTGCTGAAGCGCGACTTCCTTGATCTCCGACCGGGTCTGCTCCCGGTACCGGGCGCGCGGCCCCTGCTCGGCTCGGACCATCACCGGCTCCCCTTCGCTAGATGGACTCACTTCTGTTATGGAGTCTAACAGTGGATCTTGCGATGACTCATTGCGAGAGTTACTGTCTCTAACAGTTGCAAGAAGCAGTAGCGAAAATCCGATCCAGAGTCGAACAAAAGGGGCATGCCATGACCGCAACACATGATCTTCAGGTCGTTCTCGGCGCCGGCCCGGCCGGCACCGCGCTCGCCGTCGAACTGGCCCACCGCGGTCACCCGGTCCGGCTCGTCGACCGGGCGGGCGACGGGCCCGCGATCGAGGGCGTCGAGCGGTTCGCCGCCGATGTCGCGACCGCGGACGGCGCCCGCGCCGCGGCCGATGGCGCCGCCGTCGTGTATCACTGCGTCAACGTCGGCTACCACCTCCAGGTCGAGGTGATGCCACGGATCCAGGAGGCGGTTCTCGCAGCGGCCGAGGCGGTCGGCGCGCGCCTCGTCGTGCTCGACACGCTCTACCCGTACGGCCAGACGCACGGCGCCGTCATGACCGAGGACACCCCCTGGAACGCGACAACCCGCAAGGGCCGGATGCGTGCCGAGCTGGACGCCCGCTATCTCGCGGCGCACAGGGAAGGGCGGCTCCGTGCCGTCCTGGGCCGGTCCGCCGACTTCGTCGGACCCGGCGTCCTCAACTCCACCCTCGGCGGCGCAGTCTTCCCCGCCGCGCTGACCGGGGGAGAGGTCCCGGCCCTCGGTGACATCGATCTGCCGCACAGCTACACCTACATCGGCGACGTCGCCGCCGGGCTCGCCACGCTGGGCGAGAATCCGGACGCCGACGGCCGGGTCTGGCACCTGCCGACAGCCCCGGCACTGACCACCCGACAGATCTTCGCCATGATCGAGGAACGCACCGGCCGCCCCCTGAACATCACGGTCGTCGACGAACCGCGTCCGTTCGGCCCCTTCGACGAGGTATTCATGGCGGAGTACGCCGAGATGTTCTACCAGCACACGGAGGCGCAGACCGTCGACTCGTCGGCCATCGAGAAGGCGTACGGCCTCGTCCCCAACCCCCTCGCGGCCACGGTGGTTTCGACGCTCGACTGGTACGGGGAACTGCTCGCCGCCCGCTGAACGGGCAGCGGCCCCGGGCTGCGGTTCGCGCATCCCGGGGCCGCTGCGTGTGCCGGTCCGCTCAGTACCGAAGCCGGGAAAGATACGTATGGCTCGCGAGCGCCGACGCGAACGGATCAGCCGGCGCGTCGTGCTCCACCAGCCACTGCTTCACACCGCCCTGCCGAGCCGTGTCGAACATCGCCGGGAAGTCCAGCACCCCCGAGCCGACATCCGCGAAGTCCCCGTTCGGCGCCATGTCCTTCACATGGAGTGCCGGGAAGCGTCGCGGATGCCGTACGAAGAGCTCCCCGGGCGCCGAGGCGCCGCCGTTGGCCGCCCAGTACAGATCCAGCTCGAAACCCACCAGTTCCGGGTCGGTTTCGGCGAGCAGGATGTCGTAGAGGCTGACGCCGTCGACCACCTGATGATCCGTCCCGTGATTGTGGTACAGCAGCTTCAGCCCGGACTCGCGCGCGGCGAGCCCCACCCGGTTGAACTCCTTGGCCACTTCCCGGTATCCGGCCGGACTGTGCAGCGAACCCGGCAGGCTGGGTACGACGATCCACTTGCCGCCCAGGGTATGGATGTCCTCAAGGGCCTGGGGGAGTCCGGCCCCTTTCACGATGTCGTAGCCGACATGTTCGAGGACGGCCCGCAGCCGGGTCTCGTCGAGCATCCGCCGGATGTCGGCCGCGCTGTGGCCGTGCCGGCCGCTCACCCCGACCGTGGCATAGCCGATCTCCGCCAGCCGCTCCAGGGTGCCGCTGAAGTCCGTCGCCAACGGCGTACGCATGGTGTAGAGGTGCATGCCGATCGCGGACGGCGGGATGCGCCGGCAGCGGCGGGCCTCGGTGGCGGACGCGGGGCCGGTGCCGAGCCCTGCGGCTGCGGCAAAGCCCACGGCCGTGCCGAGGAAGGTGCGTCGTGTGCGGTCCATGCGGGTCTCCCCTCTCAACTCACGTCGATGCGTACAGAACCGGTGCTGGTGTCGCCCTTGTCGTCGGTGACCGTCAGATGCGCGGTGTACGCACCCTTCCGGTCATAGGTGTGCGTGGCAGCCGCGCCCTCCGCATCGGTGTTGTCGCCGAAGTTCCAGTGGTACGAGGCGATCGTGCGCCCGGCCATCGGCTCGACCACACTGCTCAGTGCCACGTCGAGCGGTGCGGTGCCCGTCGCCGGGGCCGCCTTCACCGCGACCTTCGTGCCGTGCCTCTTCTCGACGCCGGGGCCGTTGAAATGCAGCCAGTCGACCGCGAACAGATCGGCCTTGTCGCTGCTCCACTCCGGGTTGCTGAACACCGCGTACAGCTTCATGCTGCCGCCGGGATCCGTCAGTGCCGTCGTCGGTGAGACGACCTTGCCCCAGTCACCGGTGTTCGGGACGGTCACCTTGCCGAGCAGTGTGCCCGTCGGCGATCCGGCCCGGAATTCGACACTTCCGCCGATCCCGCCGGAGGCCGCACCGACTGTCACCGAGTCGACGTTCTTCAGGTTCACCGGATCGAAGCTGATCCAGTCGCCGTCCTCGATCTCGGTCAGCCGTTTCCCGCCGGAGGCATCGGCCCTGCTCCCGATCACCGCACCGCCGTGCGTACCGCCGGTCGCCGTGAAGTGCTCCGCCTCGCGGAAGGCGGTACGCAGAGTGAGCGAGGTGGAACCGGTCAGCGCGGGTGCGCCCGGAGCGCCCTTGTCCTCGTACTGAGCGGTGATTCCGTAGTACAGGTTCTGTCCCGGACCGTGGCTGTCCCCGGCATCCGTGACGATCTCCCCTGTGCAGCCGGGGTAGTTGTCGAGCGGATGCAGATGGGTGTCATGGCCGAGCTGTGACTGCACGACCACCCGTGAACAGTCGATCGGCCCATTCTTCCCGTCCTCCTTGTCCTTGACCTTGACGGTGAAGGGGATGGTGTCGCCGAAGCTGAACACCCCGCCGTTCGGGGGCTGTTTGATGGTCACCTCCGGACGGGTGTTGCCGACGGTGATGTCCTGCACGGCCTGCGCCGTGAGACCGCCGGGCCCGGTGACCGTGAGCCGTGCGGTGACCAGCCCCTTCGTGCGATAGGTGTACGAGGGGTTCGCGTCGGTCGAGTCGGTGGTGCCGTTCCCGTCGAAGTCCCAGGCGTACGAGACCGGCCGGTCGCCGGGCAGTCCGGAACCGGCGCTGGAGAAGTCGACCGTCAGCGGCGCCGGACCGTTGTCCCGGCTCGCGGTGATCTTCGCATCGGGCAGCCGTCCGTCACCGACGTAGTCGATCCGGTAGATTCCGGCACCCTCGTTGCTGCCACCGCGGCCCGTACCGCTGCCGAGTCCGAAGTCGATGACGTACAGAGCCCCGTCGGGACCGAAGTCGGCATCGAAGGGCTGGTTCCACTGCATGTCCTGGAAGATGCCGTTGACGGACTGGAGTTCACCGGCCCTGACGGGAGCGAACCGCGGATCGTCGAACGTCTGGTCCTTCTGCTGGAAGGAGAACGTCTTGAACCACCGGCGGGTCAGCTCGTAGTTGATCCACTTCCCCTCGAAGTACTCCGGGAATTTGGTGCGGTAGGTGTTGTCCGGGTCGTAGTCGTAGACGGGACCGCTCATCGGGCCGCCCCCTCCGGTGCCGAGCTCCGGGAATTCGGCGGATGCGGAGTAGGCGTACCAGACGGTGGCGGGCTGGGCGGGCGGCAGTTCCCGCAGCCCGGTGTTGTTCGGTGAGTCATTGACGAGCGCCGCGCAGTCGAACTTCGGACCCGACTTCTTCGTCGTGAAGTCGTAGTCGTTGAAGGGGGTGTTGTTGCCTGTGCAGTACGGCCAGCCGAAGTTCCCCGCCTTGGTGATACGGGTGTACTCGACGGTCCCCTCGGGCCCGCGATCGGCGACCGCCTCCTTGGCGTCCGGACCGTAGTCGGCGACCATCAGCGCGCCGCTCAGCGGATCGGTGGTGATCCGGAAGGGATTGCGCATCCCCATTGCGTAGATCTCCGGACGCGTCTTCTGTGTACCGGGCGCGAAGAGATTGCCCTCGGGAACGGTGTACGTACCGTCGTCGCTGGGTGTGATGCGCAGAATCTTGCCGCGCAGATCGTTCGTATTGCCCGCCGTGCCCTGGGCGTCCCAGGCGCGCCGGCCCGCGCCCTCGTCGATCGGGTTGAAGCCGTCCGAGGCGAACGGATCGGTGTTGTCCCCGGTCGCCGCGTACAGATTGCCGGCCTTGTCGAAGGCGAGCGAACCGGCCATATGGGAATTGGCCCGGCCCTCGCCCCGCCAGGTCGGAATGGTCAACAGCCGCTTCTCCGAGGCGGGATCGACCGAATTTCCGGTGACGGTGAACCGGGAGAGATCGAGCTGCTTCTCGGTCTTGTCGGAGTGCAGGAGATAGAGCCAGTTGTTCGTGGCGAAGCCCGGGTCGAGGGCGAGGCCGAGCAGTCCGTCGGACTGGCTGGTCATCTCCGGTGTGTACGCGAAGTCCAGCGCAGTCGACACCTTCATCGTCTGCTGGTCGATGACCTTCAGCTTCCCGGTGCGCTGGGCGAAGAACACCCGACGGTCGGGGGCGACGGCCAGCTCGAAGGGGTCGGCGAGGTCGCTGGTGGCCAGCGCGGTCCGCTGGAACGAACCGGTCCGCGTCGCCGTGCAGTCACCGGGCTTCGCACCCGCGGCCCATTCGATACCGCCGAGAAGGTGCTGGACGAAGCCCTCCTCCTGGAACGCCGAGGACGCGTGCCCGCCTGCGGTGAACCAGGAGCGGCCGCCGTCGTAGTTCTGGCACCAGGACCACGGATGGTCCACGCCCTCGTCGAGCCCGGTGATGCCGTCGCGCACCTTGATCTGCGCGAGGGTATGCACCTTGGAGGTGGGATTGGTGCGCCAGTTGTACCACTCCTCCGTACGCTCCCAGAGGTCCGGAAGGCCCTTGGTGGAGGGGTGCGCGTGATCGAGGACCTTGATCCGGCCGGTCTGCACGGCCGGATGCTGGTCGAAGACGGCACCGGCAAGACCCTCGTACCAGTCCCAGTCGCGCTCACTGGCGGACGCGGCATGCAGACCGACCCAGCCGCCTCCCGCCCGGATGTACTTCTGGAGGGCCGCCCGCTCGTCGGTGTTCAGCAAGTCACCTGTCTCCGGTGTGGAGTTGGTGTTGTTGAACACGACCGCCTGGAAGCGGGCGAGATCGGTGTCATTGAAGACGGCGGAGTCGTCTGTCGCCTCGACCTCGAAGCCGTTCTCGGCGCCGAGCTTCTTGATCGCTTCGATCCCGGCGGGAATCGAGTCGTGAGGGAAGTTGGTGACCTCGGAGTAGACCAGGACCCGGAAGGAAGCCGCGTGGGCCCGGGGCGGCGAGGCCACCAGAAAACCGACGACCAACGCCAGGAGTGCGGTGACGGCGATGAGCGGCGAAGGGAAGCGGCGACCTCGTAACGGGCGGCTCTGCAACGGACGATGACTCATGGGCGCTCCCTGTGCGGTAGATGCCGGCTGTGGGATGTAGAAAGCGCTTTCTGAAGTGCATCGCTCAGAGTAGGTTCAGGTCTTGATGGGGTCAATGGGCCGGGAGCGCACTCTGTGACTTCGGGGCTTGTGGCGCAGGCCGGGGGAGAGCGGTTGCCCCGGTCCGAGGGCCACCGCCCCCGGTCATCGGCGGAGGAACCCGCCGATATGCTCCCGCAGCCCCCGCGGATCCAGGCCATGGGCGGCGAGGTGCTCGTCCATTTCCCCGTACTTGCGCAGCTCGGCCCGCCCCACCCCGAGGCCCAGCACTCGGTGCGGTACCTCGGCGAGCGCGTCATTGGCCGCGGCGGTGGACGTGCCCGCCAGATACGGTTCGACGATCACCACATCGGCGGCCCCGTGATCACCGGCCGCCCGCCGCAGCCCGGCCCCGTCGAAGGGGCGCACCGTCGTCGCGTACAGCACGGTCACATCGAGGCCGTCGGTCGCCGCGAGGACATTGTCGAGCATCGGCCCGACCGCGATCACCACCCCGCCCTTCCCCTCCCGCACCGCTGTGAACCCGGTCCCCGCGCCGACCGGCCGCACCCGGTCGTTGGACTGCAGCGAGAGCCGTACGTACACCCGGCCGTCCTCGGCCGCGGCCTGCCGCAGCAGCTCCTCGGCCTCGTCAGGGTGGCCCGGGACGTGCACCGTCCAGCCGTCGAGGGTGTCCATGAGAGCGACATCGCCCGGTGACATATGGGTGAAGCCGCCGGCCGGCCAGTCGTACGAACCCCCGGCGCTCACCAGCACCCCGCCCACTCCCTGATGGCCGAAGTCGAGCTTGACCTGCTCGAACGGCCGCTCGATCAGAAAGCTGGCGAAGGTGTGCACGATCGGCCGCAGGCCGGTGAGCGCCATCCCGGCGCCCGTCCCGATCAGCAGCTGTTCCCTGATTCCCACATTGACGACCCGGTCCGGATGGGCCCGCGCGGCCCGGTCGAAGCCGTCCCGGCTGATCTCGGCCAGCACCAGCGCGAGGCGGGGGTCCTCGTCCAGCAGCTGTGAGGTGGTCGAGATGAAGCGGTCACGCATCGTGTCCATGTGAAGTGTCCCTCTCCGGTTTCGTTGCTTCTGTCTCTTCGGTATTCGCCCGGTGCGTTCAGTTCTTGGGGTCGACACGCGCGACCACGGCCCGCGGCCGCCCGGGGTGTGGCGCCGTGAAAGCCGCGTACAACGCCTCGTGGTCCCGTCCGTCGACGGAGTCGACCGACCACCCCGCAGTCTCGAACCGGACCGCGATGCCGCCGGGCCGGCCGTAGGACGCCGACGCGTTGTCGATCACCACGGTGTGCAGCTGCTCCAGCCCGGCCGGGCCTGCGAACGCCAGCGCCTCGTGGTTGCTGCCCTCGTCCAGCTCGGCATCCCCGATCAGCACCCACACCCTCGGGTCGGTCAGCCCCTGGGCCCGTAGACCCAGCACGCTCCCCACGGCCAGCGGCAGCCCGTGCCCCAGCGACCCGCTGCCGATCTCGACCCCCGGCGCCAGCGTCCGGTCCGGGTGGTGCCCGAGCGGTGAGTCGTAGGCCCCGAACCCGGCGAGCAGCTCCTCGCCGAAGAAGCCGTGCGCGGCCAGGACCGCGTAGTACGCCATCGGACCGTGCCCCTTGGACAGCAGGAACCGGTCGCGGTCGGGCGCGTCGGCGGTGCCGGGCGTCACCCGCAGCACCCGGTCGTACAGCACCCAGAGGGCATCCAGCGTGGAGGTGGCGGCGGGGCCGTGCTTCTCGTCCCCCGTCATCAGGCTCATGAGCCGGTTCATGTCGCGGTAGTCGCCCATGGGCGCAGCAGTCGTGTTCGTCATGGACCCAGCGTTGAACATCAAGTTTGGTTGAGGTCAAGCCGGGAAAGGCGTTCGTGAGCACCCGTCGAAGTGCGGTATTGTTCTCATGCGCGTTCGGCCAGGGGAAACCCCAGGTCAGGCGGGTATCGGGACGTGGCGCAGCTTGGTAGCGCACTTGACTGGGGGTCAAGGGGTCGCAGGTTCAAATCCTGTCGTCCCGACAGAGATGTCGGATTTTCCGCAGGTGAGGGGCGCTCTTCGGAGCGCCCCTCACGCATGGGCGGAATCGTTCCGGGAGCCCTCTTCCGCGCCCAGTGCTGTCATCGCTCCGAGTCGCCGTCGGCGGCTTCCCTTCACAATGATTGCCGATCGCCCGATCCTTGTGGGTTCGTGGTGCTCCTGTCCGGTCGGACCTGATGGGGGCTGCACGGACCGGTTGCCGACTGTGCGTGCTGCGCGATCCGCTCCGAGTGCGTGCGTACGAGCAGGCGCACGGCGCGTGCCTGCGTCACGCCCTGATCGGCGCATGCCCGTCGCGCCGCCCTTCAGGTCAGTTGCCCGCCGTCCACAGAGCCGCCTGCGGAGCCGACTGTGTAAGCGTCCTCTCGCCCGTCCAGTCGATGAAGGAGGTGCCGGGCAGATAGTCCTGCTGGAGGAAGAACGCCCGTGTGATCCGTGTGACCTTCACGGACGCGCCGGTCTCCTGGACGGGTGTACGCAGCCCGACGACCTCCGCGACGTCCGACGGCTTCGTCCCCACAGGCAGCTCGATCGTGGTCGCCGCCGCGCCATTGCGGGTGATGGACCACGAGGCGACGTCGTGGTTGGACGTGTACAGCTTGTCGCTCCCCTTGAGCCGCACCCCGATGGACAGGCCCACGTTACCGGCCTGGTCCGACGGCGAGGTCGTGTGGGACACCGCGAGGTACAGGTAGGTGCGCTGATCGCCGAGGTCCGGAGTATCCGGGTTCGAAGGGGATTCGACCTGGCCCTCACGGGTCATCTCCTGCCCCATGACGGGGTAGAGCCACGGATTCATGTCCATCATGTGCTCCCGCGTCCGACCTGCGGGCAGCGACTCGATCGGTGCGAGGGAGAACCGCATGGGGTCGTCGACCTTGTCGCACAGGTTGTTGTTGGAGGTGCAGGTCTCCAGCAGCGGGCGGCTGTTCTCGTACGAGCCGGCGAATTTCAGCGTTTGGTGGTTGGGTGCCTGGTAGACGCCCGTGCCGGGGACCGGCTTGCCCTCGGCGTCGACTTCGACACGGTAGGCCCACTCGATGTCGGTGGTCCGGCCCCAGCGTGCCATCAGCGCAGGCGAGTTGGTGCCGCCGTCCTCGTTGCTCCAGATCACCGTGTACTGGATCACCTTGTGGCCGGCGGTCTGCGCCGGGGAGATCTCGTGATAGGCGAAGACCGGGGTGTCGGTCGTGCTGCTCTGGAACCGATCACCCAGATCCGGCAGGTTCCGGCCATAGAGTACGGGTGCGTTCTTCAGCACGAGTGCCTCATCGCTCTCCTCCCCGTACATCCGGACCGAGACGTCGTCGAGCTGCGCTCTGCTCGCTCCCTGCGGAGAGCGGTCGTCGGCGAAGCGGAACCGCAGTTTGTGCGGCCCCTTCTTGAGGTGGCCCAGGGTGAAGCTGCGGGTGATCGGCTGATCCGAGGGGATCACGATGTCGGTCGCGTAGCGCCCGTCGACGTATGCCGATACGACCGCGGACTCACTGCCCTTGATCCCCCAGGAGACCCCCGGCGCCCGGGAGTTCAGCGATACCACAGCCTCCCCCGCCCGATCCGCGAGGAAGGGAACGGTCCGTGCGGGCTTGCCGCGCTTCACGGTGACGGTGGGTGTGTCCGCCTTCCGCACGTCTGTTGCCGCGGCCGGAGGTGTGAACAGCCCGACTGCCGATACGGCAAGGAGGACCGCTGCCGCGCCGCTCCCCAGCCCTACCGAGGTGGTGCCGAGCCGTGACACGCGAGTGTCGTTCATCGTTGATTTCCTTTCAGATCTTCTTACACATGAAGCCTTGACGAGGATGCAGCGGACCGGCGTCGGCCGGGCCATGTGGACGCCAAGCGCAGTTGAACTTCCCGGTCGGCGACGTCGTGACTTCGCACGGGTTCCAGGAGGGTGAGCCAGGCGCGTTCACGGCAATGCGATGCCGTGCACGACGCCGTCCTGATCACCCACCACCAGAGTGTTGTTGACGACCGCGGGGCTGCTGAAGGTGAAAGCGAGCGTGTGCTGCAGCCACCCCCGCCGCGTGCCGTCGGCGATGCGTAGGCCGATGAGTTTGCCGTCCACGGATTGGATCCAAGCGGTGTTCTCATGGACGATCGCGCCCGCGTTGAACACCCGGACGTCCAGCGGGGTCTGCCAGATCGTGTGACCCGTGGCCAGATCGACGCGGCTGACGACGCCGTATTCGGTGGTGAACAAGGCCGTGGCGTCCCGGAGAACGACGGTCGGGGCGTACATCGCGCTCCCCGAAAGCGTCCACCGCAGCGCTCCGGTGGCGGCGTCGAGGGCGTACGAGCGGGAGACATTTGCGACAATGGCCATGCCGTGGCCGAGAGCCACTACGTTGTCCCATCCACTGTGCAGGGCCAGTGAGAATTCGTCGCCCGAGGCCATCCGGTACGACCACAACTCCTTGCCGGTGGCGGCGTCGTGGGCCCGCGCGTAGCCGTCGGCGGCCGCGGTGTAGACGCGTTGGCCGTCGCACGCGGCCCGCCCGGCGGAGAACCCGCGGCCGGCCACGGACCAGACCTTGCGGCCCGTCGCCGCGTCGAGCGCGAAGAGTGTTTCGCCGGCGGAGACCATCACCAGCGGTGTGCCGCCGACCGTGCTCACCGACGGTGCGCTGATCACCGGAGCACCGGCATCGAACTGCCAGGCCGTGCGTCCGGTCGCGGCGTCGAGCGCGTACAGCCGGTGGTCGGTGCTGGGTACGTAAACCATGCGGGCGTCCGTGCCGACCGCGGGCCGCCGGTAGACAGGTCCGAGCCGGGCACGCCACAACAGGACGGCGCTGCCGCCGCGAGTGCTTCGCAACGCGGTCACCGTGCCGCTGCTGGAGGCCGCCACGACGGTGCCTTCAGCGGGGTTCACCGGGGCGACTCCGGCCTGGACACTCCCGGGCAGTTGGTGTCGCCAGCGCTCCTTCGGGTCCTCGGTCCCGCGCGGCGCGTCGAACAACGCCACGTCTTCCCACCACGCGCCGTCCTGGGCCAGCACGCGCACCTGCAACCGCTGCCGACCCGGGGCCATCGCGGAGACGTCGACCGTACCGGACCACCGCCGGCCCCCCGGGGTGCTGCCTGCGGCGGTCAAGTCCTGCCACGCACCGGCCCAGGTCCCACCGAATACCTCCTGCGGATACGGCTGCGCCGACACTCGCTGTGGCTCGGCATGGTTGCCGACCTGGATGGTCACCGGCAGCCGCCCGCCGGCCACCGCGCCCAACCGAACGCTGAGCGGCCGCTGTCCGAGTCCCTGCCCTGCACCGGCCAGCGGGACGACGGCTATCGCGGTCGTCGTCTCGGACCCGTCCGAGGCCAGGGCGACGCGGCTTATCCGCAGTTGAGGGGTGCCGTCGGCCGCCGCCCCCTTCTCGATCCAGTAATAGGCGGGGCCGTTCTTGACCGCGCCGAACCCGACCTGGGTGAGTCCGTTGAACCGGCAGACGTCCTCGGCGTGGATGTGGCCCGCGAGGATGCCTCGTACGTTGTGGCCGGCCAGAACATCGAGCAACTGCGGCTTGTCGTCGAGAAGGTAATAGACCCGGCCCACCGGAAAGTGCTGGAACAGCACGGCCGGGGTCCCCGGAGCCATCCTGCGCAGATCGGCTTCCAGCCATGCGAGCCCGCTCGCCCCAAAGTGGCCGGGCTCCTGCAGCACCTGCGTCGGGTCGAATCCGATGAAATGGACTCCGCCCGCATCGAAGGAATACGGTGCCGGCCCGAAGTGGGAGTGGTACAGCTCCTTGGCCGTGTGGTCCCAGCGCGTCTCATGGTTGCCCGGCGAATAATGGATCCTGCCGCGCAGGGAGTCGGGGATCGTCTGCCCGTACAGGACGTACTCGTCGGCCTGACCGGAGTCGGTGATGTCGCCGCAGTGCAGGACGAAGTCGGGGTCACGTCGTGCCATGGAGGCGAAGACCTGGGTCATCCACCCCGTGCGCTGCGGGGCGTGCACGTTGAGGTGTGTGTCGGAGACGAGGCCGAACCGCAGCCCACCGTCGGATTCCCGTGTAGCCGCGCCCGCCGGTGCGGCCCCAAGCAGCGTTGCGAGACCGGCCGTTGCCAAGGTGGCGCCGCCGAGACCGAGGAGCGTGCGACGGTGCATTGCGTGCGAGCACGGCTCGTGGCCGTCTGTGACCACCATCGGGTGTTTCCCTTTCGTCGGATGATCTACGGCGAAAGGCTCGCTCGATGAGATGAAGGGCGACCTACCGGGCGTCACTGGTTACGTGAATGGCACGCACCATGCGTGGACGCCCGTGCGGCGCTTCCGGCAGACGGTGCGGTGGTTCAGGGGCCTTGCGCCGGTCGGTGGACGGGCGCTTGCGGGTCGGCCGGCGTCCCCCGCTGTTCCAGTCAGGTGCCGCTTCCGCGCGTACCGAACTGCCCCGGTTCGCACACCATGTGCCCGCACGTCCCGCGCGACGGCCTCGTCGGACCCCGGTCAGAAATGAACCGGGCCGTGCTGTTGGACACGCCCTGGACGTCCAGCCGTTCACCCATCGGAACGCCCAAGGGTCGCTTCTTGAAACCTGGACGAAATCTTTCGAAGTATTGACCGAAATTTATCGGAGAGGCTAGCCTGCCGCGTGAATCCCGGGCACGGGTGAAGACGTCATTCATGTATCTGGACATCACTTCAGTCCGCTCTGCTGCTTTCCCCACCCATTCAAAGGGGACACAACCGTGAACCGTAGGTCGTCGATCACCACCCTGATCGCTGCGGGGGCGCTCGCCGCCACCGTCGCCGCCGTACCCCAGGCGCTCGGAGCGGGGGGCACCCCGGGCCCGGGCGACGCCCCGGGGCCGAAGGAGCCGAACGCCCACTGGGTGAGCACCTGGGCATCGATGCCGCAGCTGACGGAGCCCGGCAACATGCCCCCGGCACCGTTCACCCAGGACGACTCCGTGATGACGGACACCACGCTCCGGCAGACCGTCCATGTCTCGGTCGGCGGTGACCACATCCGGCTGCGCTTCTCCAACGCGTTCGGCGCCGCAGCGCTGCCGATCACCAAGGTGTCTGTGGCCCTGCCGCTCGACGGCAAGGCCGGCACCAGTGCGATACGGACCGGGAGCACGCACGAGGTGACCTTCCAGGGGCGTTCCTCGGTGTCGGTCCCGGTCGGTGCGCAGGTGGTCTCCGACCCGCTGGACTTCACGCTCGAACGGGGTTCCAACCTCACCGCGACGGTCTATCTGGCCACCGGTCAGGCGACCACCTCCATCACGTCCCACCCCGGTTCCCGGACCACCTCCTATCTGAAGGCCGGGGACCACGTCGCGGACCCGGACCTGTCCGCGGCTGCCACCACCGACCACTGGTACTTCCTCAGTGGTGTCGAGGTCTGGTCCCGGAGTGCCACCTCGGCGGCCGTCGTGCTCGGTGACTCGCTGACCGACGGCCGGGGATCCACCACCAACATGAACGACCGCTGGCCAGACCGGCTGTTGGAGCGGCTGGAGGCCCAGCCGGGCACGGCGCAGACCGCGGTCGTCAATCAGGCGGCCGGCGGGAACCGGTTGCTGAACGACGGTCTTGGACCCAACGGACTGGCCCGGCTGGACCGTGACGTCCTGGCACAGAGCGGGGTCGACCGGCTGCTCGTCTTCGAGGGGGTCAACGACATCGGTACAGTCGATGCCACACCGGCGGCCCAGAAGCAGGTCGCGGCCGACCTCATCGCGGCTTACGAACAGATCATCACCCGGGCCCACACGATGGGCATTCGGGTGTACGGCGCAACGCTGACCCCGTTCGGAGCCAATACCCCCTACGACGACCCGGACGGCTACCGGGAGGAAGCCCGGCAGACGGTGAACACCTGGATCCGCACGAGCGGTCGCTTCGACAGCGTGCTCGACTTCGACAAGGTCGCACGCGATCCGCTCAACCCCCGCCGGCTCAGGGCGTCGATGGACGTCGGCGACCATCTGCACCTCAACCCGTCGGGCTACCAGGCGCTGGCGGACGCCGTCCCGACCCGGCTGTTCCGGCCGGCACCGCTTCCCAGGGGCTTCGGCTACAACTGACCACCCCGCGCCTTGGACGGCCCCGCCCGTGTACGGGCGGGGCCATCGAAGGTTCTACCGGTCCGGTGTCCCGCGGGGCACCGCGCTCGGTGCCGGGGCGTAACCGGTGGCCCTGGTGGTGAACGTTCCCCGGCCCTGGGTCCGGCTGCGCAGCCGGGTCGCATAGCCGAACAGCTCGGCCAGCGGCACGGTCGCGGTGATCACCGACGTGCCGGCCCGAGCAGTCGAGCCCGAGACCCGGCCGCGCCGCGCCGCCAGGTCACCGAGCACGCCGCCCACGGCGTCATCGGGCACGGTGACCGTGACCTCGACCACCGGTTCCAGCAGCACCATCACGCTGCTGCGCAGCGCCTCACGGAGCGCGAGCCGGCCGGCCGTCCGGAACGCCATCTCCGAGGAGTCCTTGGAGTGGGTGGCCCCGTCGGTCAGCGTGACCCGCAGTCCGGTCACCGGGTGTCCGCCGAGGGGGCCCTCGGCCAGGGCATCCCGGCAGCCGGCCTCCACCGCCCGGACGTACACCTGCGGCACCCGGCCACCGACGACGGTCGACCGGAACCCGAAGTCCACTGCACCGTCACCGCCGTTGTCACCGGCGGCTTCCAGCGGCTCCACATCGAGGACGACGTGAGCGAACTGGCCGGCACCTCCGTCCTGCTTGATGTGCCGGTACACCAGTCCGGATACGCCGCGGCCGACCGTCTCCCGGTAGGCCACCTGCGGCCGGCCGACACCGATCTCCAGCCCGTGAGCACGACGGATCTTCTCCACCGCGACCTCCAGATGCAGTTCCCCCATTCCGGACAGCACCGTCTGACCGGTCTCGGGGTCGGTCCGGACCGCCAGCGAAGGATCCTCCTCGACCAATCGCACCAGCGCCGACATCAGGCGATCGGTGTCGATGCGTCTGCGGGCCTCGACCGCCACGGAGACGACCGGATCGGCGACGGAGGGCGGTTCGAGAACCAATGGCGCCGCGGGTGTGCACAGGGTCGCCCCGGCACGGGCGGCTTTCAGCCCGATCACCGCGACGATGTCCCCGGCCACCGCCTGGTCCACATCCGAGTGCTGTCCGGCCTGTACCCGCAGGATTCGGCCGATTCGCTCGTTGCGTCGCGCGCCCACGTCCAGCACCGCGTCCCCCTTCCGGATCGTTCCCGAATACACCCGCAGATAAGTCAGCCGCCCCGTGGCGGTCGAGTTCACCTTGAACACCAGCGCGGCGAACGGTGCCGCCGGGTCGGCGGACCGCTCCTGCACCGCGCCGTCCAGGGTGCCGCGTACCGCCGGCACATCCTGCGGCGAGGGCAGGTAGGCCACGACGGCCTCCAGCAGCGGCTCGATCCCCCGGTTGCGGTAGGCCGAACCGCACAACACCACAACGCCCTCACCGGTACGGGTCAGGTCGCGCAGCGCGGCGGCCAGAGTTCGTGCGGAGACCGTCGACTCCGTGCAGAACTCCTCCAACGCGACCGGATGGAGTTCCGCCACCGTCTCCTCCAGCAGCCGGCGGCGCCGGTGCGCCTCTTCCCGCAGGACGTCCGGCACCCGGCCCTCCTCGAACGTGCCGCGGCCGTCGGCCCAGACCAACGACCGCATACGCAGCAGATCCACCACCCCGGTGAACCCGCCCTCCTTTCCGATCGGCAGCTGTACCACCAGCGGGACCGTGTGCAGCCGCGACCTTATCGACGCGACCGCCGTGTCGAGGTCGGCACCGGCACGGTCCAGCTTGTTGACGAACGCGATTCGCGGCACCCCGTGCCGATCGGCCTGCCGCCACACCGACTCGCTCTGCGGTTCGACCCCGGCGACAGCATCGAACACCGCGACCGCGCCGTCGAGCACCCGCAGCGAGCGCTCGACCTCGTCGGAGAAGTCGACATGGCCCGGGGTGTCGATCAGATTGATCCGGTGGCCGTCCCAGGCACAACTCACCGCAGCGGCAAAGATGGTGATCCCGCGGTCGCGTTCCTGGGAATCGAAGTCGGTGACTGTCGTCCCGTCATGGACCTCGCCCTGCTTGTGGGTGGTGCCCGTGAGGTAGAGGATCCGTTCGGTGACGGTGGTCTTGCCGGCATCGACGTGGGCGAGGATGCCCAGATTACGAACGCCGGTCAGTGCACTGGTGAGATGACGGTGCAGGTCGGTACGCACGGCCCATGGCCTTTCGGAGTGATCCGGATCGGGTCGGCGCAATTCCCGGACGAACCGGCCTGTGGTCAGGCCCCGAAGAAACCCCTGATACGGCGCACGCACCGCATCGGTGCACAGCCGCCGGGGCGGCTCAACACCGGTAAGAAAGGGGTCATTTGTTCGTCACGGACATCCGGTGCCGGCCGCGCAGCAGGCACCGGGCCCACGAGGACACCAGGATCACCTCGTACCGCGACTGGGGGACGACGACAGCGGTGCGGTAACGCACGGTCGGTCTCCCCTCACCCGTCACGGTGCGCGCTGCGATGTCGTTGCAGCGCGCGATTGGTGGCGAGTGTAGTGAACCCGGTGCGGGCAGTTCACCGGGTTTTTCCGCCTGACGCCGCACCCGTCGGCGCGCCCCGTGCGTCAGCCGGTCAAGCGGCGGGGTGTCCCCGTGCCGGCTGCCGTCAACGGCTCAGAAGCTATACAAGCTGTATCCGAATAGTAGGTGGACGTCTTCTGTACCTGCCAAAATGGTCGAGGGGATTCGGATACGCGATGTTTAGGTTTGGCCATTGACGCGTGGTACCGCGATCCGTAGGTTGAGCCGTCCGAGGGCGAGCCGGCCAGGCGCTCGAACCATCACAAGCTCGGAGTCCGACCGTGTCCAAGCGCACCCCTGCGGAGGAACCGACCCCTGCACGTCCCGGCCGTCCCCGGGATCCGGAGGTCCGCCGCAGAGTGCTGGACGCGGTTGCGGAGCTGCTGGCCGAGCTCGGCTACCTCGAACTCACCATTGACAAGGTCGCGGCCAGAGCGGGGGTCACCCGCAAGACGGTGTACCACTGGTGGCCCAACAAGCCCGTGCTGGTCGGCGATCTGCTGGTCCGGGACGCTCTTGTCGATCTGGTGCCGGACCTCGGGGACACCAGGCGCGAGCTGCGCCTTCTCTTCGACATGGTGCTGCGGGACGTGCGGGGCGAGCACGGCGCACTGCTGCCGGCACTGTGGGCCAACATGGGTGACCCGTCCGTGATGGAACGGTTCCGCCGCGAGGTCCTGCTGCCGCGGCGTCAGGACGCCCGGGCCACGGTGCAACGCGGAATCGCGCGCGGTGACATCCCGGCCGACGTCGATGTCGATCTGCTGCTCGACACATGGTCAGGGGTCGCGCTCTTCCGCACCGAGGTCCGATCGGACATCTTCCTCGCCGACCAGGCCGACGAACTGGTCGACCTGGCCATGAAGGGGCACGTGCCCCGGATCCGCTCCCGCTCCACCGACTGAGCAGGCCCCCCGCCCTGCGGCATCGCGGCCACCGCACTTCCCCTTTCACCTCTTTCTTCTTCACGGCTTCGGTTCAAGCTGCCCTCCCACTCGCTTCGGAGGTACACCCATGCCCAAATCCGTGCCAAGGCCGGTCAACGCGACGCGCACCTTGGTCATGACGATGTCTCTGGTCGAGGTCACCAGCGGCCTCACACAGCAGTACCTCTCCCCGCTTCTGCCGGGCATCGGCGAGCGGGGCGGCATCACGACGGCTCAGCTCAGCTGGGTCTTCGTGATCCAGAACGTGAGCATGGCCGTACTCACTCCCGTCATATCCCGGCTCGGCGACAGTCACGGTTACCGGCGCGTCCTACGGGCGTCGGTCGCCTTGGTGACCCTGGGGTCGCTGTTGATGGCGCTGCGGCCGACCTTCGCGATCCTCACGACCGGTGCGGCTCTGCAGGGCGCGGTGGTCGGCTTCATGCCGCTGATGATCGGAATTCTGCGCAACCGGGCCGGCGACGATGCCTCCCGCCGCGGCATCGGCACGCTGGTCAGCGCCCTGCTCCTGGCGACCGGCTTCGGCGGGATCGTGGCGGGGGCGGTCGGGGCGAGTGATCCGCGGCTGGGTCTTTGGGTCGGTGTCGCGGCCGGTGTACTCGGCCTTGCCGCCTGCGTGGTCATGCCCGACGCCACCGCTCGCCCGACTGCCGAGAAGTTCAATATGGCGGGGTTCGTGCTGCTTACGGTCGGCCTGGTCGGTGTCGTACTGGCCCTGTCACAGGGCGGCGCCTGGGGCTGGGCGTCCCCGGCGACCCTCCTCACCGGCGTGCCGGGCCTCGCCTCCCTGGTTCTCTGGCCATTCGCCGAGCTGCGGTCCCCGCATCCCATGGTGGACGTACGGGCATTCCGGAACCTGCGGCTCACCGCTCTCAGCGCCGTGACGTTCTTCGTCGCCTTCGCCACGATCGGGTCGATCGCCACCAACGCCACCTTCTTCGGCGCCGACCGTGCGAAGACCGGATACGGCTTCGGCCTGAACGCGAACCAGATCGGCTGGGCCCTGCTGGTCTTCACCCTGGGCGGCATCGTCGCCTCGGCCCTCACTCCGACTGCTCTGCGCCGCATCGGGGACCGGGGCACCCTCGTCGTGGGCGGACTCGCCACCGCCGTGGGCTTCGGCGGCCTGGTGTTCATGCACAACAGGCTGTCCGAGGTCCTGCTGCTGTCGGTCCTCGACGGAATCGGCCTCGGCGTCTTCGAAGCCGCAACCCGCGCCCTGTCCGTGGAGGCGGTCGCGCAGGAGGACACCGCCATCGCCGCCGGAATCAACGAACTTGTGCTTTCCCTGGGCGCGGCTGTCGGCGCCGCCGCACTCAGCGCCGCACTGACGGGGTACTCCGACGCCACCGGCCGCGTGGCGCTCGGCGGCTACATCACGGGCTGGGCGCTCTGCTGCGGTGCGGGCCTCCTCGCCGCAGTCGCCGCACTGTTCCTCCGTGGGTCCGGCCCACGACCGACTCATGACTCCGATGCTGCCACCCGCTCCGCCGCCCTTTCCTGAAAGAGAGACCCGCCGATGAGTACCCCGGAACTGCGAGAAACGGTTCGCGAGTGCGCCGAGTCCTGGCGTGAGCGACTCGTTGAACTGAGCCATCGTCTGCATGCCGAACCGGAGCTCGCCTTCGAGGAGCACCGCTCCGCCGCGGCGATCGCCGCACTTGCCGAATCGGCCGGGTTCACGGTGGAGACCGGTGTCGGAGGGCTGCCCACGGCCTTCTCCGCCGTCCGCGGGTCGGGGGAACTCGTCATCGCGTTCTGTGCGGAATACGACGCGCTGCCCGGACTGGGCCACGCCTGCGGACACAACGTCAACGGCGCCGCGGCGCTGGGCGCGGCCATCGCGCTGGGCCCGGTCGCCGACCGGCTCGGTATCACCGTAAAACTGCTCGGCACCCCGGCCGAAGAGGACGCGGGCGGCAAGGTCTACCTGATCGAGGCAGGTCTGTTCGACGATGTGGCCGCGGCAATGATGGTGCATGCGGACGCGTCGGACCGGGTCGGCTCCTCCTCCCTGGCCATCGGCGGCTGGGAGATCGCCTATACCGGGCGGGCGGCTCACGCCGCCGCGGCGCCCTGGGACGGCGTGAACGCACTGGACGCGCTGACTGTCGCACAGACCTCGATCGGTCTGCTGCGCCAGCAGTTGCCGCGCGACTGCATGGTGCACGGCATCGTCACCGACGGAGGCAGTGCTCCCAATGTCATCCCCGATCGGGCTGCCGCCCGCTTCGAGGTGCGGGCGGCGAGCCTGGACCGGCTTCGCGGGCTCCAGGCCCGGGTGCGGGCGTGTTTCGAAGCCGGCGCGCTGGCCACCGGGGCCGAGCTGCGGATGGAGCCGCGGGGCAAGGACTTCGCGGATCTGCGCCAGGACGACGGCATGTCCGCGATCTATGCCCGTGCGGCCGAAGCCCTCGGCCGCACGGTGAGCCGTGAGCCCGCGATCGGCGGCTCCACGGACATGGGCAATATCTCGCACCTGCTGCCCACCATCCACCCCATGATCGGCTACGACACGGGCGGAGCGAGTCAGCACACCGTCGAGTTCGCCGCGGCGGGCACCACCCCCGGCGCCGACAGGGCCGTACTCGACGGCGCGATCGCCATGGCGTGGACCGCAGTCGGGCTCGCCACCGACCCGGTCCAGCGCGACCGGCTGCTGACGGGGGTCCGCGACCGGGCCTCAGCGGTCACGCATCGCTGAGGACTGCTGTGCCGGTCGGCGCAGTTGCCCGTACCGAGAATCGGTGTTCCCGTTCCCCTCGTTCGTCCACCGGGTGCATTGAAGCCCATGTGCCTTGCCCGGAAGGGTCGTTGAAGACAGCCGTGAATGATGAAACGATCTCCTCCGGGGTCTGCGGGGCAACGAAGGGAATCACATCGATGGACGAAGACCACGGCCTTCCGGCCGCGACCGTGTTCGACGCTCTGGGTGTCGAGTACGAGCGGGCGTTCGCCGACTCGGCCACCCACCACGCCTCGCTGAAACGGCTGTTGGAGCACATCGCACCGCACAGCCGGGTCCTGGACGTGGGCTGCGGAACAGGCCGGCCGACCGCGCAGACCCTGGTCGACGCCGGTCATGATGTGCTGGGTGTCGATGTCTCGCCCGTCATGGTGGACCTGGCGGCCCGACAAGTTCCCGGTGCGTCGTTCGAGTGTGCCGATATTCGTGAACTCCCCCTGGAAGAAGGGAGTTTCGATGCGGTCTGCGTGTACTTCTCGTTGCTGCAGATGTCCCGCGACGAGCAGTCCCGACTCCTCGGGAAGCTGGGGCGACTGCTGGTCCCCGGAGGCCATCTGGTCGTCGCGACGGTGCCGCTGGACGTCGAGGACGTCAGCGTCGTCTTCATGGGACAGAAGGTGCAGGCGACCAGCTTCGGCGCCGACGAATTCACCGAGTTGGTCACCGGGGCCGGATTCACGGTCCTGTGGGAGCAGAGCGGCCTGTTCACCCCGGCCTACGAAGCAGCGGTGGCCGAGCCCCAGTTGTTCCTGCACTGCCGACGGGTCTGACACACCGCGCGCCCGCCGCGCCGGGAGTGATACCCCAAGCACAAAACCCCCGGGCCCCACGTCGGCACCTTCCCCACCGCCCCGCTGGACAAGAGCGCCCGGGTGCTTGCAGACGTTCAGCGGACCCTTCCACCTGTTGAGCGCGTGCCTGCCGCATCTGCGCCACTGCGCGGGCGAGACGGGTACAGGCTGCCCACCCCTGGTGACCATCGCGTTGACCGGCGTCATCGGATCCGTCGCCATGGTCTTGGCCAGCAGCACGCCGATCACCAGCGGGGCCAAGGTCACGGCCAGGGTCGTACCGGCGGTGGCGACGTGCTGCATGCGGGGGCGGGGCGGTGCGTCAGGAGCCATGGGTGTCATTCGATCAGCGATGGCCCGGTGTGGAATCGGACGACGTACTCAGTCCGGTCGTCCTTTCGTACTCACCGGTGTACGACGCCCGCCCCGCCGGCGGATCGTCCGCCACGCTCCTACGCGGTGGTGCCGGGACCGGAAGTTCCCGATGCGGCCTTGATGCCCTTGGTGATGTCGTCCATGACGGAGAGCTCCGGCGCCTTGGTATTGATGTCGAAGCCGGAACGGACGACGATCAGTGTGTCCTTGGAGCGGGGGGACGGGAACGCCAGCGACTGGACGTACCCGTCGTCGCCGCTCTTCGTCACCACTTTCCAGCGCACCAGATAGCCCTGCTCACCGGCCACGGAGACCGGCCCCGACTTGAGCTCCTGATGCGAGGTGATGCCTCCGTAGATCTTCTCGCCGTAGGACTCCGTCGCGTTGGCGGAGATGTCCTTCGTCGCCGTGGCCTTCGCCGTTGTGGTGTCGAGCTTCAGGGCCTTCGCCGGCATGGAGAACACCCCGCCGCGCACGCACTCCTGGGCCGTGTCGCCGGGACAGGCGTACTCGCCCGTGGTCACTCCCGCGCCCGCGATGCCCGACTTGCCCGTCCAGCCGTCGGGCACCGGGAGGCTGATTCCGCTGGCCAGGTCCGTGGCGTAGCCGTCCTCGGTCTGCGGTACCTGCTGCTCGGGTGCCTGGCTCTCGCCGCCGCCTCCGGGTGCGCCCGGCCCGCGGCCGGGCGCACCGGAAGGTGCGGTGGACGGGGCAGTGGCCGCGCTCTCCTTCGAATCGCCGGAATCGTCCGACAGCAGAAAGAGGCCGCCCCCGATGGCGGCGAGCACCACCACACCTGCGGTGATGCCGATACGCATCCGGCGGCGCCGGATCGTGGCGGGCGGCACTCGGAGGTGGTCGGTCCACTGGTTGCCGTCCCACCAGCGTTCGTGAACGGGGCCAATTCCTGTATACCCGGGGTCTGGATGCCAGCCGGGCGGGCTCGTCTGGGTCACGCAGCCCACCGTAGAACGGTTGCGTGAGAATCGGATGAGTCCACCGGATCAGATTGGTCCACCGGATCAGATGAACCGGGCAGATCGGGCGAACATGGTGAATCACGTGAATCAGGTGAGGAAGCGCTCCGCCCACAGCCGCAGCATCTCGTCCCCGAACGCCGGGTCCTCGCGAAGCACGCTGGTGAGCGCCAGCCCCCGGTGCAGGACCAGCAGCGATTCGCAGAACATGGGGAAATCGTCGCGCGCCGCGACCTCCGGCCCGAAGATGCCTGAGATCACGGCGCGCTGGGCGGCGCCCACCTCCCGTTCCGCGGGCAGCAGGGCCGCCTTGAGGCCGGGATCGGTGCGGGCCGCGAGCCACAGCTCCAGGCCCGCGAGAAAGTGCGGTCCCGACATCGCGGTACGCAGCAGCGCGAGCCCGTGTTCCGGATGCGGGGCGCCCCCGTCCGTCTCGGCGCGGATGTGTGCGAGGCGCAGCTCGGCGACATGGTGGGTCGCCGCCGCCAACAGATCGGCCTTGGATGCGAAGTGGTGCAGCAGCGCGCCCCGTGACACCCCGGCCCGTTCCTGCACCCGCTGGGTGGTCGTACCCGCGAAACCGTGCTCCACCAGGCATTCGATCGTGGCGTCGAGAAGCCGTTGCCGGGTCTCCTCCCTTCGCTGCTGCTGGGTGCGTCGGGCGGGTGGCGTGACGGGGGGCATGGCGCGAGCCTATGACACGGGAATGAACCAACAAACAGTCTGGACGGACTGTATTTGGCGGGTCTATGGTCCGGCACATGCTTGCTGTAGACCTGGTTCGCCGCGGTGCCGCGCGTTTCGCAGGACGTACCGCCGTGCATTTCGAAGACCGTTCCCTCACCTATGAGGAGGTGGACGAGGCCGCAAACCGCCTCGCCCATGTCCTGGCCGGCCTCGGCGTCTCACGGGGCGACCGCGTCGGGCTGCTCCTCGGTAACGGGCTGTGGTCCGTCTCCGTCGACTTCGCCTGCCTCAAGGCCGGTGCCGCCCGCGTCCCCCTCAACGGCCGGCTCTCCGCTGCCGAACACACCCGTATGCTCCGGGACACGGGTGTCACACTGCTGGTGTACGGGCCCGATCTCGCCGAGCGGGCGCTCGAACTGGGCTCGTCGGTGGCCGGGTTGAGGCTCGCCTGCCTCGGGGAGTCCACTCATGCGGACCACCTCGACCTGATGGCCGCGATGCGCGGGGCGAGCGCCACCGACCCGATGCTGCCCGCCGCGCCGGACGACGTCATCCTCGTCCTCTACACCTCCGGCACCACCGGCACGCTCAAGGCGGCTCAGCACACCCAGGCGAGCTATGCCGCGATCACCGCGAACATCCTGTCCAATCTCGTCTCGCCGGGCCGGGACGATGTGATGTTGCATGCCGCGTCCCTCATCCACGCCAGCGGCACCTTCGTGCTGCCGTACTGGGTGCGGGGCGGCGTGTCGGCCGTCCTCGGCGGCTTCGATCCGGACGAATACCTCGCCGCCATCCCCCGGTACGGGGTGACCGCCGTCAACCTCGTCCCCACCATGCTCGGCATGCTCTTCGCCGAAGGGCGGGCCGAGCGCGCGGACCTCGCCCGGCTGTCCACCGTCGTCTACGGCGCCGGCCCGATGCCGCGCCCGCTCATCGAGCACGCTCTGGACGCCTGGGGCCCCAGATTCGTCCAGTACTTCGGCCAGACCGAGGCGCCGCTGTGCCTCACCGTGCTGGACAAGGACGACCACGCCGAGGGCGGCGCGCTGCTCGGTGCCGCCGGGCACCCCGCCGTCGATGCGCAGCTCGCCCTCACCGACGAGGACGGCGCCCCGGTCGCGCCCGGTGAGATCGGCGAAGTGCGCGTCAAGGCCCCCTTCGCCATGACCGGTTACTACAACGAGCCCGGGCTGACCGCGCAGAGTCTCGGCCCCGACGGCTGGGTCCGCACCCGCGACCTCGCACGCTTCGACGACCGTGGCTACCTCCACCTCGTCGACCGCAGCAGCGACATGATCATCACGGGTGGCTACAACGTCTACCCGCGCGAGGTCGAGGATGCGCTCGCGAGCCACCCCGCCGTCGCCCAGTGCGCTGTCGTCGGTGCTCCCGACCCCACCTGGGTCGAGGCCGTCACCGCCTTCGTCGCCCTGCGAACGGGAGCCGAGGTATCCGAAGCCACCCTGCGCGAACATGTACGTGCCCGGCTGGCCGGGTACAAGGTTCCGAAGACTGTGCACTTCGTGGAAACCATTCCGTACTCCCCGGTCGGCAAGATCCTCCGCCGGGCACTGCGCGATCCCCTGTGGGAGGGCGAACGATGAGCGAAGATCCTGCGGTACGGATCGAGCGCGACGGCTCCGTGTTCACGGTGATCCTCAGCCGGCCCGAGGTCCGTAACGCCGTCGATGGCCCGACGGCGGACCAACTGGCCGATGCCTTCCGCCAGTTCGAGGACGACCCGGCTGCGGCCGTCGCCGTGCTGTGGGGCGAGGGCGGCACGTTCTGTGCCGGTGCCGACCTGAAGGGCATCGGTACGGAACGCGGCAACAAGGTCCTGGCCGAGGGCGACGGGCCCATGGGTCCGACCCGTATGCGCCTGAGCAAGCCCGTCATTGCGGCGGTAGCGGGGCATGCGGTGGCCGGAGGGCTGGAGCTGGCCGTCTGGTGCGATCTGCGGGTGGCCGAGGACGATGCGGTGTTCGGGGTGTTCTGCCGCCGCTGGGGGGTGCCGCTCGTGGACGGCGGAACCGTGCGGCTGCCGCGTCTGATCGGTGAGAGCCGGGCCATGGACATGATCCTCACCGGGCGACCGGTCCCGGCCTCCGAGGCGTACGCCATCGGGCTCGCCAACCGGATCGTCCCGCCGGGTGAAGCCCGCCGTGCGGCGGAGCAACTCGCCCGGGAGATCGCCGGGTTCCCGCAGCTGTGTCTGCGTCACGACCGGCTCTCGGTGCGCGAGCAGCACGGTCTGAGCGAGCCGGACGCCCTGGCCTCGGAGTACCGGCACGGCCTGGTGCCGCTGACTGCGGGAGAGACACAGGCCGGTGCCGACCGCTTCGGGGGCGGTGCGGGCCGCCACGGGGTCTTCGCCGACTGAACGAGAAATTCGAGGGACCCCGGGTACCGCGGCACATACGCTCATCGGATGTCGACATGCCTGTACCCCGCCAAGCCCCGGCCGGGCGATCGCGTCGCCGTGCTGTCGCCCTCGTCCGGTCTTCCCGGCATCCTGCCCCTGCCCTTTGAGTCGGGACTGCGCAGACTGCGGGAGGAGTTCGGGCTCGAACCGGTGGAGTACGCGGCGACTCGAAAGATGGGCTCCACCCCGTTCGGCGGGAACATCGAGGTGGACGGAGTGGGCCGCCGCATCGTCGTCACATACTGAGAGACCGCAGGCGTCGCGAGGGCCGCCCCCGGCGGTCCCGCACGTCGCGACCTTTGGTCCGACCATACGTGATGTGTGACATAGTTGGAGATCGGGCAGCAGATACGACGGCAACCGGACGATTCCGGCCGAGGCAGGGGGTGACGGATGCCCGTCGAGTGGCAACCTGTACGGCAGTCCCGTACGCATGAACTCGTGCTCCAGAGCATCGAGCAGCGGGTGTTCGCCGGTGAGCTCAGGGCCGGCGACCGGCTGCCGCCCGAGCGTGAGCTCGCGCCCGTTCTCGGGGTCAGCCGGTCCGCGCTGCGTGAGGCGCTGAGGGTGCTGGAGACCATCGGTGTGCTGGTCGCCCAGCCGGGCCGGGGAGCGGACTCCGGGGCGCGGATCGTACGCAACCCGGACGACGCCCTCGGCCGGCTGCTGCGTCTGCACTTCGCCCTCGGCAGCTACAGCCTCCATGACGTCCTGGAGGCGCGCGTCGTGCTGGAGAGGTCGAGCTTCGAGGCGGCCGCGCGGCATGCCTCGAAGGAGGACCTCGATGAGGCGGAGGCCCTGGTCGTACGGATGGGGGAGCCGGATGTCGAGGTTCCCGAGTTCAATGACCTGGACACCCGGTTCCATGTACACATCGCCCGCAGCTCCGGCAATGAACTGACCTCCACGCTCACCTCCGCCGTACGCGAGTCGGTGCGCCCGCTGATCCTGCGAGCCCTTGAGGAGGCCGAGGACTGGCCGGCCACGGCCGCCGCGCTCAACACGGAGCACACCGAACTCCTGCGGCTGGTGCGCGCGGGCAAGGGTGCGAAGGCTGCCGACCTGGTCGAGCAGCACATCCGCAGCCTCCATGGCACGCTCGTCGACGAGAGCTCCGAGCGGCTGTAGGAACGGTGATCGACGACCGGTGCGCCGGCCTTCCACCGAAAATTGACAGGGACATGACTGAATGCCCACGCCGCTCCGGCGTGCCGCGACCTTCACGTTCCGGACCGAGGGTAGTATGGTCAGACCATAAAAATTGGAGAATCGATCGGAGAGACCCCATGCGCATCGGACTCTTCGCCACCTGTCTGGGAGACACGCTCTTCCCCGAGGCGGTGAAATCGACTGCGGTCCTGCTCGCCCGCCTGGGCCATGACGTGGTGTTCCCGCCGGGACAGACCTGCTGCGGTCAGATGCACGTCAACACCGGATACCAGCGCGAACCCGTGCCCCTGGTGCGGAATTTCGCCGAGCAGTTCGGTGACGCGTCGATCGACGCCGTAGTCATGCCGTCCGGATCGTGCGCGGGCTCGGTCCGCCATCAGCACGAGATCGTCGCCGAGCGGTACGGGGACGCGGCGCTGCGCGCGGGTGTCGCCACCGTCAAGGCCAAGACGTACGAGCTGTCGGAACTCCTCGTCGACGTCCTGGACGTGACCCAGGTCGGCGCGTACTTCCCGCACCGGGTGACGTACCACCCCACCTGCCACTCCCTGCGCATGCTCCGGGTCGGCGAGAAGCCGCTGAAGCTGCTCCGCGCCGTCGACTCCATCGACCTCGTCGAGCTTCCCGAAGCCGACTCCTGCTGCGGATTCGGCGGCACCTTCGCCGTCAAGAACGCCGAGACGTCGACGGCCATGCTCCAGGACAAGATGCGCAACATCGCCACCACCGGAGCCGATGTCTGCACGGCGGGCGACTCGTCCTGTCTGATGCACATCGGCGGCGGGCTCTCCCGCATCAAGTCGGGCACCCGCACCCTGCACCTGGCGCAGATCCTCTCCTCCACCCGCACCTCGCCGTACGTCCCGACGGAGGCCGTCCGATGAGCAGCACCTTCCTCGGCATGCCCGCCACCCCGCCCCGTTCCCCGTACGGAACGGGAAATCTGCGCGGCGACCGGACGTTCCCCGATGCGGCCCACGACGAACTGCGCAATGAACAACTGCGCCGCAATCTCGGCAGGGCCACCCGCACGATCCGCACCAAACGCCTGAATGTCACCGGTGAACTGCCCGACTGGGAAGAGCTGCGCGACGCCGGCTCGGCCATCAAGACCGACACCATGAACCGGCTCCCCGAACTCCTGGAACAACTGGAGCGCAAGGTCACCGAGCGCGGCGGCACCGTCCACTGGGCGCGCGACGGAGTCGAGGCCAATGAGATCGTCACCCGGCTGGTCAAGGCGACGGGCAGCGGTGACGTCATCAAGGTCAAGTCGATGGCCACCCAGGAGATCGGCCTCAACGAGCACCTCGAATCGGTCGGCATCACTCCGTACGAGACGGACCTGGCCGAACTGATCGTCCAGCTTGCGCACGACAAGCCGTCGCACATCCTGGTGCCGGCGATCCACCGCAACCGCGACGAGATCCGGCAGATCTTCCTCAAGGAGATCCCGGGCGTCGACCCGGGCCTCGACAACGTACCCGCGCATCTCGCCGCCGCGGCCCGCGCCTATCTGCGTCAGAAGTTCATGACGACCAAGGTGGCGATCTCGGGCGCCAACTTCGGTATCGCCGAGACCGGCACCCTCTGTGTCGTCGAGTCCGAGGGCAACGGCCGCATGTGCCTGACCCTGCCCGACACCCTGATCACCGTCATGGGCATCGAGAAGGTGCTGCCGCGCTATCAGGACCTCGAAGTCTTCCTGCAGTTGCTGCCGCGCTCCTCCACAGGTGAGCGGATGAACCCGTACACCTCGATGTGGACCGGTGTGACACCCGGCGACGGACCGCAGGACTTCCATCTGGTCCTGCTCGACAACGGCCGCACCGCCGCGCTCGCCGACCGGATCGGGCGCGAGGCGCTCAACTGCATCCGCTGCTCGGCCTGTCTCAATGTCTGCCCGGTGTACGAACGGGCCGGCGGTCATGCGTACGGATCGACGTACCCCGGACCGATCGGCGCGGTCCTCACCCCGCAGCTCGCCGGGATGCACGCGGCCAAGAACGACCCCAACAGCTCTCTGCCGTACGCCTCCAGCCTCTGCGGTGCCTGCTTCGACGCCTGCCCGGTCAAGATCGACATTCCGTCGCTGCTGGTCGAGCTGCGCCACCAGCACACCGAGCAGTCCGGTACGACGGCGGAGAAGCTGGCCATGAAGGCCGCGGCCGGAGTGATGAAGAGGCCGAGGCTGTTCACCGCCGCGCAGAAGGGTGCGGCGATCGGCCGCGTCATCGCCGGGCGGGACGGGAAGATCTCGCACCTGCCGCCGCCGTTCAACGGCTGGAGCGACAGCCGCGACACCGCCGCCCCGCCGAAGCAGTCCTTCCGCTCCTGGCTGGCATCGGCCGAAGGCGCCGCGACGATGCGGGCCGCCGCCGACGAGCACGAGCAGAACCGGAAGAATAAGGAGGAGGAGAAGTGACGACCGCTCGCGAAACGGTGCTGGGCAGGATCAGGGATGCTCTGGCCCTCGCCCCGACCCCGGACACCACTGCCTGCCGCGCCTACCGCACCGGCCGCAGCGTCCCCGACGACGAGCGCCTGGCCCTCTTCACCGACCGGCTCGTCGACTACAAGGCACAGGTGCACACCTGCACCGCGGACCGCACGGCGCAGGTCGTCGCCGAGGTGCTGCGGGAGCGCGGTGCCCGGCGGATCGGTGTGCCGGCCGGACTCGACGCGGCGTGGCTCGACGCGTACGACGGTGAGGTCCAGCAGGACTCCGCCGATATTCCGGCTCCCCGGCTCGACGCATTGGACGGGGTCGTCACCGCCTCGGCGGTCAGCTGTGCGGAGACCGGCACGATCTTTCTGGACGGCTCACCGGACCAGGGGCGGCGGGCGCTGTCCCTCGTTCCCGATCTGCATGTGTGTGTCGTCGACCTGTCGACGGTCGAGGCCGGGGTGCCGGAGGCGGTGGCCCGGCTGGTGCCGGAGCGGCCGACGACGCTGATCAGCGGTCCTTCGGCCACGTCCGACATCGAACTGGAGCGGGTGGAGGGCGTGCACGGTCCGCGCACACTGGCCGTGGTGATCAGGACGGACGTGTAGGGACGGGCGGGGGGTGGGGGGGGGGGGCCGGGCCCCCCCCCCCCCCCCCCCCCCCCCGGGCGCGGGCCGGATTAATAAAAAAAAAAAACAACACCCACCAAAACAAAAAAAAAAAAAAA
>NZ_JBHVWS010000039.1:0-92112 GCF_042882185.1 Streptomyces sp. NPDC058239
GGCGATGCGGAGCTGGGAGCGCTGGCTGAGGTGAGCAATGGCGGATCCGGCGAGGGTGCCGAGGACTGCGACGATGGTGGTGATCATGAGGGCGTCTCTCCTGTCCGGTGGTCGAGCCATGGTGTGAACTGGTCGTGTTCTCGGCGGGCGGTAACCATGCTGGGTCGGGGCACCGCGGGGGTCATCGGGGCAGCTGGTTGCGGGTGTTGGCGATGACGCCGCGGGTCTGGGTGTGGATGCTGCGCTTGTCGACGGTTACGTTGCCGTTGTAGTGGTGGTGGACGGGGGCGGGCGCGGCCTCGACCGTCGCCTTGATGCGGGCGACGAGGCGGCCGACGGCGAGGGCCAGGGCGACCGGGGTGCCGCAGATGATGCCGAGCGCCATCGGATCGACCTGGCCAACGATCCAGAGAGCTCCGCCGACCGGGAGTGACACGACACCGACGGCTTTCAGGACTCCGCTAGCGTCGATGGCCCATTGCGACATGGGGGGCTGGCCGGGCTGGGCTACGGGCGGGGTGGGGCCGATTCGCGAACCATCCCTCCAGGAGGGGATCTCCGGGTCGTCAACGCGGACAGAGGTGGCCTGCTGGCTGTAGGCCTCGTTGACGGCATCGGCAATCTGAAGGGCGGCGGCACGGGCGGCGGTCCGGTCTGGGGTGGGCTGCTTCGCGTCAGACAAGCTGATGTTCTTCATTGGGGGTTCCTTTGCATAGCGGCGGGCGGTGAGGGAGGACACAGAAAGCCCCCGGGTACGACCCGGGGGCTTTCCTGGTCGCGTGCTGGATCAGTCGATGTCCGGCTCGTTGCGTGACTGCTCGTTGAAGTAGATGGCGGCGAACCGCACCGCCGAGTCTTCGCTGAGCCCGGCCTTCTTCAGGCCGCCAATCAGCTCAGCCATGTGGAGCATCGCCTCGTCCATCGGCGTCATCTTCAGGTCCGGGAACTCGTCCGGCTGCATGGGGAACCTCACCGCTCTCAGGGGCCGCGTAGGTTCCATCATCGCCCCTGACGAGCTTGTCCTGCAGGCCGAGTTTGGTGCACAGGTCACGGAAGGTTCGGTCCGACTTGTCGTAGCCAGCCCTGACCATCAGCGGGTAGATCTCGGACGGCTTGGCCGGTCGACCCTGTGCCGCGAACAGTTCGAGCGCGAGTTCGTCGTTTGACTTCGGGCGCGGCGACGACTTCGCAAGCTCGATCGCAGCCTCTTGCTGTGCGGCCCGCTCGAGCTCGTCTTCATCGATCAGAGCCTCGGTCAGGCGGGGGATGTCGGCGCTCTTCCCGGACGCGGGCGCCTCGCCCGGGTCGAGTAGCAGCGCAGGCGACACCGGGGTTTCCCATGAGCTGTACAGCTCCCACACTGACTCGTGCATCCGGTCGGGGGTGACGTTGCCGTGTGCGTCGCCACGCAGGTTCGGGATGATGCGGGCCCAGCGCTGCGACCAGGCGAGGCCCATCGCCCGGGCGGTGACCTCGTCTATGTCCGGGCGGATCGGGGAGAGCTCGCGTGCCGCGTCCATGAACAGCGACTGCATCCGCGCGTAGTCGTCGCTGCCCTCGTTGAACGCTTCGGCCATCGTGGCGTACGCCTTTGCTGGCGTCGGCTGAAACGGGCCCTTCGTCGTCGACATGTACGCCACGGTGCCCGGGTCGGTGAAGATCGCCATGTCGGGGGCGCCGGCGTCGGGGAACAGCATCTGCAGCTCAGACGAGTTGTTCGTTCGCAGGCCGATACGGCCGGGGGTGAGCTCGTCCATCGTGCCGGTGATGTACTCGCGGGTCGCGCGCAGCCCGGTGTTGCTCACACGAACGTTGACCGAGCGGCCCTCTTCGATGATGAAGTCGATGCCCTGAAGGACGTCGTCCGGCATCGACTTTGTTTCGTCGACGCGGATGTGGATAGCGGGGATGTCCGGGCGCGCAGGCAGGTTGTCGACGTCCTCGTCCTCAAGAAGGTCGGCGTACTCCGTTTTGCGCGCAGCGATGGCTGCCTGCGCTGCCTGGATCACAAGGCGGCACTCGTCTGCGGTCGTGGCCGGCCAGTCGATGAGGGGGCGTCCGATGCCGTACCGCAGGTACGGATTCACGAAGACCGCGGACATCTTCGCCGAGGTGTCGAGGTCGATGACGATCGCGTCGACGCAGCGGACGAGGCCGAGGCCGAGCGTCTTCATCAGGGCGGTCTTGCCGGATCCCTGGGCGCCGATCGCGATGAACCCTTCGTCCTTCAGGTTCAGGCCAGCTTCGTCGCCGTTTCCGATGACACCGAACCCGACCGGCTTGTTGATCGTGGTCGGTGTCAGCTTCGGGTACGGGATCGCGCCGGACATCATGTTCTTCCGGGTGATCGCGATGAAGACCACGTTCCGGGGGACGTTCGGGCCGCCGGCGTTGAAGCTCACGCCGCCTCCCTTCGGCAGGTGCAGGGCCCCGGCGAGGGCGGCTTCGTACCCGCGGAGGGCGTCGATGTTCATGTGCGCCGGAAGGGTGATCTTCACGGTCTCCCCGGCGCCGCTCGGCCACTTGTCGACGATCGGGTCGGCAACGGCGCCCTCGATGCCGCACACGTCATCGAGGAGGCATGCCCATGAGTCCTGCGCGCCCTTAATCTGCTGTCCCTGCTCCAGGCGGCGGTCGAGTTCCTTCTCGGCGGCGCGGGTTTCCTCGCCCCACCGGTCCATGCCGATGTTCACGGCCGCCCCAGTTGCCCAGATGGCTCCACCGAACGCCATCTTCAGCAGGGTCGGGCCTTCGGCGAGCGTGTACGACAGCCAGCCGGTCATGGACAGCCATGAGGCGGCCCGGGCGACGGTGACGCGCCGCCATGACCCGCGGGCCTTCTCGTACATGACCGCGGCGCCCGTGCAGATGACGCCGGCACCGGCGCCGGCTTCCCACGGAATGTTGGCGAGCGGGGCGACGAGCGCGGAGGCGACAGCAAGTTCGCTGCCCCACGCAACGAGCCGTCCGGGGGTGACGGCGTCTCGCGAGAAGTCCCATCGCTTCGGTTTGTCGGTGAGCGTCACCGGCAGTTCTGCACTGGACATGGTGTGTCTCCTTTCTTGGTTACTCGGACGACCCGGGTCGGCCGACGACGTCCCACTTCCGTTCGGCGTGCGCCCCCTTGCCGGCGCGGCCCTTGGCGTTCAGGCGCAGCTCACGCTGGTGTGCCTTCTGTGCCGCCTTGATCGCCTTCCTGAGTTCGGAGGAGATGCGGGCGACCTGCCCGGCGGTCCGCAGGACGGTGTCGTCGACGACGCCCTCGGTCGGCCATGTCTTCGTCATGCGCCGGTAGAGCTTGGTGATCGAGTCGGCGACGGCCTCCACGCCGGCGGCCGAGCCGGCTACTTCGGACAGGACGGTGACCATGTGGCCGCGGTTGAAGCCCTTCATCAGGTTGATCAGCTTCTTTGTGCTGCCGTCCGAGGCCGGTACGAGCTTGCTGCCGCCCTTCTGGCCGCCACCGCCCGACGAGCTACCAGCAGGCAGGGCAAGACGTGCTGAGTGTGCCGAGGCGATCGCGGCGCGCAGTTTCGCGGCGTCGAGCGTTCCGGGGGCGTTGCGGATGTTCCACCGTTCCTCGCCGATGCGCGGGTCGAGGACGCGGATGATGTCCTCGCGGTGTGATTGGACGAAGACGACCATGATGTTCTCGGCCATCACGCCAGCTGTCCGGGCTGCCACGGCGGCGTTGTTCAGGTGCTTGATCACGGACGGGTGCAGAGGTGCTGTGCGTGCGAGGGCGCGGCCGGCTTCCTGTACGGCGGTCGACAGGTTCTTGCACATGTTCGGAATGCCGGTCAGTTCGACGATGTGATCCGCCATGTCGGCGTCGTCGTCGCTGTGCAGGCCATGGGCGAGCTGTTCCGCCATGGCGCGCAGGATCGCGAAGGACGTCGAACCTCGGAAGTCGATCTGTCGCGCGATGGCGACGCCGGCCGTGCGGGTGCCAGTCGGTGCGGCCTGAATCGCGGGGTAGTTCACGGGGGTAGTCCTCGATTTCTTGGCTGCTGCGGTCAGGGCGAGCAGGTGGTCTTCATGGTGTAGTTCGACGTCGACGTGGTGGTTGGCCTGGCGGATCACTTCGAGCTTCACCTTGCGGGGGTCGCCGGCGTGGCCGTCCCGTGCCGCTTGCTCGGCGGCCTTTCGGCCGAGGGCGGTTGCCTCGCGGCGGCGCTGCCTTTCGCGCTTCGCGCGGACGAGCGCGATCCGGTCCTCGTCAATGACCTCGGCGTCGATGACCTCGCCGGGTGCGTCGTCGGGCTTCGGGGGCAGGTCGTCGTCGACGAGCTCGGCATCGATGTATTCGTCCGGGTCGTAATCGGGCTTCGGCGGGAGATCGCCGCCGCCTTTCGGGCCCTTCGGGGCTTTCGGGTCGAGGCCGTCGCGGGCCGTGGTCGACGAGGCGTCGTCGTTCCCGCGCTTCTTCTTGTCCTTGTCGCCTCGGTCACGCCACGGCCGCTCGCTGCTCGGCTGCTTGCCCCGGTCATTCAGCTTCAGCCCGTCCTTCAGGCCGTCCTTCAGACCCTTCGCCCCGCCGTCAGCACCGGCCTTCCCGCCGCCGCCCTTCGGGTCGTTGCCGCCTTTCCCCTTGCCCGAGCCGTCGCCCTTCCCGTTCTTCGGCGTCTTGTCGGTCTTGTCGCGGTTCTTCAGCTTGTCGCCGAGGTCCTTCCCGAGCTTGGCGAGCTTGTCGGCGACCGGGTCCTTCGTCTTCGGTTTCCGGTGATTCCCGGTCCCGTCGGTCCCGTTCCCGCGACCGTTTCCGTTTCCGTTGCCGTTCGGCGTGCAGTGCTGGCCGCCGCCCGGGCTGTTGTTCCTGCCCCCGCCGCCGTTGTTCCGGCCGCCATTTCCGCGCCCGTTCCCGGAGGAGTCGCGGCCCGAACTTCCGGCACCGGCACCGTTCTGGTTGGTGTTCTCGTCGTGCTCGCGGCGCCTGCTGCGCCACATCGCGGCGGCAGCAAGAGCGGGGCCGGCGACGCCGCCGATGATGGCGCCGACCGGGCCAGCGACAAGGAACCCGACCCCGATCGCCGCCGCTTCTCCGCTCACGCTGTGTGAGATAGCCGCGTATCCGTTACGTAGAGAATTGTCTGTGTTGCCCTGAGATTGGCGGGGGGCGGGGCGGGGCGGGGAAACGCTGCGGGGCTGCTGAACGACCACCAGGGGCCCTTGTGAGCCGTTTTCGCTTCCGCCCCGCCCCGCCCCGCCACCCACACCGTCACCCACCGTAGTGGTCGCGGGTGTTGTCGAGCTGGGATCGATCGAGAAGATCGTGTCTGCGCTCACCTCCTGCACTTCCTTTCAATGAGAGTTCTGAGTGGGTGGTCTAGAGGGGATTGCCGGCGTATCCGGAGGCCTCGTAGGGGTGCTGGTGGCGCAGGTTCTCGATGTTCTGGAGGGCCGCGTACAGCTCGGCGCGGATCTCCTCCATGTCCAGGTCCGGAGTGCGGGTCTCGGTCGTCTCAAGGGCGTCGGTTCCGGTGGGACGAAGGTCGGGGCTGGCGAACGGGAAGAGTGCGAGCGCGGTAGTCATCGGGGTGGGCTCCTTCGTCCTAGGCAGCGGTACGCAGAGTGCGGAAGTGGCGGGCGATCTGGACCGCGCGGTCCGAGGCGATGGACCCGCCGAGTTCGTTGCGGATCACGTCGCTGATGGACCGCTTGCTGATGGACCGGTCCGCGGTCCGCAGCGTCTCGATGGCGGTCCGTTCGAGGTCCGTCAGCGTCAGGTCCGCTGCATCGTGGTCCGCGGACCGGGCGGTGTGGTCCGGGTTCGTGTTCTGCTCGTGGACCGGTCCGCGGTCCGTCTGCGGCGTGGTTGCGGCGTCGGTCTGGACCGGACCGGAAGTGGTCCGGGATGCGGGGAGGGCAGGGCGGTCCGGTCCAGTGGTCCGGACCGGGGCCGGGTCACGGTCCATGTCCGCGGTCCGGTCCAGACGGTCCGCGGTCCGGACGGCCGGGGCGGTCCACGGTCCACGGTCCGGTCCACCAGTGATGGCCGGGCGGTCCTCGGTCCGGTCCACCTGTGACGGTCCGTTCGTCTCTGCTCGGTCCAGGGCTTGCGGTCCGCGGTCCGTGGTCCGGTCCGTCCGGTCCAGGGTCACGTCGGTGGTGGACCGGTGGACCGTGATGATGGCCTCGGCGCGGTCCGCGGCAAGGTCCTCACGCCGCTGGGCGACCGCTTCGTGCTCGGTGAGCGCGGCCTTGATGTGAGCGTCCACGGTCTTGCGGGCGCGGAACGGGTGCGCCATCCACGCCCACTTGCCGAGCGTGGGGAGCGCCTGGGGAACGCGGCCGAGGTTCCGGAGCGTCTCGCGGTGGGCGAACTTGTGGAACATCAGGAACGCGAGCTCGGCGATGCCGGGGGCCGCGGCAAGGATGACGCCGCCAACGGTTCCCCAGTGCTCGAGCTGGGCGTGCTTCCAGTTGACCCAGCTGGACGCGGTAACCATGGCGAGCATGGCGGTGCGGGGGGCGAGGCCGCTGTCGGTGGTGGTGGCGTAGCGCTGGGAGAGGAGGGCGAAGAAGAGGGCGGCGCCGTCGAACATGCCGCAGCCGAGAAGGGCGATGAAGTCGGGGACGTGGAAGGTGGTGGTGAGGAGGGTGTAGATGGACCAGGTGCCAACGGCAAGGGCGGCGGTCATGACGGCGACGAGGACAATGCGGATGGCCCAGTCGGCGACGGTCTTGCCGTAGAGGAGGCGGTCGAACATGGGGTTGGGCTGGTCCGGGGTGTGGGTGGTGGCCCCGGCGTTGGGCAGGGGCTGCCAGTCCCCGAGGATGGGGGCGGTGGGCGGCTGCGCGCCGGCCGGGGTGGTGGTCACGGGATCGGTGTCCTTTCGGTGGTTGGTGCGGGTGGTCAGACGGTGGCCTGGGGCGTAGGGCGGGGCTTCCGTCCGTGGTGGACGAGGCCGGCGTTGAGGTAGTCGAACGCTTCGTCCTCGGTGATGCGGAGCTCGTAGCGGCCGAAGGCGAGAGCGATGAATTCGTCTGTCGTGGGGGCGTCGGCGTCCCGGCCGAGGATGAGGTCGGTGGCGATGTTCATGAGGCGGGCGTGGCGCTGGTTGGCGCGGAACTTCTTCAGCATCGGGTTCGGTGTCCTTTCGGGTCAGGCGGTGCAGGAGGGGCGGCGCCGGTTGGGCAGCCCGGCAATGTGGGCGATTTCATCGCCTGCGAGGTGGGTGTGGTGGTTGAGGGCATGGGCGACGCGGGTGACAGCGGCCCAGTGCTGGTCCAGGGCGTGGTCGGCGAGGTCGTGGACGACCGTGTAGTCGATCTCCTTGTCGCCGAATCCGACGTGCGGGTTGATGGCCAGGAAGGAGTTCCGGTCTCCGCGGGCGCCGACTTCGTTGGCGACGGCACGCTCGGGGGTCCACAGGCCGTCTTCGCGGAGCCACCGGTCGACGGCGCGTTCGCCTGCCGCGGAGTAGGTGGCGTAGGCGTGGCCGTCGGCGAGGTTGCAGGCGTGGGTCACTCCGCCTTCGGGGGTGGTTGCCGGTCCCTTGACGATTTGTGCGTGGTGGAGGTGGGCTCCGCCGATGAGTGCGGCGACGGCGTGTCCGGCTTCGTGGATGGCGCGGGCGTAGTCGACCAGGTCGGACGGGAGGCTGTAGGCGTCGTCGCTGTCGCCCTGGACGCTGGGGGCGTCGTTGCGGGTGGGGTAGGGGACGCCGTTGAGCTCGATGCCGTCGTGCCACTGGGTTGTCACGGTGGTCATCGGGTTCGGTGTCCTTTCCAGGTGAGTGCGGTGGCGGCGAGGCAGAAGAGTGCGGGCCATGCCTGGTCGGCGTAGATGGCGAGGAGGGTGAGGGCGGCGAATGCGTATCCGCCGAGTCGGCTGCGCATCAGGCGGTGGTCGGGGTGCGGTGGTTGTGGCGGCAGATCGGGCAGGCCTTCTCGTTGCCGTCGATGGCCCAGGCGAAGGTGAGGTAGAGGCCGACGGGCATGAATGCGGTGGCGATGACGGTGGGGGCTGCCAGCCACGCGAACACGACCAGGGCGATGCCGGCGATGGTGGCGGTGCGGCTGGTGCTGAGGTGGTGGATGGCCTGGAGTGCCTGGTAGGCGGGGTAGGTGAGGCGGCGCATCCGGAAGGCGAGGCGGGTTTCGTGGCTGGTCTCGGCGATGACCTGGTAGCTGTCGATGTCGCTGTCGGTCCAGGTGGTGGGGTTGCCGTGCTGGTTGCGGAACTGGGCGGGGGTCACGGTGGTGCTCCTTCCGGGTGTTGAGCTGGTGGGTGGTTCGGGGAGTGCCCTGGGCCGGAGTCGATCCGGCAGCCTCGCGCCGTGTTCCAGGGCGGTGGGGTCAGCGAGCCGGGTGGGCGTCGGTCTGCCCTGTCGTCCAGCCCTTGTCCTGCAGGTGCTGCTCGACCTTGGCCACCGCCTCCTGGCTGGTCTCGGCCTGGACGGTGGCGAACTGGGTGCCGGTGGCCTGAGCGTCGCTGATCTCGGTGGTGGTGTGGAACTTGGGCATGGGGTTCTCCTTCGGTTGGTGGTGCGGGCTCCGGTTGGTTCGGGCCTCTCTGCCGCCACCAGCCGGCGGGGCTGGGGACGACAGGGCGGGCCGGGTCAGGCGGTCGGCTTCGGCATGGCGCGGCACTTCTCGGCGTGCGTCTGGGCCCACTCCCAAGCGAGGCGAGACGGCTCGGCGAGCGACAGGCAGTCGGGGTCGCCGCCGCGCTTCTTGGCCAAGAAGCGCGCGATCTCCATGTCGTAGGTGGCGGTGGACCCGCAGGGCGTGCAGCGCGCGGTGTCGTAGTCATCCGCGTGGCTGATGACTTCGGTGCAGATCGAGGGGTCGGAAAGGGCCTCCCCTGCGACGGTGATGTAGCGGGCGATGACGCCCTCGGGCCAGGTGGTGGTCTGCGTGGTCATGGCCGGTCCTTCCGGGTGTGCGGCGGGCTGATGGTTGGGGGTGCGGGGTCCGGTCGTCTGTCGGCTCGGCGACCGGACCCCGCATCGGGGCGGACGTGCCGCTCAGGCGGCGAGAATGCGGCGCGCAGCCTCGCGGACGGGGCGCTGGTTGTCCTCGAACGACGCCTCGAGGTTCTTCGCGAAGCCGAGCGCGATCTCGGCTTCTGCCTCGGTGAGCGGAATGTTCTTGAGGTAGCCGCCGTACATGGCGTCGGTCTGGCCGATGACGTCCTGCACGGTCGCGGCGGGCTCGTCGCCGTCCCACTTGCCGTACCTGATGAGTTCGCTGGCGGCGTGGCGGCCCATGCGCAGTCGTCCCTCAACGCGGCGCTGCTCGCGGCGGCGAAGGTTGCGGGCCTCGCGCCGCTGCTCGTCGGTGGCGGGGGTGGCGGTCATGGCGGGTCCTTTCGGTTGGGGTGGGGGTCCGGTCTGTCGGCTCGGCCGGACCCCCGTGGGGTTGGGTGGTCAGTCGCCGTAGTTCTCGGGGAGTCCGTGGCGTCGCAGCCACTCGCCCTCGTAGTCACTACGGCCGACCGACTCGAAGGTGGCGCGGGCGTCGTTGACCTCGGCGTCGGTCATCTCGGGGGTGGTCTTGTTCGCCCAGCTCTTGCCGGTGAGGTCGGGCCAGCGGTCGGCGGATCCCATGAGCGGTCCTTTCGGTTAGTGGCTGGCGATGGCGCCGGAGGCTTCGGATGCGGGCTGGTGAAGCTGGGGGTCGGTAAGGTCGAACAGGGCGGTTTCGCCGTGCTGCTGGGCGGCCTTCTGCTGGTCGAGGGGGAGCTGACGGAGGCACGGGTTGGTGTCGGCGGTGGAGAGTCGGGCCACAAGGTGGGCGAGGGCGGTGAGGATGTCGGTGCCGTCGGATGATCCGGCGAGCGCGGCAAGGAGGGTTTGGGTCTTGTCGGCGCTGTGCCGGTCGAGGGCGAGGAGGCGGATGCCGTCGCGGATGAGGTTGATCCCGGCGTGGATTCCGGTCAGGCGGTCGAGGACGTAGGCGAGGTCGTCGTCGAGGGGCGGGACCTGGTTGCCGTCGGTGTGGACGGGGTTGGTGGTCACTGCTGGCCCCCGAGGAGCTTCGCGAGGGCTTCGGATGCCTCCGCAGCAGCCCTGAGGGCCTCGGCGTTCCGTTCCAGAGCTGCCTGCAGTTCGGCGGCGGCGTCAGTGTTGGCCTGCTGCTCTTCGGCGGTCACAGCACGTCCCCGTCCCACTCGCCGGTGACGAGCTGCTCGTACGCGACCAGGGAGGCGTCGGCGTCCTGTGAGTTGAAGACGTCGTCGAGGAGGTCCTGGGGGTCGATGCCGTCGAACAGGTCCTGCACGTCGGCGTAGATCTGGGGGTGGGTGTGTGCGACTGCGGCTGCGGACCACTGGCTGGGCTCAAGGGCTGCGAGGTGGGCGTCCTGGGCGGCACGGTCTGCAGCGTCCTCAAGGACTGTGACCGCGTTCTCGACACCGGCCTCGGTGAGCTCGATCCGCATGATCTCGTCTCCCCGGTCGGTCAGGATCGCGAGCCGGGCGACGGTCGGCGCACCCGGGGTCCGGGGGTCGAGACCGGCTAAGGCGCGGATGATCGCAATACCGGCACGCATCGGGTCGTGGAAGATGCCCATCTCAGTCCACCTCCCCGCGCATGACAGCCATCAGGAAGTCGTCGAGAACGATCGGGGCGACGTCCGGGCGGGTGGAGTCGTGGAGTTCGAGGTTCTGCCCGTTGTCGGCAGCGGTGCGGATGGCGTCACCGTCGGGGTTCGCCATGTCGATGCGGGTCGTGTTCGCCATCTCAGGCCACCGCCTTGAGGACGCGGTCGGAGCCGGTCCATGCGGTGCCGATCGCACCAACGGTGTCGGCGGAACGGTCGTGGACGACGATGGCGAACTGGGCGGCGCGACGCTTCAGGATGCGGCGGGCCTGGTCGCGGTCGGTGGTGACCTCGAGGACCTCGTAGATGCCGTCGGCGTTGTCGTAGACGACACCGGGCTTCCGCGGTCCGATCTGGCCGGCCACGACCTGGCGCAGGGCTTCGTCGATGACGGGGTCGGGGTGAACCTTGGTGACGTTGTCGCTGGGGTGCAGTGCCATGGCGGCACGCTGTGTGCGATCCTTCATGACGGATCGATCCTCCTGTTTGGGCAGGTAGGGCGTTTCCAAGTCCTTTGCGGTGTTCCACCACCGCTCGGGACAAGCGACCTCGGTCCGGCGAAAGCTGGCCCGGGGTCGTTCTGTTTTGCTGATACGAGAGTGCACCACCTGTTGGACATTGTCAAACAGGTTGGTCATACTGAGCGGAGACGAGATGCCCGAAAACCACGAACAGGAGGTCCCCGAGTTGTTGACCATCCCGGAGATCGCAAAGCGATGCGGGTTGAGTCGCCAGCGCGTGCACGGAATCGCCAAGTCCGACCCCGAGTTCCCATCGGCGGTCATCACGCCGGGCACCACCCGCGCGAAGTACCCGACCAAGGAGGTCGACAAGTACTTCGACTCCCGTGTGCTCCGCCCGGGTCGGCGAACTGACCTCGCGCAGAAGAAGGGAGCGGCCGATGAGGATCCCGGCAAGGACGGGAACGACAGTTGACGGGCTTCGTGCGAGGTCTCGTTCACGGCATCTCCTGGGGCCTGTAGCGGTCCGCGGCTACGGTGAGATCTGCTGGCAGATCCGTTGTAAGTCGCAGACCACAGGCCGCGGGAGGGGCTACATGAGGCCCCGTCGGCTGGCCACACAGGACACATGCGGTAGCGGACAGAAGCGCCGAAATGCCGCCGTGAGGCGGGGGATGGAGAGGCAGCTCATGGCGCAAAGGCCCAATGAGCTGACGCCGGAGGCCGGCCCGTGGCACCGGTGGGGATGCGACCTGCGTAAGGCGCGTGAGGCGCGCGGCATGTCGTTATCCGGGCTGAGCGCGCGGGTGACGTACAACGCCTCCTACCTGGCGAAGTTCGAACGTGCCGAACGCCCGGTGCCTCGTCATGCCGCCGTGGCGCTGGATGCAGCGCTGGACGTCTGCGGGGTGCTCCTGCGCGGCTGGGATGTGGCCGCACAGGAGGCGGGAGTCGGCACGCAGGCGCCTCGCGTTCATGTGGCCAGCCTGCCGGGCCATGTGGCCAGCGGTATGGACACGCTGGCCTTCCCAGGGCCGCAGCAGGCAGGCTCGCCGGGAGACGACACGGACACGTTGGTCGTCCCCTGCCGTACTCCTGAAGGGATCCGATTCGTGCCCGTGCCCCGCCGCGCTGTCCTTGCGTCCGGCCTGGTCGGTCTGGCCGCTGTCAGCCTTCCTGTTCCGGCGTTTGCCGCGCCATATTCCCCCGTCGGCTCGTCTGCGCCCACGCCGATCGAGCACTTCGCGCAGGTGCGGCGCGTCCTCATTCAGACCGACAATCTGATGGGCCCGCGTACCGTCTTGCCGGCCATCACGCAGAAGCTCGGCGAGTTGACCGTGCGGCGCCGCAATGCGCGCGGGAGGGATGCTGACCGGCTCCTCGAGCTGGAGACCCGGTTCGAGGAGCTCGCCGGATGGCTGTCGCAGGACATCGGGGATGAACGGGCCGCCTACGCGCACACCGCTCGAGCCCTGGACGACAGCCACATAGCCGGTGACACAGAACTGACTGCGTACATCCTGGGCCGAAAGGCACAGTTGGCGGCGGACATGGGGCACCGCAGTGATGCGCTCGGCCTCGCAACGGCCGCGCGGCGCACCGCCCCGACGGGGTCGCGACTGGAGGTCATCGCGGTGATGCACCAGGCGCACGGACATTCCCTGCTCGGCGAAAAGCTGGAAGCACTACGCGGCTACGACGAGGCGCTTCTCCTCCTCGATCGTGCGGATCGGGACGGCGTGTGGGGGTCATGGCTGGATGCGGCGTACATCCACACTGCCCGCGCCCGGTCACTGGCGGATCTGGGGTATCACGAGCAGGCCGTGACCGGCTTCCGTGACGCGCTGGAGGCGCTACCGGCCGGGTATCGGCGGGACCGCGGCGTGTACCTGGCGCGCGCAGCCCGCTCCCATGCCGGCGTCGGCGACATCGAGCAGGCTGCGGTGGTGGGGCTGGAGGCGGTACAGATCGCCGCGGAGACCAGTTCTGCCCGCATCATCGACCAGCTCGGCCTGCTGGACGTGACACTCGCCGCGACCCCGTCCACAGAAGGCGTCAGGGAGTTCCGTTCCGCGTTCGACCGCATCCTCTACCACCCTGCCCAGTGAAGGAGCTGACTGTGCCCCGCCCGCATGTACTGCTGTCCGCGGCCGTCTCGATCGACGGCTACCTCGACACGCGGCCCGGTGAGGACCGGCTGCTGCTGTCCAACGATGCCGACTTCGACCGCGTGGACGCGGTGCGCGCCTCGTGCGATGCCATCCTCGTCGGCTCTAACACGCTCCGCCTGGACAACCCGCGGCTGCTGGTGAAGTCGGAGCAGCGGCGCGCCGACAGGAAGGCCGCCGGCCTGCCGGAGTACCCGTTGAAGGTCACCGTGACGGCCAGCGGGGATCTGGACCCTGACTGGAAATTCTGGCACTACGGCGGACGAAAGGCCGTCTACGCGGCTGGCCAGGAAGCGACCGAGAAGGCCCGTGGCCTTGTCGGAGATCTCGCGGACGTGTACACGATGCCGATCGTGAAGCGATGGGAGATGCTGCTCGAGCATCTGCACTCGGAACACAGGGTACGTCGACTGATGGTCGAGGGCGGCGGGCGGGTCCACACCCAGTTCCTGCGGCAGGGGCTGGCCGACGAACTCCATCTCGTTGTCGCTCCGCTCCTAGTTGGCCAACCTGACGCGCCGCGCATGCTGGGCGAAGGCCCTTACCCGGGCGGCCCGCTGCACCGCATGCACCTGCTGGATTCCCAGCAAATCGGCGACGTGATCCTTCTGCGTTATGCCCCGAAGGAGACCAGCGACGGACAGGTGGCGGCGTGAACGACGCCCTGTGGCTCGCCATCGCGTGCGATCTGGCTGCTGAGTGCCCGCCGTCGAGCACAGCGTTCTCCGTCGGCGCCGTCATCGTCGACGCTGACGGCATGGAGGTGGCCCGCGGCTACTCCCGTGAAGGGGGTGACCCGCACCTACACGCCGAGGAGGCCGCTCTCGCCAAGGCTGCGGGGGATCTGCGGCTGCCCGGAGCGACGGTGTACTCCAGCCTCGAACCGTGCGCGCGGCGCGCTTCACGTCCCCGCGCCTGCGCTCAACTCCTCATCGACGCTGAGGTTCGGCGAGTGGTGACCGCGTGGCGGGAGCCTGACACGTTCGTCCCCGGCGCCGACGGCACGGAGATCCTCGAAGCGGCGGGCGTGACCGTGGTTGAACTGCCGGAGTTCAAACTGGCAGCAATGACACCGAACCAGCACCTGCTGTGAAGAGAGGAAGGGAAGCAATGCGTAGCCCGTGACGACTTGGGGCGTTTGATCAATAGCGGCCGACCGGTTCATCACACCGGCCGACCGCCCTTATGGCCGCCGACCTGCGAAGACAAGCGGCCACGTGAACCACTCCGCTAGAAGGGTTCGTAGTGAGACTACGCGTTTTTGCGGGACTCCGAAAAGGTCCCGCGGGGGTGCATCCCGCATGGTGAGCACCTCCGACAACCTGCCGCCGTTCGTCACCTTCGAGACCGGCGCGCGCCTGCTCGTCGAGCTCGGCATCGCCCAGCACGCCACCGGCGACACCATCCGCTACCTGGCCAGGACTCGAGAAGACTGGCCCTTCGGCGACGACGGAAACCGTCTCCCGTACATCCCGATCGCGAACGCTCGAACGATGGAGACCGGGGCGTTCCTGGAGTACTTCCGGAAGAACCCGCCCCAACCCGACGTGCGAGGCCCCGACAAGAGGCCGCGGGCCCGCCGTCCCAGGCGATCGTGATCGGGTTATCTGGCCGGCGACATCGCGCCTGGCCCAGAAACGGCAAGACGGCCGGAGAGTTCGCAGCTCCTACCGGCCGTCCAAGCACAACAGCGGGGTTCGAGCCCGCTGCATCACATGAGCCCCACCCTCTGAAAGCAGGTTCTCAGTGAGAACAGTATCGGGTGCGAGAGTTACGCCAACAAGTCCACGCTCTGTGATCCTCCGTACGGCGGGGGTGACGGTATGAGGAAGCGTGTTTCCCGGCCGCGCCGGTTTGCCGCTGTCGACAACGGCGCGATCGATGGCCTTCCGTCGATCCTCAGCATCGGTCTTCTGACCTGTCTGGTTCGGGCGAAGGATGGGGCTGACGTGAACGTCGAGACCCTGTCGAATGACTATGACGAGGGCGAGAAGTCCCTGTCGAAGGCCATGAGGGCTCTCGTCGAGGATGCTTACGTCGTCAAGTTCAAGATCCAGCGGGCAACGACGGAGACCGTCATCGAGGACGGCAAGGAAGTCGTGAAGCGTGGCGGGTCCTGGTACACGACGTTCACCGTGGACTCGATCCCGTTCACGGCGGCCGACGTGGCGGCGATGGTCGAGGAGATCTACGCCGAGGGCAACGTGAAGTCGCACCGGGTTGAGCCGACCAGGCTGGACCCCAAAAAGGCCTCTTCCGCGCCTTCCGGTCGACCGACACCCCCCGGAGGCGGTGTCGGTCCGACCAGGGGAAACGCGGCCTCGAACGAGGGTGACACCCCTGGTGAAGAGGCTCGACCGACACCCCCCTCAGGGGCCCCCGGTCGACCGACCCCCGGTGAGGGGGGTGCTCATATAAGGAAGAAAACTACTTCCGCGCGAGCCGCAGACGAACACCTTGAAGACGAGAGCGAGGCCCCTTCGGGGCGTAGCCCCGTGGACGTCCGTAGGACTTCAACCTCAGGTAGTAGTGCGCGTGAGGCTGAAGGCGGCTGCGCCGCGTCCGGCAAGACGAGCCCCTTCCCCGAACAGCACGACGACACCGACCGGCCGGCTCGAGGACAGAGAAGCGGCAGCAAGAAGGACAAGCACACCCGGGAGCAGCTGACCTTGGTTGCTGCTGTGCGGGCGCACTTCCCTGCCGAGTTCCTCGGGGGCCTGCCGGATGTTCCGACACTGTCTCAGGCGGTCCTTGACGCCCTCGCGGGCGATGTGCCGGCCGCGGACCGCACGGTGGAACAGCTCGGTGCTCGTATCCAGCAGCGGTGGAACCACCACGGCTGGGCGGAGAAGTACTACGCCGGGAAGATCGACTCCCTGGTTGGTGCCGCAGTGGCCATGGTTCGGCCGTTGAAGGCCGGGGATCGGTACGGGTGTGCGAACCCGCGGTGCGAGGCGGGCGTGGACGTCGACTCCAAGGAGGAGTGCCAGACGTGCCCGGCACGCCTCGAGGCCCGTAAGGCGCAGCGCGCCCAGGACCGCGGCCAGGATCTTACCGCTGGGGCGAACTCGGCCCCGGCGGGCACCGGTTCATCCGATGCGGCAATGCCGCCCCAGCGGTCCGTACGCGCCCCCGCGTCTCCCCCACTGGAATGCGACGGGCGGGACGGAATGTGCGGCAGGCCGCCCGAGCGCGGATCTTCCCTTTGCCAGGTGTGTCTTGCCGACGCGGCCGAGCAGCACGACATTGAAAACGCGGGCGCACCCGCCCCGTTCTGACAAGCCCGCTGTGGGCCGCCGCGAGACGGCCCACAGCGCCCAACGTCCTGTACACGACTGCCGAGAGGATGTAACCGCATGACCGCCCACCAGGCATCACAGCCGACACCTGACGAATGGAAGCGCGCGATCGATATGCTTCGCGAAGTTCAACGAACCCTTGTTGCCTCCGTTGATTCGGGGTGCGTTGAGGAGAACGACCATCACATTGTCGGCCTCCCCTCAGGCGTGCAGGACGCCATGCCAGGCGGAGCACGCATCGAAGCAGCGCTCCACGCGGTCATGGGCGCCAGACTGCTGATCCATCAGGCCATTTCCGGTGCTGAACTGCCCGGAGTGCCGATCCTTCAGCGCGCCCAGAATGACTTTGCTGTAGCAGGTGGCTATGTTGCGGCCACCTGGAGCACCGAACTTTCCGAACGAGTCAGCAAGCGCTCCAAGTAGGCCAGGCAGTTGTCGCATGCGGCGTCTCCGGGTCACGACCTGGGGGCGCCATTACTCGGCTATCGGTACCGGGGCCTGCACCGCCCGAAGCGGACCGCCAACGAGACTGAAACCTGACACCCAGTCCGGTTCGGACTTCGCGGCCGACCCGGGCTCAGTCGGCGGGCGTCCACGGTGGGGGTGGTGTGATGTTGATGGCGCCACAGTTCCAGCAGTCCCACTCGTCGACCACCCGGTACTGCTCGGTTCAGAAGCCGGCCGGCTTCCCGTACACCACGCAGTCCGCATCGCACCGCCAGCACTCGAACTCAAAGTTCACGCCGCACTCCTCCCCAGGACGTACGGCCGCCACTCTTCATGGCAGCGACAGGCTGAACTGGGGAACCACACCTTCGGACAAAGCCGCCGTCACCATGAACGACGTGTGCCAGGGTGGCCGCATGGTCCAGCACACAGACACCGGCCCCGTCGCCAACACCACCGAACTCCTCACCGCTCTGACCCAACTCGGGCTCCTGACCCGCCCCTTCACCCCGGAGGAGCTCACCGACGAGGAGAAGAACGCTGGCGGGGCCGAGCTGCTGAGGCTGCGCATGGCGCACGCCCTTGCCGGTCTGGCGGAGATGCAGGTCATGCACGCGGCCGTTGCTGCTGGTGAGGCCGGGCACGAGGGAACGGCCCTGATCCTGGCCGCCGACTACCTATACGAGGGCGCCAACCTGGGACACGACGACGGCGGCGCACAGACCGCGTTGCTGTACCTCCTCGCGCGGCGCCTGGAGGACCTCCTCACCAGCCGCACCGCCGCCATCCAGCGCGGAGACGACATTGCCCTGCCCCTCCTGGTCATGCCCGCAATGGGCATCGCAGGCTCCCTCTCCACCGTGCTGGGCCTCATCTCCAAGGACCCCGCCCACAGCGTCCAGGCCGAGAAGCTGCGGGAGACCGCCAGTCAGCTGCACGGCATGGCGGAGGTCCTGGAGGAGTTCGTCGGCCGTCACGAAAATGCCGCCCGCGATCACTAGTCAATGGCGCTACTTTGCGGCTGGTGTCCGAGGTAGGAGCATGGCCCGGTACGGTGTCCACCGGCCGGGTTCGGTTCACCGTCCGGTGATCAGTTCTTCACCCCGGCCCCCTGTACCCCGGATCAGCGCTCTGGCCCGGGGTACAGCCGTGTTCTCCCCCGGCCTGTCAGTGCCGTCCGGCATCCTGTGCCCATGGCCGACACTTTCGATCACACCCCGCAGGTATGGAACGCTGCGCAGCTCCGCGAAGCGATCAAAGACCTACCCGACGACGCCCCCATCCAAATCGGTGTCGCTGAGAGCCCCGCGAACTTCGACGGATACGACACCTTCGTGCTCGTGGACGCCGAACACGTCGAGAACTGGTGGCCAGCCACCTCCACCACACCAGAGCGCACGGAGACCGAGGAGGCGATCACCTTGTTTGCCGACTGGCGGCCCGACACGTACGACCAGCTCGACTGAACCTGCCGTGTTCTCCCGCAGGCTGTCAGTGGCCACTGCAAGACTGTCCGGACACGCCCCACACCGAGGAGAGCACCGTGGACCTGGACCGTGAGCCGCAGAAGATGGCGTACGCCGCCGCCGAAGAGATTCGCGCCCTGAACCACCGCTCCCTCGACATTAAGGCGTTCTACGGCGAGTACAACATCATCAACGCCGCCCCCAACCAGGTCGCCGGCATGGTCGGGGGGCTCTACACGCTCCTTGAACGGCTCCCCCAGTCGATCCAGCAGGCCTCCGCCGCCCTCCAGCACATCGAGGAACAGCAGGCCATCCGCATGGCCAACGGCGACGACCCGGGCGAAGCAACTTCGCGGGCGCTGCGGGCCCTGCTCGACGCGAAGCAGGCCATCCAGATCGCCCAGACCCACCTGCGGGAAGCGTCCGGTGTCATGTCGAACATGGGCGGGCACTTCATCGACGACGACGAGCTCGAGGACGCCGACACCGCGGTGTAGGAGTCGAGTACCTGCGTAGATCCGCCGCCCCTGGCCGGAAGGCTGGGGGCGTTGTCACGCCTACCGGGCTGCGGTGGCCCAGCGAATCCACGCCATGAGGCCCTGCACCGCCGCCTGCTGACGGGTCGGCCACCTGTCCCGGGTACCGGTCCGGCCAATGGCGGGCAGGTAGTACTTCCACCCGTTCCGGCCGCTGCGCGTCGCGCCGCCGTACGACGGGGTGACGACCACGAGGACCGTGCCGTCGTCGGCTGTCACGTTCCACTCGTTGGTCGTCGACCACGACGCCGCTTTTGCCAGCTCGGCAGTGTCGGCGATGGCGCGGGCCTTCGCTTCAGTGAGGCGCTTCGGGCGGTTCGTCGTCATGGTGCGCAGTCTGCCACCAGGCTTCGCCTGCGGTCAGAGTTCGACGACGGCCCAGATTCGGCGCCCGTCGGGCCCGGCGTCGGTTCCGCACCCGGTGACGGCCTGGTGTGCGGTGATCTGGTGCAGGACATCCCCGCCCTCGTCGTCGTGACCGGTCGTCAGGGCGGTGTGGTGGGAGAGGGCGAGGATGCACGCCTGCCCGTCCTGATCCGACAGGTGTACCGACACCTTCATCCCGCCGTCGGCGACCGCGGCCTCGACGAGGAGCGTCGTCACCGCTTCCACCGCCGTGACCGTGCCCACGGTCGGCCGGTACCGCCACTTCCCCAGCTGCTCCACCACCGCGGTCCGGGCTTTCCCTGCCGCCCACGGGGCTGACTCCAGCGTCCAGTTCGCCCCGCGCCGGTTCACCATGCCCACCCCGCGGCGTGCCGTCGGCACGACCGGGCCGTGTACGTCCGGGCGGGGCGGGTTCGGCGGCTTCTTCGGCGGTGGCGGGGTCTTCGGCGGGTACGACGGCGGGTTCGGGTTCGGGCCGGCTTCCATGGGCTGTGACACGGGGCCTCCCAGGGTGCGGGGCGGGGGTGGGGCCGTCCGGTCAGCGTAGGCGTGGCAGGGGCGGTAGGGGTCGGTTCGGGCGGATGAGGCCCTGGTTGCGTGGGAGTTGGGGCGTACCAGACTCGCCCATTCCCGCATTCCCATGGTGTCCACAATAGGTTTTAGGGTAGAGTGAGACTCCCACTCAGTGAGGAGCCACGCCGTGACGGAACTTCAGCACCGCCAGAACGCCAGCCACGCCGCTTCGGGCCAGCCCACCGTCTGGATCCTCTCCGAGGGCGAGATGCACGAGGGCGGCACGATTATTGGCGTCTACCTGGACCGAGACCTCGCCCGAGGCGCGCTCGTCGCCAAGGCGCAGGAGCTGAACGACCGCTTCACGATCCGCGACGCCCGCCAGGAAGGCGACGGCTCCATTCACGTCGAAGGCGGATGCGACTGGATCGCCCTCGAACCGCACCCGGTCGTCACCGCGCTCGAACTCGACGCCTGACCCCGACCGGGGGCAATGCAGCGCCGATTCCGCGCCACCCTGAAACCAGCCCCCTTCCCCAGGAGCCGCCACATGCCCAACACCCTGCCCGAGTGGCTGATCGCCTACATGGACCAGCGCGCCATCAACCGCGTCAACGCCGTGAATAGCGTGCTCGCTGACCTCACCGAGCGGGAGCGCGGACTTGTCCGCGACGCTGCCGTCATGGGCTACGTGCGCGGCAGCCTGCACCCGAAGGGCGAGGAGATCCCGCTCGACGCAGGAATCGTCGCGGATGTCATCCACGCCTGCCTCTCCCGCACCGACCTGTACCCAACCCTCACCGGGCACGTCCCCGTCCCGGTCTGCGCCGAGTGCGACCACGCGGAAGACGAGCATGAACCGGGCGACGATCCCGTCACCCCCGGCACCTGCGCCGCCTGTGACGAAGACGAAGACCGCCACGACTTCAGGCCCGCCGATGGGTCGGCCGCTGTGGCGCAGCAGCCCGCGGCAGCCGACACCTCCGAGGAGCCGACCTCATGACCACCCCGTCATCCAGCCCTCGAGGCGAGCGGCCCGGCCGCCCCGGAACCCAGTGGGGCACCGTCCTCCGCACCACCGGCGAGCACGTCATACCCGACGACGCACCCACACCCCACGCCAACCGGGCCGCCCGGCGAGCAGCACGGAGGAAAAAGTGACCGACCGCATCTGCGCCGCGTCCGGCTGCATGAAGACAATTCATGCCCGTGGCCTTTGCGGGCCGCACTACAACCGATGGAAACGCAGTCGAGACGTTCAGGCAGAACCGCTACTGAACCTCTCTGGCGACATCGAAGAGCGCTTCTGGGCGCGCGTCGACAAAACCGACAGTGGCTGCTGGCTGTGGGTGAGCAGCAGCCGAGCAGGCAACTACGGCGACTTCCACTTCGCAGGGGTTCGATACCGAGCCCACGTGTGGGCCTACGAGCGATTTGTCGGCCCTGTGCCAAAGGGGCTTCAGCTTGACCACCTCTGCCACACCAACGACTCGTCCTGCGCCGGCGGCGTGGAATGCCTGCACCGCCGCTGCGTGAACCCGGCCCACCTGGAGCCGGTCACGGCCAGGGAGAACATCCTTCGTGGAAACAGCATCCATGCTGCGAACGCGGCCAAGACACACTGCGTCAAGGGCCACCCGTTCGATGCCGCGAATACACACGTCAAGTCACGTGGCAACCGCGTGTGCCGGACCTGCCAGCGCGCGTCCATGGCCAGATACCGGGCCCGCAAGAAGGCCAGCACGGACATGGGAGACCCCTCATGACTCAGCGCATCTCGCTCGACGACCTCACCAGCGACGACCTCGACCAGCTATACACCCGCGCCGAACGGGCCGAGCAGGAGGCTGGGGCCACGGCCACCGCAGCGGCCCACCTCACCACCCTTGTGGGGAAGCGTGCTGAGAAAGCCGAGCGGTCCGCCGAGAAGCAGTGCCGCCGCGCTAAGAGCGCCGAGACCGAACTGCACGTTCTCCGCTCGGGCCTTCGCGCCAACGGCGCCGACCCCACCCAGATCCAGAATCTGTGGGCACAGATCCGCCTCCGCAACCGGCAGTGGCGGGAAACGAAGCAGCGCGCCGAGCAGGCCGAGGCCGCCATCGAACGTGTGCGGGCTATCCTCGCCGATCCGCTGCTGCACACCACCGACCCGGAACGCCAAGGCGAGCGCTACCTCGCCCGACAGATCCGCGCCGCCCTTGACCAGGCGCAGCAGCCCACCACCACGGAGGCCGGCCAGTGACGGACGCCCAGCCCGAGGACAACGCCCCGGAGCGCACCCGGGAGCAGCGCCTGGCCGAGCTCGCCGAGAAACTGTGCCGCAGCTACACGTACGGCATCGGCCTCGACGAGACGCAGCAGACCGATCCGCAGGAAGCTGGCGCGCACTGGGACGCCGCCGAGCATCTCCTGCCGTGGATCGACGAAGCGCCGAAGCGTGAAATCCGGGAAGCGTTCGGGCGCGGCTACGACAAGGGGCGTGACCGCGGCCGCGCCTCACAGGCCCGCCACGTGGATCAGGCCGAGCGGGTCGCTCGGTCAGCTGCACGAGATGCATCCGCCGCCCTGACCGCCCAGCTCGCAGCCGAGACCGCACTTGACGCCACGTACCGCGAGCGCGCGCACCTCGTTGCGCTCCTGGCCGCTCTCCACCCCTCACACATCGGGCGCACCGACCCGAACGCCCCCGAGTGGGCCGTCGTCACCGTGGAAACCCCGGCTGGCCAGATGACTTGGCACATTGCCGAGCGGGACATGGACCTGTTCGCCCACGTGCAGCCGACGAACCGGATCTGTCGCGGCTGGGACGGCCACACCACGGAGGAGAAGTACCAGCGGATGCGGGACCTTACCGAAGTCACCCCGTGCCTTCTTGGCCAGGACGATCTGATTGAGCGGCAGGCAGAGCACATCAAGCGGCTGACCAGCCGAGTGGCTGAGCTGGAGAAGCAGGCGGCTGGCGACTGACTAACGTTCTGCGCCCGGCTGGAACCACGGGCGTCTGGTGGGCCGTGAGGGATATGGGTGCAGTCGGTGCCGTGGCCGCTACGTGATGGCGAGTGACGGCACCGACCACAGTCGGCGGCCCCAGGAACCGCAACGGGGAAGAACGGAAGACGCGGCCCGTGCTGCGAAGCTCCGACCCTGAAAGGCGGAATACGGGACACGCCCTACTCTTCCCGCCACTGTTCCGACGGGCTGCAGGATTTCTTGCCCCAGAGTCAACCGGTCCTTTTCAGGAAGCGGTCTAGTCAAGAATCCCGCGCATGTAGCACTGTGATCACGGTCCGGCAGGTCCGCAGGCCAGTGCCCCACGTCGAACATCATGACGGGTCGACAGATGGTTATCTACGTCCGATTTTTATCGCTAAGCGCCGTGAACATAAATAGGATTCACGGCGCACAACCTGTCCCATACACGGGGGATTTCACCGTATGAACAAGAAGGCGCTACGCAATCTCCTCAAGGAACGCCGTGCCCTGATCCAGCCCGAAGGGCATGGGTTTGAGCGCCCGACCGGGCAGGGAAGGCGCGCCCCCGGCCTGACTCAGCACCAGGTCGACCAGATCCTTCACGAGACGCCTGGCAAGTACCGTCGCCTCGAGTCCGGGGCCTGGCCGCGGCCCGACATCGACTTCGTTCGCCGCGTCGCCCTGCTGTTCGCCTTGAACGAGCAGGAGTGGAGGTCGCTGTGCCGGTACGCCGGGATAGGTGACCCGCCCGGCCCGCTCACCCCTGAATCCGGTAAACAAGTCCCAGGGGTGTGGCAAGAAGCCGTCAACGGGATGGCGCACATGGCGTACGTGACCGACGCGTCGTGGGAACTCATAGCCCACAACCAGGCCTTCGCTCGCATGTTCCCCGACGGGCGCGTCCCCACGAACACCATGCGGTGGATGCTCCTCGACCCCGACGGGCGGAACACTCTCACCAACTGGGCAACCGCCTGGGCGCCCCTCGTCCTCCCCCAGCTCCGTGCCGCACTATCTGGCCGCCCCGACGACGACATCCTCCAGCAGCTCGAGAAGGAAGTCCTGGCCGACCCCGACTGTGCCCCGATCTGGGAGGCCGGCGGCGCCCACATCCACCCCGACGGCGACGAACGCCCCCTCCTCCACGCCCAGGACGGGCCGGGCTGGGTCACCATGTGCGCAGCCGAGCCCATGACCGCCCCCGGCGCCCGGTTGATCGTCCTCGTGTTCCACCCCGGCACCCGCCGCGCCCACCTGCGCACCCCGATGCTCCGCGCCCACTGACCCCATGCCCCCGGATTGGCAACAGCGGCCCACTGCCGAAGAACAGACCGCACGTTCTGTTCCTGGCAATGCTCTGAGCAGGGGCAACACCCCGCCCACCGTGGCTTAGGTTGTGCTCACCCCCACACCGCCGCTGGATCCTGCCCGCCGGAGGATGACGTGCCCGCCTACATAGCCCGCCCCAGCACCGTGTTCCCCGTCCACAAGGTCACCACCGCCGAGATCAGCGACGACATCCGCACCCACCACCCCGACCACCCACGCCTCGGCGCGATCCTCCGCATCGTCGCGAACACCGGAGTCCACGCGCGGTACTTCACCCGCCCCCTGACCGCCCCGACCGTGTCCGGAACCGCGGGTATCGGGGAACGGGCCACGGCAGCGTTTGCCGACGCCCTGGACCTTGCCGAACAGGCAGCCCTCCGCACCCTGGCGACCCACGGCGTCGCAGTCACCGACATCGACGCCATCATCACCACGCACTCCACCGGGTGGTCCGTCCCCAACCTCGACATCCACCTGGTCGACCGGCTCGGCCTCCGCCCGAAAGTCCGCCGCATCGCCCTCACGACCATGGCCTGCGCCGGCGGCACCCAAGCCCTGATCCGGGCCGTCGACATGGTCACCGCCCGCCCCGGGACCACCGTTCTCGTCATCGCCGCGGAGGTCATCTCCGCTGTGTACAACCACGCCGACACCAAAATCGAGCACATGATTTACAAGGCCTTGTTCGGGGACTCCGCCGCCGCAACCCTCGTCACCAACCAGCCCCTCGGCCCCGGCCTGGCCGTCGACACCCCCGCGGACACGTACGAACACGTCCTCCCGAACAGTCTCACCCGCTACCACGGCCGCGTCGACCACACCGGCTTCCACTTCGACTCCACGAAGGAAGCCCTCACCGCAGCCGACGACGTCCTCCCCCACCTCCTGGACTGGCTCGGCCCCCGCATCGTCGACTTCGCCGTCATCCACCCCGGCAGCGCCCGCATCATCACCGACACCGCCACCGCCCTCGGCCTCGACACCCACGACACCCGGCACAGCACAGACACCCTCGCCGACGAAGGAAACTTGGGCGGCGTCTCGGTCCTCCGGATCATCGAGCGCACCCACACCACGCCCCCGCCCGCCGGGGCCACCGGTGTTGCCGTCGCGTACGGGCCCGGCTTCGTCACCGCCGCCCTTCGCGGCACCTGGCACGCCTGACCCGCGGCCACTGTCAGACCCTCATGCCACCCTGTACCAGCCCGGTGGTGACCTCACCTCGAAGCCGATGCCACCACCGGGCATAAGGACTGCCCGTCACGCCGACTACTTCAGGCAGGCTCTCCGCCCATGCGCTGGAGAGTGGCCTGGCGCAGCTGCGCAAGCAGCGGCAGCACATCATCCGGGGACGCATCACTGACCTTGACGATGTAGCTGATGACGGCCCGCGCAATGGCCTCCGCCTGACCCGGACTCGCCGTTGATGCGATCTCCTTGAGCGTCTGAATGAGGATCTTCGACACGCGTACGACCGGGTCGGCGTGCATCGCCTCCGTGGCGGCCTGCAGCTCCTGCCGGGACAACCCGTCGCGAATACCGAACCGGCCGGCCAACAGGAGCTGCATGACGCTGTCACCGAGCTGGGCCACCAGGACCGGCGTAGACACCTCCCCCGGGCCGTGGTCCAAGAGCGCCGCCATGTTCGCCGCATCCTCCATCCAGACCGCCTCGAGGTACCCGCAAGCACGCAGAATGTCATCCGGGGCCATCACGTCAGCCACTACCTGTACTCCCACCATGATCAGCCCAGGGCGGGCATCCTGGACTGTGACCCGTACGCTGCACTGCACCGCTCCCGAGAGGAAGAGCAAACCATGACGACTGACGGTGCGAGGCGGGCCCCCTCCACCCGCTGGGAATACGCGGTGTCGGCAGCAGACCAACTGATCCTGTGGCATGCCAGCCGCCACCAGCCTGAGTTGCTCCAAGAGCCGCTCAGGACCCGAGCGGTCGTGCTGCTCGCTGCCTGCGTAAACGACCGCGCCGTCACCCAGCACCTCGACGGCCCCGACATCGCAGCAGTCTCCCTCGGTGAAGTACTCACCGCCCTGGATTGGTACGCGGTCTCGTCCCTGGAGAGCAGCGGCGCCCCCGCCGGCAGTGGTGGTGAGGAATGCGCCGAACTCCTGCAGGCCTTCGGGACGGACAAGTTCAACGCTGTCCGCGCCGCCGCACGCGAGGCCCTGAAGGGTCACCTGGCAGACGGCGGGCCTCATACCCGCATCACCGACCGCCGCCAGGCCCTGCGCGGGATCACGCTCTGATCTGAGCCAGGTGGAAGCGCAAGGGGTGGCTGCTCACGCCGCTTCATACCGGTGCGCCCGACCGCCGCGCCATTCAACCCAGTGCGGGTCGTCGAGGAGATCCCAGGCGTCATCGAGGCCGGCACGCCTCAGGAACTCGACGAGGTCGCGGTCATCATGGGCGACCCCTGTGATCTGTCCGTTGATGGCGACATTGCGCCCGCCCGACAGGGACAGGCCGTGGACGACTACCGGGACGCTCATGATTTCAGGGTGGACCGGGGTGACGGCGGGCGCATCCGGCTGGCCCAGGTGCGCAGGTCCCGGTCCGGCGTGAGGATCGGAGTGCGGGCGGCGGCCCGACACTGACGGTCCCAGGAGGTAGGCATGCCGTCGACGATCTGGAGCGGGGCAATCTCGTTCGGGCTGGTCACGATCCCTATTCGCGTCTCGGCTGCCACCGAGAACCGATCGATCAGCTTCCACCAGTACCACCTGGGGGACATGGGGCGGATCCGCACCCGGAAGGTCTGCGAGCTCGACGGCGAGACGCTCGGGCAAGAGGAGATCGGCAAGGGATACGAGCTCACCAAGGACCAGGTCATCCCGGTCACGGACGAAGAGCTCGACCAGATGCCCCTGCCCACCGCGAAGGCGATCGAGATCGTCGCGTTCGTCGACCGCGAATCGATCGACCCTGTCCGCATCGCCGACAGCTACTACCTGTCCGCGGATGGCGCTGTGGCTGCCAAGCCCTACGTGCTCCTGCGCCGCGCGCTGGAGCGGAATTCGAAGGTGGCCATCGCAAAGTTCGCATGGCACAACCGCGAGCGTCTCGGACTGCTCAGCATCCGCCACGACGCCCTCGTCCTCCACTCAATGAAGTGGCCCGACGAGCTGCGCTCCCCTGACGAGCTCACCCCGAAGCCGGTCGACCTGGACCAGGACGAGCTCGCCGAGGCCATGAAGCTGATTGACTCCATGACCACCGACGACATCAGTAGCTACCGCGACCACTACCGCGAAGCGCTGGAGGAGCTCATCGCCGCGAAGGCTGAGGGCAAGGCCCCACCCGAGCCAGCCGAAGAAGGGGAAGGCGCACCCGGCGGTGTCATCGACCTGATGGCCGCCCTGAACGCCTCAGTGAAGAAGGCCAAGGAATCCCGCGGCGAAGGCGAGCACGCCACCATCCATGAGATGAAGCCCAGCAAGAAAACAACCGCGAAGAAGACCACGACCAGAAAGACCGCAGCCAAGAAGACGTCGTCAACGAGCGAGACTGCGGCGAAGAAGACCGGCGCCCGGAAGCCGAAGAGCGCTTAGGTCAGACCCGTCTCGGGCTTGCAGATCTGGCACGGTTCGATGTCCGGCTCCGCCAAGGCGATGATCGCTTCCTCTCGATCGAGGAAGCCCATCTCGCTCGAGTACAGGGAGCAGTCCCCGCGGTGCAGCAGCGCCGCCACGTTCGACCTTTGCGGCTGGATCTTCCACCGCTGTCCCGCCCGCGCCTGCTCGGCCCGCCGTTTGTCCTGCAGCTCCTGAACTTCCAGCTCCCGTATCCGGCTCCGTACCTGTCGCAGCTGATACTCCAGCCACTCGGCGAGGGCACGGTTCTTGTCGAGTGGAGTCATCCCACCGGGGTCGGACACGACACTCAGCCTGCCGGGCTGTCGGCCGGCTCACGGGCGTGCTTCAGCGCCATGCGGGCATCGACACAGTCGCCGACATCGACGGAGTCCCAGAAGGGATGCGTGGACACGGTGATGGACAGCTCGAGCAACCGAGCCCGGAAGCGGGCGACCTTGGCGTGCTGATCCTCGGTGTACCCGGGACTGTCCGGCTTCGAGGAGATGTAGTTGCTGTGGAGCTGCTTGTCGCTCTCCCACCCAGGCATTGGCTCGGCCGACCACGGCAGCGTCTTGGCGTACTCCTCGTACGCGGCGCGCGTCTCATGGAGAGCGATCTGGGCGTCGAGAAGGTCCTGCGGGAAATCGAAAGCGGAGCTGTTCTTGGGCACGCGCCAATGCTACGTCTGTTCGAATATCGGATGCGAATGGGCGCACCGAACCACACCAAAACAGGTCACCCACCCCCGAAACCCCGCCCAGAACCGCCCACCCCTGCCACACTGGACCCGGCCCCGCTGTCGCCCCCGTCAGCGGGGCCACCACCCCAAAGCCACCCATGACGTACAGCACGCTGACACACGAAATCGGTCCGTCATCCCCCCCAGGAATGACGGACCGCCCGCTGATCAGCACCGCCACCGTACGGCTCAGCCGGGCTCCGTGTACGGCAAAAGCACCGAATCCACCCTCCCCGCCACCGCGGCCGCACGGCGCAGATCCGTCGCCTTCGGCGCGCCAGCCAGTGTCGGGAGCAGCCGATCCGGGCCCAGCACGTACACCGGACCATCCCAGCCCTGGACCCGGGCCTCGAGATAACCGCCGGCCACCGCGGAGCCGTGCACGACGAGGAGCGGCAACACCGACACCCCCGCCATACCCAGCGCCGCCTCGACCAGCCGCGCGTACCCGGCAACCTTCCCCACCTCGCCGTGACGGTCCTCCGCGCCGCAGCACACCCGGCCATTGACCAAGGCTGTGGGCCGGCCGCGGTGCCAGTTCTTCGTGTCCAGGACGACGACCGCCGTACCGCACGGAGAGACGAGGACGTGGTCCAGGTTGAAGCGGCGTCCGCGTAATCGGAGGTCGTGCCGTATTACCCAGCCGCGGGCCTCGAGGGCGGTCAGCATTCGGGCTGTGGTCTCCTCCCCCGCGGCGCCATGCTGCCACCGGGCCGCCTGAGAGTCCGCCCGCCGGACACCGGCCGTACGGACGCCCAGGAGGGCCAAAAGGCGCCGCCACAGGCCACGCCGGGCACCCGCACGCAGAGCAGCAGCATGCGCCGCCGCCGAGTTCCGGGACGTCATCGGGCCTCCCGGCGAAGCGTTGCCCCGCGGCGGCGCTGCTGGCGGGCGCTCAGCCGGGCCAGGGCCGCCTCGAACGGCATCAGCACCGGGAACAGGACCGCCACGCCCGCGAGACGCGCCCACAACGGCGGCCACTGCCCGGTGGTCAGGTACCAGATGCCAGCGAACAGGGCGCCAGTCAGGAACCAGATGAAGAACATGGCGAGACTGAACTCTCGACGGAACATGTGCCCTCCCAGGGCGGTGGTGTGACGGTGGGTTACGAACAAGCGGGTTGTACTGGCGGGTACGGGTCTCCACCCCGGCTGAGGAGAGACTCAGCACCCAATGTGGTCACGCTGCGTCGACTTCATGACGGTCGTTGAACAGCCCGCGGTCCTCGGCAACCCGCACCGCAGCCGCCCGGCGCTCCCTCTGCGGAAGATGCGCAACCCCCAGCAGCCGGTACGACTCCGACAACCGGGCCGCCACCACCTGCCGGGTCGTCCCCACCCGGGCCGCGACCTGGGACAGTGGCAGCCCAGTCGACGCCGCCACCCGAAGAATGTGGGCCTGCCGCGGCGTCAGCCCCCGCTCCCGGTTCGCTGCGGTCGGCATCTCCCATGACTCGGACAGCAGGGCGCTCAACGTCACGCCCAGACCGCGGCAGACATCTGCAAGGCCGAGCAGAGGCATGCTCGTCCTCCCGTGCTCCATGTGCTCTATGGCCTTCCGGGACAGACCGCTGCGCCGCCCGAGCTGGTCTTGTGTCCAGCCGCGGGCATGACGTTCGGCTCGTATGCGGTCGCCGACGTCGGCGAGGAACTCTTCGCGGTCCGCAGAGACCGCGGGCCCGCCACCGACCGGCGACGGGCCCACCTGCGCGGGAGCGGTCATGCCGTGCTCCGTGCGGGCTCGGGAACCACGACAACCGTGTGCTTGCTGTACCGCTTGTCGAACTCGGCCTCGGGCATCCACCAGCACTCGCAGCCCCACACCGTGCCGCCACCATCCAGGTCCAGGCGCGGGTTGAGATCCATACCCGTGAGCAGCTCAGCGACCTGCTCATCCACCGTCATGGCGGCCCGCTTGGTCTCCCGCTCGGCGCGAAGGCGCCGGTACTCGGCCAGGTTCTGATCGGCTTCCTCCCGGGTCTGCTTGCCCTGCCCCACCGCCTCGTCGAGGTTCCGGACCATCCACGCGTCATCAGCCTCGCGCAGCCCATCGACGTTCTCGTTCAGGGACTCCTCGACCACACGGCGGGCCATCCGCACCGTGTCGTCCGACCAGTTCCCCGCCCCGGGGCGGGAAAAGTCGCCGGCGTACACGCCACGCCCAAACAGGAACACAGTGGTCTCTGTAGCGTTCCGAATGGCTGCGATACGCGTTCCAGCAGACCACGCGCTCATGCCTGCAGCTCCCTCTCGTGGCGCTCAGTGGCCTCTTTCGCCTGCACGGCAAGCTGCTTGGCCTCCTGAACCCACTGCTCCATCACGTCCCAGCTCTTCGCGACGTGCTGCGCCGTCCAGTCCGTGTGCTCCTCCGGGTCCGGGCCGTCCCCGAACGGGCCCTGGTACCACTCGGCGATCTCAGCAGCCCTGTCCGGTGCCACTTCCATCAGGGCGTGCAGGGTGCGGGCGAACCCGGCGGCCACAGCCCCGGTGGTCATCTGCCATCCCATGGCAGCCGGGTGCTTGGGGAGCGGAGAGACGTGGGTGCGCATGTGCAGCTCGGACAGATCGACGAGCAGCTGCTCCGGCGTCTGGACTTCCTCGGTCGTGTCGACGGTGTCGGTCATGGTCAGTTCTCCTTCGTGGCGTGCTGGCGGCGGATGGTGCGGCGGCGGCTGAGCGGGAGCCGGCCGGACGGGGACGACTGCCGGCGCGGCGGCATCAGTGCCGGGGTCGGTGCGGGTACGGCGGGCAGGTCGTGGTGCCACATCTCGATCCACACCCCGTTCGTCCGCCACACGCACACGACACGACCGGGCCGGTACTCGAACACCGGCCGCAGGTCACCGCTGCGTCCGAGGACGAGGGGGTAGGCGGACGCGAAGTGGTGCAGCGCCTCCTGGGCGTGCTCGCCGATCACCTGGACGGTCAGGAGCGGCGCCCCGTCCTCCGCGTCACCGACCCGCCAGTCCGGAACCAGAGCGGACGGGTACCGGTCCCGAACCGCCAGGTACCAGGACCGGACAGCGGACAACTTCGTCTCGATGAGGGCATCGGCGAGCTCAAGCATGGTCAGTTCTCCTTCGGGGCGGCGCGGCGGGCGCGCATGCGGGCGAGGGTCTGGTCTTGGGTGGGCGGGGTCCACGTGTGCCAGCCGGCCGTCGGCTTCCATCGCTGCATGTGCTCGCGCTCGTCGAGACCGCAGTGACGGCAAGAGTTCGGGGATGGGATACGGGCAGTCATGACTGGCCCTTTCAGGCGATGTCGGAGAACAGGCTGACTGAGCACGGCTCACTCAGCCGCTGCACGCACAGGCGGGCATAGGGCTCGTGCTGCTCGACGCCAATGGCGTGCATGTCCTCGCGGAGGGCCGCGGCAAGAGTGGTACCGGAGCCAGCGAACGGGTCCAGGACGGTTCCGCCGGGCGGGGTGACGAGGCGGGCCAGCCACTGCATCAGAGCCAGGGGCTTGACTGTGGTGTGCGCGGTGCCGTCTTCGAGCCGCGGTCGTTCGGATGCTGGGGCTTTCGCCTCGTACCGGAAAGCGGGGAAGAAGCGCGCCTCTTTGCCGAGTTCGGTGACGGGGCAACCCGGGCTGCAGGCGGCCTCGCAGCCGGCCCCGTGCCCGAGGAGGATGTTCGTGGGCCAGCGGCCGGCGGCGTGCGCCGAGTCCTCACGGACGCCGGTCCACTCGCCCAGCGTCGCCCCGTTCCGGGGGCTGCCGATGCCGACGACTGACGCGCACTTGTCGCGGTAGTCCTGCCCTGCCTCGGTGCGGCAGGCGTCGATGTTGAGGGCGCCCGTGCCGTGGCGCAGCACGTTGGCGACCGTTGAGTCGTACCCAGTGGACTTTCGGGCCATCACGATCGGCTCGTGAGCGGGCTTCAGCGCTGTGTTCCAGCCCTGCCACTGGCGGGCGGCCTCGGAGGCGGGGGCTGTGACCCGGTCGTCGCCGCTGAAGTTGCCGTACAGGTGATCACTCTTGCGCTCGGGCGCGTTGCGGGTACCGATCACCTCGCGCAGGCCCCAAGCCTCAGCTGTGGTTCCCTTACGGCCATTCAGCTCTGCGACGATGGGCAGTATCTGGGTGTCGTCGAAGCCCAGTTCATTGCGGAGCCGGTCCCACTGCTCGGGCTGTGGAACGATCGCCGCTTTGCCCTGGGTGGTCCAAAGGCCGGCCATCCCGCTGTAACCCCACAGGGCGTCGATCTCCCGGTTTGTCCATCCGGCTGCATCACGGGCAGCTGCGAGCCATGCGGTGACCTGCAGCACCTGCTCCCGGTCGTCACGCCGCTTGTCGATCGACTTGGCAATGTCCTGGCCCTTGGGGAATCCGCTGCCGTAGATCCAGTGCAGGCTGTCGCGAATCTCGAACCCGGCGTCCTCGATGGCAACAGTCATCCGGTGGTAGGTGCGGGCGGCGCCGAACGCGAGGAGGTGCCCGCCCGGCTTCAGGACACGCCAGCACTGCCGCCAGACGTCGGCGTTGTAGGCGATGCCCGTGGAGTCCCAGGCCTTGCCCATGAAGCCGAGCTCGTAGGGCGGGTCGGTGACAACCGCGTCGACCGAGGCGTCGGGCAGGGTAGCGAGAACGTCACGGCAGTCGCCGAGGTGAAGCGTGACGCCTTCGGCGGTGAAGTACGGCTCCATCAAAGGCTCCAGATGGTTGGTCACGTGGTGGATGAGGTGTGGACGCCGGTGAGGGCGGTGAGGAGCGTGGCGGTGAGCAGCACCAGCCCGATAGCGAGGGCGGCCGTGTCGCGGATGGCGGTGGCGGCTTCTTCGACGGCGTCTTCGGGGTGCATGCGGAACCCGAGGGCGCCGACGAGCAGCACAGTCGTGAGGAACGCAACCAGGCCGAGGCCGGCCTGCCATCCGAACCCGTCCAGCACGTGCGACAGGGCGTAGGCGGCGGCCAGGCCCAGCAGGGCGAGGATGGGGCCGCGGACGGTCAGCCAGGTGTGGTGGGCGATCTGCTTCATGCGGCATCACCCCGCAGCGCTGCGAGGAGCGTGGCCCGGTTCGCGGCCTGCCGCGCCGGTGACAGCGGCATACGGCCCTGCGGCGGCTGGTAGTCACGGACCCGGCCGGTGGGCACGGCTTCCGCGTACAGGCGGCCAAGGTGGTCGGCGGGCGGGAGGCGCAGTGCCTGCCGGGTGTAGGCCACGGTGGAGCGGTCGCAGCCGAGGCGGTGAGCAATGGATTCGTTGGTGTGGCCCTCACGGATGAGGCCGGCGATGTCGGCGCGAACCTTCATCACAGCCCCCGGTTCTGGCTGCGGGCCATGCGGAGGGCGTTTCGGCGGACCGACTTCTCGAAGGCCGTCCATCCGGCGTTGCGGGCGTTGCGGCGGGCGAGGAGGCGTTTCAGCTCGGCGGTGGCGGTGTGGTCGGCCATGGGGTTCTCCCGTCAGGTCTCTGGGGTGGGGTCACCGGCCCGCGCTCGCCGGGGGTGTGGGCGTCGGGCCGGTGGTTCTTCGGCCGGTGGTGTGCCGGCCGGGTTTGCCGCACCCTCAGGGCGAGGGGCGGCGGCTCGGTGGTCAGGACGTCAGGGACGCTTCAGCCCACTCGCCGCCCGCGGTCTCGCGGTGCAGGAGGCGCCCAGCCCACGGCTTCCAACCGTGCTTCTCAGCCAGCTCGGCTCGACCCGAAATCCACTTCTCCGCGTCCTCTCGGGTCGCGAAGGCGTGCGAGTAGGCGGCGTAGTTCCAGTCACCACCGGGGTGGACGGCCCACAGCAGGTGCGCCTCGCTGCGCTCCTTCTCCTCCCGCAGGTGCGCGGACCAGATTCGGTCGACGGCCTTGTATCCGACCGTTTCGGACCACGTCTCGACGTCCGCGACGTGAGCCTTGTACAGGGCCTTCAGGCCGCGGCCCTTGCTGCTGCCCGCGAGGTCCGAGGTCTCGAACTTGGGGGCGTAGTTCTTGGAGGCGTACGAGTACCCCTCGTTCTCGACCTTCCAGACGAAGCCGACGAACTCCAGCCAGTCGTAGTCGGTCATGTTCGTGGGGTTCTGGATGTTGGTCACTGGCTCTCCTGGTCAGGGTTGGTGATGGTGATTCCGTCTCGGGTGCGGAACAGCACCCGGTCGTACTCGCGCTTCGGGTCGTCCCAACCGCCGCCACCGCCGTCGAGGGTGAGCGTCTTCTTGTTGACCCGCTTCACCCGGTAGGTGCTGGTGCTGGTCTCGAAGACGCGGACGGTAACGATGTCGCCGGGCTGGAAGTCGCTGGGCTGCCACGGCCGGGCCCGTGTGCTGGTGATGGCAGTGATCTCGGCTGCGGCGTCAGCGTTCGCTTTGGCCCATTCGGCTTTGCACTGTGCGGCTTGGGCGGCCTTGTACGCGTCGAGGGCGCGGTCGGAAGCGGCGTCAGCACGCTTCCGGTCGCGGAGCGCGGACCGGTAGGAGTGGTGGCCGACGAGGAGCGGCTGACCGCCGGCGAACCGGCCGTACATGCCGGACGCGGACTGGGACGCCCGGTCGGCCTTGGCGGCGAGTTCGTCAGCGCGCTTCTGAGCTGCTTCGGCTTTCTGGCGGGCAGCGTCTCCGTCCATCAGTCCTCCTTGGCGTGACTGGTTTGGTGCAGGGTCAGCGGGTGGAGTCGTCGCTGGGGTCGGCGGCCTGGATCTGGTCGGCGATAGCCCGGACCTCTCCAGCGCCCAGGGCGGGGCTGTGCAGGCCGTGGGGGAACATCAGGTCGAAGACGTGGCGCTTCAGCTCTTGCTGCCGCTCACCCCATGCCGTTGCCGCAGGTACGCCCTCCGTGCTGGCGAGACGAATCCACTCGGTGCGCCACTCCTCGGCCGGACCCGTGCACGCGATACCGATGAGGCGGTCGGCCATCGATACCGGCACACCGGTCGGCGCGCCGTAGGCGGCTGCGGTGCGTGCTTCGTCGTCCTCGATGAGGGTGGCGGTGGCGTAGAGGGCTTTGACTACCTGCGTGTGGTCCACGGCTTGTCCTTCGGATGGGGCGGTGTCTGTCAGGCAAGGGATGGTCAGGCGACGCGGTAGTTGCGGGCCTTGTAGCCGAAGTCGGCCCACTGGGCGGCGTGCGCGGGGGCGACCTCGGTGAGGAGGTGCTGCCGGATCTCGTCCGCGGCTCCGTCGGACACGGTCGTCACGGTGTCAGGGACGGTGTAGCCGTCAGGGTCGATGAGTCGCAGTTCGGGCATCAGCCGACCTCGGTTTCGACGCAAACCCAGTCATCGGCGCCCTTGGCGAAAGACAGAACGCCCGGGCGGCCCTTGCCTGGACGGGTGGGCCTGATCGCCAGGAGCTGCTTCCCGGGGTTGGCATTGTCAGGACCAGTGCTGACGACCGTGCACGAGTAGCTGAAGCCAATGCGGATTCGCGTGCCTGGCTTGAGGTTCCGCGTCCTCTCCCATGCGGCTCCAGGGAAGGGGATCGGAGGAGCCGGGCGGTTGGCTGCGGCGTTCTGCATTGGCGTTCCCTCTTTCGCTTCGGCCCGCGATGTGCGGGTCGTTGTCGGCCCCATAAGACTACCCACATTCACATGGTGAACACAATAGGAATGACGAGAGTGGATGCACCCGGGCACGACAAAGGGCCCGGCCCCCGAACCGGGAACCGGACCCTCAGCCACGCGCCTTCTGTCAAACCGGCGGGGGCTCGTCCGCGCCGCTCCCCTGCCCCCAACCACCGCCACCAGTCGGCCGGCCCGTACCCGGCGCCCCCTGCGCCCACGGATCCTCCGCCGACGCCTGACCCTGGGTATGCCGCGCCTGCTGGTACGCCTGCTGCCCCTGACCACCCGACGCCTTCGTCACCTTCGCCGTTGCCCGCGAAAGGCTCGGCCCTATGGCATCGATACGAACCGCCATCTTCGACCTCTTCTGCCCGGTCTGCTTGTCCTCCCACGACTCCTGCACCACACGCCCCGTCGCCACCACCTCCATCCCCTTATCCAGGGAGTCCGCGATGTTCTGGGCGAGCTGCTTGAATGCCTTGCAGTCCCAGTACGTGACGTCAGCGTCCGACCACTCGCTGGTCTGCTGGTCCTTCACCCTCCGAGACGTGACGATCGTGAACGCCACTACCGCTGTCCCCTGGGCGCTGAAACGAAGTTCCGGCACTGCGGTGAGCCGGCCTGTCAGGGTGATGTTGCTGCTCATGCTGCTTCTCCCATGCTGATCGAATCGTTAGTAGCGGGCGTACCGCCCGCGAATCCCACACGCTGCTTCGGCGACGGCTTGCTCCCACGTTTCGCCCGGATCGGGCCACCTGCATCCCGGTAACTCGCCCCGGACAGCAGAGACGTGATCGTCCTCCGGGACCGGCCGTACTGCATCGACAACTCCAGGTCCGTCACCCCACCCGCCGCGTACTTCTCACGAATCTCGACGACCTGAGCATTGGTGAGATCGGCGTGCTTCTCACCTCTCCGCAACACCGGGGGAAGCTCCCGGCCAGCCCGCGTGTACGCCTTCCGCAACCGGTTCACCGCGTTCTCCGTGGTCCCCTTCGGGAGACGGCGCAGCTGGTCAACCTGACGCAGTGACATACCGCGGTCCGCGCACTTCTCCAGCGCAACCAGCAACTCGGCGTCCGAAACGTCCACCGGAAACCCGTCCACGAAACGCTGCACAGCAACAGGGTCGACGTACTCACTGCCGCAGTCGGGATCGGGCACCGCCGCCAGGTCACGGACCGGCCGGTACTCACCCCAGTGCGGGACTGTCAGAGCGCCGTCCTCGTTGAAGTCCAGCCAGCCCAGCGCCTTCCCCATCGGCTGGTCAGGGTCAACCAGGCCGGCCAGGACCACGATGAGGGCGCTGCGCTGCGCCTCATCCAGACTCTCGAGGACTTCCTGCACATCCTCCGGACCACCATCCCCGTGGACGAGGACGGCCAGGTGTGCGGCAACAGGCAGCATGTCCTCGGCAAGGTCGCCCCGCTGCTCGGCGGTCAGGGTGCTCATGCCGCCACCTCCTCGGAGGCCGCGTCCAAAGCGTCACGCTCAAACCGGAAATAATCCAGGGCCTTCCGGACCGTACGGCGGCTCACACCAAGCTCCGCAGCAATCGCAACCTGCGTCACCCGATCCGCGACCCGCTGCTCTATCAGCTCCTGCCGTGCAATACACCGGTCGAACTGCCAGTGAAAAGACGCCTCGTACAAGTCCTGCCGCTCGTCCTCCGCCAAACCACCCCACACCCCGAAGGACTGCCGGGTATCGACCGCCCAGTCGAGGCACTCCTGCCGGACGGGGCAGACCGCGCAGATCTTCTTGGCCTGCTGGATGCTCCGCCGGGCCTCGTCGCCGAACCCAGCAGGGAAGAACAGTTCGGGGTCGATCCACTGGCACGCGGACTCGTGGCGCCACGACAGGTCGGTGGTGGCGTTGCGCGGCATTACTCCTAGGGCGGCGGATTCGATGGCGGTGGCGGTCATGACAGGTCTCCGGAGTTGGTGTTGTCGACGATGGCGATGGGGATTGTGACCGGCCAGGCGATGATGACCAGGGTCATGAGCAGGGGGGCGAGTGCGGGCTGCGTGGTGGCCATGAGGTCGAGGCGGGGGTCTTCTGCTCGGAGTTCGTCCCAGAAGTGGCCGAGTAGTTGGGCCAGTGCCCCGATGCCTGCGAGGTAGATGAGGAATGCCGCGTAGGCCAGCCATGTGGTCATGACGGGTCTCCGAGGGTGTAGAGGCGGATGACGGCGCCGGGGTGGTTGAGGGCGTCGGGGTGTTCGCCGGGGAAGGTCTTGGTGGCGGTGACGCGGATGATGCGGGAGTCGTCGACGACGGCCTGGGCGTCCGCAACACCGTCAAAAGTCGAACGGATCAGCTTGTCGACGTCGCCGGAGTGGCGGGTGATGGGCCACGTCCGCTTCCGCTTGGGGGCGCTGGCGGGCTTGAGGACGGTGAACACGATCTCGGCTTCGAGGGGACCGTCCAGCGCGGTGGCGTGGGCGATGTCCCGCATGGCAAGGGTGGTGGCGGCGGTGACGAGGGCTCGCCAGGGCTTGACGCGCTTGGACTGTTCGACGAGGACGGCGGACACCCGGCCGGAGGCGGCGTTCAGGCGGTGCCCGGCATACCTCTTGCTCCCTTGAGGAGCTGGCCGGCCATGGACGACGACGGTCAGGCGGTGCTGCCGAGCCGTGTCGGGTGCGGTGGTCACTTGATGCCCCCCGCGATGGCCTGAGCGATGGCGTGGGCGTGGTTGGTGTTGCACCAGCCGCACGTTCCATCGTTGGTCACGTACTCGGAGGGCTCCAGCGCGGAGAGGCAGCCGAGCCATTCGGCGACGGCAAGACCCACAACGGGGGAGGCGAACGCGGTCAGGTAGGCATCGACCTGTTCGCGGTGCTTGGCCCACGTCTCGATGAGGACTGTGGGCTTCTCGTGGTCGTCGACAACGACGGGGCTCTTGCTGCCGAGGGTGTGTCCGGTCTCCCAGCGGGTGCGGTCTTCGTGTGCGGCGTTGGTGGCGAGGTCGCGGAGCTTGTGGGAGATGAGCTGGAGAGCGTGGTCGGCGTTCATGCGGCGTACTCCTGGATGGGTGTGGGGCCGTGTGGGGTGTCGCGGAGGTAGGTGGCGTGGCCTGGTCGGTGGCCTAGATGCCAGTGGTCTGCGTAGTTGCAGTGGTAGGTGCGGAAGGCGGGACCGCCGGTGCGGCGTATGCGGTTGGCGGCTCTCTTGGCGAACCGGCGGGTGGTGAACCGGGTTTTGCCGAGGCAGGCGATCTCGTACTCGGTCACCGCGGTTCGTCCCGGTGGTGGATGCGGGCGAGGGCGACGGTGATGGGGATGGCTCCGTCGGCGTTTGCGGGGCAGCGAACCCAGGTGCCTTGGTCGTCAAGTCGGGCGTGCCAGTGGTCGACGATTTCGACGGACATGTGGGCGGGGAGGATGGCGTCGACTTCAAGCGCGAAGGTGTTCTTGTCGTGGTGGCCGACGCTGATGAGGTTTCCGTCCCAGTTCCGGTATCCGGGGTGTCCGGGGTAGGGGTAGCCGAGCTGGTTGTCGCCGCTCTCGGCGAGCACGAGGGCGTTGGCGTCGGTGCGGACGACGAGGTCGGTGACGAGGCCTTCGATGTACGTCTGGTCGTGGGGCGTGCTCACCGGGTCGGCTCCTCGGCGTGGGTAACCGTGCAGCCGGTACTCGCCATCACGTTGTCGACGGCGGCTCGTACCGCTGTCTGGATCTCCGCCACCAGGTCAGGGCGAAGGTCCGGGTGGGTGGCGATCTGCACGGCGGTGTCCCATCCGCTGGTGGTGCAGTACCAGCCCATCGCGGGGTGCGGGGTGAGTCCTGCTGCGCCGAGCTGGATGGCCCACGTGGACACGTCGGCGGCGCTGGTGATCAGGGCGTGGATCTCCTGCTGCGCGGCACGGAACTCGTCGGTGTCATCGCCTTCCGGGTCAAGAAGTTCGGCCCAGGTGCGGGCGCTCCCGTCCTTCTCGGTCTCTACGGACGGCACCCGGCCGCGCTCCATGCCGTCGCCCACGCACCCCTCGTCGGAGTTCTTGGCGAGATCGGCGTGCTGGCGGGCGGCTTCGGCGCGGAGGTCGGCTTCGGTGTACGGCTGCTGAGTCATGACTGCGGGTGTCCCTTCGGCTTCTCGTTGTCGGCGGTGCGGTTGGCGAGGCCGGTGTCGATGGCATCGCGGGTGAGGGCTTGGGTGTCGGCGGTGGTGGCGGCGGCTTGCGCGAGGGTGAGGGTGCGGGGCCGGCCGTGGAGCTGGGTGCAGTGGGCGGTGGCCGCGGCAGCGTGGCGGAGTTCCTGGCCGGTGGTGATGTGGTGGTGGTGTATGGCGCCCTGGGGGCAGGGGGTGAGGGCGTCGAAGCCGGTGGTGTCGGGTGTGTGGGTGAGGGTGGCGCCGGAGGGGAAGTGGGCGCGGACGCTGCCGTCGGGCTGCGGCGTCCAGGCGGTTATGGGGATGAGGGGGAGGTCGGCGAGGCGGGCCTGGTAGGCGGCGGTGATCTGGGCTTCGGTGATGAACTCGGGGTCGGTGTGGGGCCGGACGGGGAGGACCGCGCGAACCGCGGTGATCGGGGTCTTCTTCGGTGCGGACCGTGTGGGGTGCGGCTTGGTGCTGGACTTCCTGCTCACGGTTTGTCTCCGTCCGGGTCCGGCGGGTCTTGCGGGTTGGTGGTGCCGATGCCGTGCTGGGAGGCGCAGATCATGGCGATGGCGACGGCTCCCAGCACGAGCGCGATGAGTTCGGGTGCGGTGGGCCAGGTCACGGAGTGGCGGTGCCTGCCTTGTCAGCCGCATCGGGGCGCTTGAATCCGCCGCGCGCTACAGCCCGGCGGACGGCTCGGGCCTGGTGTTCCCAGTGCGACCTGTCGTCGTCGGTGAGGGTCTCCCAGCGCTGGCCGTGCTTCCCGAAGCGCCAGTGGAGCCAGGCCGGGAGAGTGTCCGCGTCCTGCTGGTCGGCAACCGGGGCGTCGGCCATAACCGGGGCGCCAAGGCGCTCGAACAGCTCGTTCAGTCCGGCCGGGTCCCAGTCCGCGTACGTGTCGAGCCAGTTCACGGCGTCGTCGCTGTACCCGGCGGCCTCCAAGAGACGTGCAGCCTCGTGCAGGATCTCAGCGCGGTAGGCGTCTGCCAGCTGCTCGCACTTCTCGAAGGCGGGCTCATTCGGCAGGGCAACCAGCGCGTAACCGATCAGGTCCTCGCGGGCGCTCATGCGGCACCGCCCAGAACGCTGTGGGCCAGCTCGAGCTCGGCGACCGTTACGGCGCGCTGCTCCCGGTCGATCTCCCAGACGCGGGCGGCGTACCCGGCGGCGTACTGGGCGACGGGGTGGTCGTCGATGAGGTAACCGAGGCGGACGATGAGGGTGGCGAGGCCGGTTCCGGCGCGGTGGTCGTCGTAGGCGTCGGCGCGGCCGGCGTAGAACGCGGGGTCGTGGCCGCCGGTGATGGCGGGGGCGAGGGTCATGGTGGTCATGGCGTGGGTCCGTTCTGGGCGGTAGTGCGGCGGACGGGCGTCAGGCGGCGTTCTGGTGCGGGAAGTCGGTGAGGGCGTCGGCAGCCTGGGCGGCGCGGAGAACGGCACCGATGACCTCCGGCATGCTCGGCGGCTGATCGTCGGCGTTGCCGGTCCATACGGGCGTCATGGCCCAGTGGCAGACGTGCTCGATGTGGTCGTCGGCGCCGGTGTTGAGGTCGGTGGGCGGCAGCGTCGGGAGGACGGCGGACAGCATGCGGATGGCGTCCATGGCGGGCTCGCACACCTGGATCTGAAGAAGGGCGGCGTCCTCGTCGGTGAGGAAGCAGTTCGGGGTCTTGCCGGTGGCGGCACGGAACACTGCGGCGCAGATGTCGAGGCGGCCATCGGCGCTGGCGAACTGCTTGCCGGTGTGGAGGCCGTAGTAGTTCAGGACGTGGGCGGCGGTGCGGAGGATGGTGCCGGTGCTGGTGCGGGGCAGGGTCAGGTTCATGGCGGTATCCCGTTCCGGGCGTGGTGTGGAAGGCGGGCACCCGGCCCCGGGAGCTACTGCGCACCCCTTCGGGTGTGGTGCTCGACTCGGGGCCGGGGAGCTGGGGGTTACTGCTCGTCGGTGGCGCAGTGACGGTCGGCGCAGGTCTCGCACTGGATGCGGCCGAGGTTGTAGCCATCCGATTCGCCGAAGGGGTGGGCGTCGGGGTGGTTCGCGTCGAAGATGCGGCCGCAGTCCCAGCAGTTGGGGCAGGAGCACTTGGCGATCTCGCCCCCGTCGGGGAAGCGGATGCCGACGAGGGTTGCGGCGACGACCATGAGGAGGCGGTAGTCGTCGTTGTTGGTGGCGTTGTCGGCCTGGCCCATGAGGGTGTCGAAGCGGTCCTGCACGTGGGTGGGGAGGGCCGTGTAGTCGACGGTGGTGGGCTGTGTCGGGGCGTGCGTCATCACGGCGTTGGCCATCGTGGGCCTCCATGGATGGGGTACTCCGGGACGCTGTGTGCGTCTCGTTGTCGTCTCCGTAAGACTACCCGCATTCCCATGGTCAACACAATAGGAATACGTGAGGGCATGAGAAAGCCCCCCGCCGCCGGGCTGGAGGCCCGGGGGTGAGGGGCGATCAGGTGGTGGCCGGCCGGTCAGGCCGCGTCGAGCACGAACTCCTTATGGGCCATCAGGATGTCGCTGTACGAGACGTAGACCTTGCGTCGGTACTTCTCGACGTACAGGTCCTGCTCTTGTATCCACCGCTTGATGTCGTCGGTGGTGACCGGGTAGCCGGTGTCCTTCAGCTGGTCCCTGATCTCCTCCAGGGTCAGCATGTCGCTGGCAACCGAGTACGGGACGATCGTTTGTATGGCCACAGGGTGCTCCCGGTGTCGGCTTGGCCGTCGTTCGCAGCTCCGGCGGCCGATACAGGGGGTGGATTCAAGGAATCCGCTTGAGGGTTTTACGTGATGAAGTTGTGGTGTCGGCAGGTAGACCGTCGAGGGGTCGGTCAGGTTGCACGGCGCGCTACCGCGCTTTTCCGGGCGATGTACTCCTGGGCCAGCCGCTTCAGCTCCCAGGTGTTGCTGACGCCGTCGTTGTCGGTGCAGTAGTGGTTCACGCACAGCGCCCGCCTGGTCTTGTCCTGCCAGTACATGCCCACGCATCCGCACTGGGGGCATGGGTGCTTGCGCACGACGCTGGTGTCGCCCGCGGCGATGGCGTGCTCGAGGCCCTGCCGGTAGATGATCGCCTCGCGGGCGTTCTGCTGCTCGGCTTCGAGGTGGGCGGTGTGCTGGCGGCAGTAGTCGTAGACCCGCTCGGCGGGGCCAGTGAACGGGCCGGCGTCGGGGGCGGCGGTGCGGGTGTGGTGCTCAACCTCGTGCACGGCGGCGCGGATGCGGTCGAGGACGCCGAGGTCCACGGGGGCGGGTGCGTGGGTTGGGCGTGATGATCGCCCGTCGCCGGGTCCGGATCGGGCGGGCTGGACGAATTCCTGCTGCAGGAGGCGGAGTCGCTGTGCGGTGGTGTTGTCGGCTCCCGTGCCCATTGCGTGTCCCCGTCCCGTAGTCCGGCCTGGGGGCGCGTTGCGTGACTGTTTGTGAGCCGGGCGCGCGCCGGAGGCCGGAGGCTGTTACTCCGGGTGATTCCGGACGCCCCAGTCTGGCACGAGTTGGTCGTGAGTTGAACCGTAAGTGGTAAGTGATCAACGGTGTGTATGGGGCTGTTGCCGACTTGTCACAGATCAACCCGCATTAGTGCCCGGCATATTCACAGGGCTTCGGGTGCCCCGCGCATGCCGTGAATCATCCCGGCGAGGTGCCGGTACTCCTCCTCCCCTACCAGGCGCTCGGCAAGGGAGCCTTCGAGCACGATGAGAACGGCGTCGAGCGTGATCCGGTACGCGTCTGCGGTCGCCTCGTCGGACAGAGTCCGCTGATGGCGCTGGAACACGGCCTCGAAGGTGACGGCCAGCTCCTCCTGCGGTGTGAGAGCCGCCGCAGGTTCAGACGGGGCGGGCTGAGGCGTTCGCCGGCCACGGCCGCTGCGTGCGGTGCGGCGGCCGAACTGGATGACGGTGCCGTGACTGCCCGGGGGGCCTGGGGGGCCGTCGGGGTGTACGGGCTTGGCGGATGAGGGCATGGGGCGTCTCCGCTCCTCCGACATGTGGGAAGGGCGACCCGTGGTCACAGTCCGCGGGCCTCCCCCGGTGCGGCTGCCGGTGGCCAACCAGGGAGTGCCCACTGTGACACCAATGTCGCCATGTCGGTAAGTGGAGCCTGAGTTTTGATCCGGTCGTGACCCCGGCGGGGGTAATCTCCCGGCCACTCCCCGCGTAGGCGTCCTAGTCGCGGCATGAGGAAGCCCCCGCGGCTTGAGGGGGCGGAGTTTTGCCGACAACGACCCACCAAGCCGCAGGGGCTCGAGACCTCACGGGCATACCCGCCAGATGTCGGTGATTGTAGTCCGGGAGTTCTCCACGCCGGGGGGAGTTGTACGAACCGGGTGGTGGGTGGGGTGCGGGGGCGGAGGCGCTGCGATCCCGGCGAAGGGAGACCTCCGACCCCGCGGCCGGTCACCTCGTGGGGCGACAGCGCCTCCAGCCAAGTCGGTGGTGTGTGCACGGGGAAGGGGCGTGACGTCTAATCACTCGGTCGTGTGACCGAAAAACCCCGGCAAGGCGCAGCTTTTCGACCGGATCTGACCACACACGACAACGACCCCGCTCCCCCACCAATGGGCGGAAGAACGGGGCCGAACGTAAGAACTACTTCTGCCTGGATGCCATGGCTTCGGCAGCTCTCATCCTCTTCGTCTCTTCGATCTTGTAGTCCACCAGCAGCTCGGTCACCCTTCGCCTGGTTGGTACATCAAGCTCGGCAATGATCAGGCCCGTCAACGTCTCCGGATCTTGAGACGGCAGTCGGCCGACGACGTCTTCGGCGCGCTGGTCGGCCGCCTCGGCGTCATCAGCTGCACCAGGCTCGTTGCGCGGCTCTGGCAGAGACGTCGGCGGCGTCTCAGCCAGAGGTGCCACAGTGACGGGGGGCGGGGCTGCTGACTCCGCCTGCACCGCGACTGCGGGAGCGGGCGAACGGGCTTCCCGCGCATCCTCCACGACGGGCTGGGTTTTTACGGCCGTAAAACTCGGCGCCGTTCCCGAACTCTGAGGTTGCACTCCGATGGCCGGGACAGGCGTCGGCGCAGTGTTCTTCTTGCTGGCCTTCCTGTCGGCCGCGGCAGCCTGCTTGGCTTGCTGCTGCTGCGCCCACCACGCCAGCTGCTCCTCCGAAGACCAGCTGTGGTCCTTGACCAGCTTCCCGAGCTTGCGCGCGTGCTCCAGTGGCAGATCGCGCCGCCGCACCAGGTCCTGCGCCTCGGGGGCCAGCCTCAGCAGGATGCGGCGCTGGGACACCCAGGCGTCGCCTCGTTCGTAGTGCTCGGCTACAGCCCGAGCCGTGCCGAATGCCTGCACCAGGACGTCGACTGCGTTCGCCTCTTCGATCGCGTCGAAGTTCTGACGGTCGATGTTCTCGGACACGACCGCGTCGAGGAACGTCTTCCGGGTCTCGGCCACGTCGTCGTTGATGACGCATTCAAGCGCCGGAAGGTCAACCGCGGAGGCGCCACGAAAGCGGCGCTCTCCGCTGACGATGACGAAGTCGACGTTGCCGATCAGTTCCTCGTGGTCCCACAGCTTCAGGTACGCCGTGCGTGTCACCACGGGCAGGGCCTGAAGTTGGCGGCGCTTCAGGCTGCGGCCGAAGTCTTCCAACTCTGCCCTGGTGCCAAAGTCCTTCCGCGGATTGACCCCGTTAGGAGACAGCCGATTTAGGGGCACGCGAAGCAGCCGGCCATCAGCCCGGGTGTCGACGATCGGACCCTCGTCATCTCCACTGATGAAGTCGTCGAACTCGTCGTGATTGGACGCCATCACAGAACCGCCTGCTTCTGACGGCGGATCTGGTGCTCAAGGGCGAGGGATACGAAGTCTTGCTTGGCTTTGGTCGAGGTGTGGTTCGACTCGTACTGGGTGCAGAACCGTCCGTTGATGATGCCGCGGGTATGCGGCTTGTAGTGGCGGATGGTCGTGTTGTAGAGGTTCCAGCCTCGGCGCTGAACCATGCTGATCGTCCGATCGCGGTCGGCCTCTCCGTCACGCGGATCCCAGTTGTTGACGAGTACGCCGTAGGGGATCTGGCGCGGAATGAGCACTCGCTCGATCGTGGTCTTCGTCGGCCTGAATGCGGCGCCTTCGGCTTCAAGGGGGACGATCACGTCGTCCGCGACGTCGAGGATGGCGCGCAGGGCGTCGCCTACGGTGCCGTCGCCCAGGGGATCGATCGACTCGTCGTCTTCTTCCTCTTCGTTGAGGGGCATGAAGCCGGGGGTGTCGACGATGATGAAGTCGGCCTTGGCGCGGCGAAGGCGACGGAGTTGCGCAACATTGTTGTGGGCGTTCACCACACGGAAGGGGACGTCTCGGCCGGCCTTCCTGACCTCGTCGGCGTGCTCAACGCTGGTGGCCTGGGGGTCTATCGAAACGACCGCCACGGACGGGTTCGTGCCGTCGGCTCCGCTGTTGCCGAGGATTTCGGCGTAGACGGCGGCCAGGTTGACCGTGATGAGCGACTTGCCCACCCCGCCCTTCCTGTTCAAGAGCACGGTGATGTAGGGCATCTTGCTGTCTCCGATTACTTCCCGATGTTCCGGTACTCCGGACTGCAGGCAGTCTCTCAGACGTGCAGAGAAGGTTCGGAGAGGGCGGGCGGGATCCGCCGAGTTTTACGGCCGTAAAAAAACCCGGTGCACCGGACATGTCTGCCTCATGGTTCGCGGATCAGCTTGCGAGGGGTTTTACGGCCGTAAAACTCACCGCTCCGCAGGATCGCCATGCAGCCATTCGTCGACCTGATCGGCTTCGCCTGCTGGCTCGATGACGGGCTCGCGGAACAGGTTATGGTACTGCGGCTTGGGCAGGCGTGCGGATCGCTGCTGGGGGAGTTCGGTCATGGTGGGGCTCCGTTCAGGTTGTGGTGGTCAGGCGACGTCGAAGGCGCGGCGGACAGGCTGGTCCGTCCTGCGGTGCTTGTAGGTGCGGGCGGCCCGAATGCTGGCTTCGAGGCTGTCCGAGGGCTGAACACGTTCGTGCTGGGCTTGGAGGATCTCCATCTGTGCGGCGATCTCGGTGAAGGCCTCCTCGGGCTCCCGGCGCTGGATAAGGAGGTGGTTCTGGCGCTGCACGGCTGCGCGCACGAGGGTGTCCATCTTCCGTTCGCGCGTGTTCTTGTGCTCCTGGTGGGCGGCGATGGCTGCGAGGTAGCCGGGGTTCTTCGGCTTGGGGGCGGGCGGTTGTGCGGGCTTCCGGTCCGGTGTGTCAGCCGCAGCTGTCGAAGCCGGTGTCGGGGTGTCGACGGCTCCGGGCGCGAGGACTTTCAGTTGCTGTACGGTTCCGTCGCCGACCTTGGCGTTGACCTTGTCGATGACCTGTCGCTGGTGCAGGTCAAGCTGGAGGCGGTAGGCCTGCGACACGGGCCGCAGGTGCAGGGTGCGGGTTTCGTCGTCGAACTTCACCGCAGCGACCTTCCCGGCGAGTTCGGGGGCGATCGTCGGCCACTGGTCGAGGATGCTGCCGCCTTTAGCAGCCATGTCCCAGCCTCGTTCGGCCATCATCCGCTCGATCGCGGCCGCGAAAGTGAGCGGGTCACGGCCACCTGTGCGGGCATCCCGTCGGGACGCGGAGGCTCCCATCCGGCGCTTCGGCTGCGGTGCGGCTTTCGCTGCGGCGCGGGCCTGCTGCAAGGCGACTCGGGCCAGGTCCAGGCCGCTCATGGGGTTGTTGGTCATGCGGTTGCTCCCGTTCCGAGGAAGGCGGCCATGTCGGCTGCGGCGTCGGCTCCGGTGAGGTCGTCGAGGCCTTGGGCGGTTACGTTGGCGGAGTACCTGGCCATGCCCTCGTAGACGCCGACCATGACCTGGGCGGCAAGACGGTCCGACCCTCCGTCGAGGCCGTTGTCGTAGCCGTTGTGCCGGGCACGCTCCGCGGTGCGTGAGGTCCGCCAGTGCTCCACCAGCTGGTCGCGCTGCGTCTGGGTCTTGTACAGCAGGTGGACGCCCTTAAGGCGGTGGGCGAGCATTCCGGAGCAGCGGCGAACATCAGCAGCCGACAGGGGCGCGTCCTGCTCTGCGATGGCCTGCACCTCGAGTGCCGTCCACCCGGCGTCGGCGACATGCCGGATGATCCACGAGATTCGAGGGCGGGATGCGCCACCGAGCCACGGCACCTGGGAGATCAGCTCACTGGCGAGCTGCATGCGGCGGCCGACCTTGTTGAGCTTCCGCGGTCCGCGCTTCGACTTCTTCGGGGTGGGGCAATCTGCTTCCCCGCTTGCGAGTTCTGTCTCAGAGGGAAAGCTAGAAGTACCGGTAGAGGAGATAGCTGAGGTACCACCCTGCATTGGGGTGCAACGGCCCTTGCCCGAAACAACGGTCCGGGGCTGGCGGCGACGTACCTTCCGGGCGGCCTTCTTGGCCAGCTTCCCGATGAGCTTCCGGCCCTCTTCGGCGATACCGACGGGACGCCGCTCGACGCCTTCGCCGACCGTACGGATGCCGAGCGCCTCGTCGAACTCGACGGGGATGACCCGCTCGTACACGGACGCCTGACGGATGCTGCCAGTGATGCGGGTGCCCTTGGTGCGGTACACGAGAAGTCCGGCTTCGCGGAGCATGTCGAGGTGGTACTGCACGGTCCGCTTCGACAGCTTCAACTTCCGGGCGAGGTACTCGACTCCCGGCCGGCACTCGGTCAGCGCGGACAGCTCCTGCGCGATGAGCACGGTCGTGGGCCCCCACTTCGGTCCGTAGCTGCGGGACGGGGTGTAGAGGCCGGAGCCGCCTACCCAGTGGACGGACTGCATCCAGGAGTACGGGTCTGTTGCAATGCGGCCGGTCGTGGTGGAGACCCACTGGGCGGCTGCGAGCACTCGCAGGGCTCCCCCACGACCGGGCTCGCCACTGTACTCGTACACGTGTTCGAACGTGTCATGTGGGGTGTTCGTGTCGCCATGAGTTTGCTGGCACGGGATGCCGCCGGAAGTGGGGGACTTTTGGTGTGAATCGCCCGTCCGGGCGTGCGGAAGCTGACAAGCGGTAGCCGCGTACGGCACTATGTACCTGCTTTCACGTTGCGCGGGAACGCCAAAGGCCCGCTGGTGAAGGTGAAGTGGTTCGGTGAGAACCTGTAGTTCGCTCGACCTACTCGGCCCCGGTCGCCAAACCGGATCTGAGAGTCGGGCCTTAGCTCGGTCGCCAAACCGAGCCGTATGAAGTGGCCGCGCACGGTGCGCCAACACCAGCGGCCGGCGGTAGAGGAAGTGCCCCCGCCAAGGGGCCCAGGACCTCCCGCTCAGAACGTTGCTACGTCACCTGATCTCCCTTGCTGGGTGAGGTCTGCTCCTGTGCCGGTTCGGCCAGGAAAGCTTCGATTCGGTGCTGAACCCAGAGCGCCTTGGTGTCCTGGGTGGACCAGGCGAGCCGGGCGCCGCAGGAACAGGCGACAGAGGCGCCTTGACCGCCCGCGTTGTCGGTCTGCGGCAGGTGGCCTGCCAGGGCGTCCGGGTGGTCGGGGCACAGGTGAAGCCGGAAGCGGCCGTGTGACCGGAGAGACCTGGTGTCCAGGGCCCGCAGCAGGGTTCGCCCGGACTTTGCCGACGGCAACGGGGGGTGTGACTGGTGGGCGATGCTGTCGATCTCAGTCCACCTTGCGGGGACGTCAGTCGTCTCGGAGAGGACGGACACCGTGCACTGGGCTGCGTCGCACCGGAACCGGTACGTATGCAGCACCTCGGTGGTCACGCGGTGGGTGAAGTAGTGGTGACAGGGCCCGTGCAGTAAGTCGCCGGTGTGATCTTCACGGCGGACTGCATGGTCCCACTGTCTGTATCCCGGGTGATCCGGGTAGGCTTCGCCATAGAGCTGGCACCTTCATTCGTAGCGACTGTGTGGTGTCGGCGGGCCCCGTGTCCTGATGCGGCAAACATCTGGACTGCTGCGTAAGCAGCGAGCGGGGCCTTTTGACGTTGTGGGTGACTCCGTTGAACCGGTCCCATTTCTGAGTGGTCGTCTGGCGCCAAGCGCAGCTTACTCGTTCGGCTCTCCACTTGTCCCCCTCCTTGACGATCGTGTTGTTCATCCGACTTGTCATCAGATCGGCTGCTCATCGCACGGCTGTACGGGCGACGATCTCTGTCCTATAAAAATTCACACCAAGTAACGGGATCTTGCTCGGGTGGCTCGGTACCCCTTCAAGAAGCCCTGGCCAGCGAAAAGGAAGTAGAAGACTTGGGCTCGGGCCGGATTTCGTGGACCTGCCCCACCGCCTCGGACGGCCCCTCAGGCTCTTCGGGTTGGACGCCAGCGCGCCTCTTCGCGCGGCCTTTGGTGGCGGCGGTGCAGCACACATCACACCTGCACTTCAGGCAGTTGTACCGGTACTCGCCATGTGCCACGTTCTCCTGCCGGATCTTCTTCCCTGCGGCTTTGGCGTCGGCGAGGGCTTGGGCGAAGCCAGGGTCGGTGCGTTCGTGGCGGCGGGGGACGTTGTGGTGGATGCCTGCGGTGGTGGCGGCGTCGGCAAGGTTCATGCCGGTGGCGACGGCTTCGAGGTACCGGCCCCGCTTCTCCTCGCTGAACAGGTCCCTCCGGTTGGTGGCGGTGTACGTCACGGGTGGCCCCCGTCCCGCACGGCGCGGGCAGCGGCGTCGAGTTCGTGGTCGGCGGGGTGCCGTGGCGGGTGGATGGCGGCGGAGCGAGCGGCCAGGTTGCCCATGGCCTTGTATCCGGCGTCGGCCAGTTCAGCCCGGAGCCGGGTCAATGCGTCGGGGGTCCAGCGGGGTTGGCCAGCGAGCTTTCCGGCCCGGAACCCGACGGGAAGGGCTGCCTCCCACACCGCCCGCACGACGGCCGGGTCGTAGTCGGGGAAGAGGAGCTCAGGCAACTTGCGGGGGGTACCCGCGGCTTCGAGCGTTCCGGCGGCCAGGAGTCCGGCGAGGTAGTCCCCGGAGGACTGGCACCGGTCGGCGAGGGCCTGATCGTCGGTGGTGCTGGGCTTGGCCGTGAGGTCCGTGACGGGGCCGGCAGGGGCTGGGGTGCGGTGGGTGGTCATGAGGCGGGCTCCAGCACAGGTGTCGGGACGAAGGGGATGCGGGGCTGCAGGACGGTCCGTACAGCAGTGAGGCGGTGAAGCCGGGTACGGCGCGGCAAGGGGTCGGAGCCGGGGCCCCGACCTGCCGGTGGCCGGCCCGGGCGGACCGGGGCGCGGCAGGTGCGGGGCATGTCTTCCAGGCCGGGCAGGATCAGCTGGACGGGGCGGCCGGGGGCGATGCGGCGCTGCCGGGCCCCGTCCGTCGTCGGCGCCGCGGCGTATGCCCACGGGCCGTCGGGCCGGATGCGGGTCGAGCGGGGCAGCAGGCCCTGGTCGATGGCGGCGGCAAGGAGCTGGTCGCGGGTCGCGCGCTCCTTGTCGAGGCCGAGCATCGTCACCAGCGCGGAGCGGTGCCAGTTCGTGGCCCGCAGGTCCAGCCCTGCTCGGTAGGCGACGAGTTCGGGGTCGGTCTCGCGGGCAAGGGCGGCCAGGACGGCGCGTTTTTGCGGGGTGCGGCCCTCGGACAGGTCCCGCACCACCACCTCGCCCCGCACCTCCACGGCGATAAGGCCGCCGGTGGTAGCGGCGTGCCGGCGGGCGATCAGCGCACGGTGCCGGGTCAGGGCCAGCTCCCCGCCCATGACCCCCTCCGGCTCCACCAGGTGCTCGACACCCTCCGCGTCGACCGTGGTCGTGTTCGCGTAGGTGCGGCACAGGGCAAGAACCGGGCACCGGGCGCAGATCTGCTTGGCGGCCCTCTCCCGGTCGAAGCGAGTCTTCTGCGGCTCCGCCCCGTCACCGGTGTACGGGCCCCACGCATCCAGGGACACGTCCGGGTCCGCGGCCGACACGGTCGGGTCGTCCGCGTCGGGGGCGCACCCCCGGTACTTGTAGTGCCGGTCGTCGACGAGCTGCTGCCGGGCTGCGATCGGATCCGTCATGGTGTCTCCCCCTCCTGCGGGTTGTGGCGTGTGGTGCGGGCGTACTCGGCGGTGATGATCTGCTCGGCCTCGGTCAGCAGTCGGTCCCGCAGTTCGGCGTCCCGCTGCTCGGTGACCAGGCGGCGGACACGGTGCTGGAAGGCGTCCATGTCGCGGTGGTGAGCGGCCTCCGTCAGGCGGACCGTGGCCCGCTCCAGCCGGATCAGACGCTGCAGGTTGCGCAGCCGCCACCACGCCAGGCCGGCGCTCACGGTCAGGGCGGCGAACACGGCCACGGCTATCGGGTACACGGACATCGCCTCCTCCTCATCGGGGCGCCAGGAACTGTGGGTGGGTGTCATCGGGCCGGGAGACCGGACAGGGTGGGGGTTTCGTACAGCGGAGCCAGCTCCCGGTACGCCTGCCGGACTTCGAGCTCGGCCAGGACGACCGCGGGGTGCAGGTGCGGGCGGTAGGCGACGTACGGGTCGGGCAGCTTGCGCGGCCGCGCCCGCAGCGCGCCGACCGCGACGACTGCGGCACTGGGGGCCAGGCACAGAAGAACGACGATGCCCACGGCGGGCCTCCCAACAAGGGTGGAGAAGACTGCGGCCGGCCCCGAATGGGACCGGCCGATGGATCAGGATGGATGGGTCTACCGACGGCCGGCACGCCAGCAATCGGGGCAGACGTCTCTGCCAGTGCGCGTCCTGTGCCACCCTTCGCGACGGAGACGCCGACGGGCTTCGGTCGCACTTCGCGGCGAGCCGAGCGGAGAGTCTTCGGCCATGCAACGTTCGCCGGGGCTCGTCTCCGCGTCGCAAGCGATCACTGCGTAGTCGCTCATCAGGCGGCGCTCCTCTCGCGGACGAACCAGACGACGGCCAGGTCGGCCGCCGCGCATTCGGGGCAGGGGACTTCGTGGTGCTGGGTGTGCCACTGGTAGCCGCTGCGCGTACCGCACGCGGGCCGTACCTCCGGAACGGGGCGCGGGATGTGGTATCGGGCCCGCTGTGCAGCCGTGCACGCCGGGTCGATGTCCTGACCGTTTCGCAGATGCCGCTGGTACGCGGCCAGCGTGCCGCACGGCGCCAGTTCACGGCGGCGACTGGGTTTCTTGCTGGTTTCGGCCGCGCAGCACGCGAAGCACCGGCAGCCCTTCCGGTACGTACGACGCTCCCCGTGCTCCTGCCCGTCGTCCGGTATCGGAAGGGGCCTGCGCGGGAGGCGGTGACCGCGCTGCAGCGCGTACCGCTCCCGCCCGTCCAGACCACCCCGGATACCTACACGGTCCGCAGCGGCATCGCGCTTCTCCGTGGCCAGCGCATCGTCCAGGCACAGGAGTTGGACCGGGCAGCGGGCGCACACCGCCCGGGCCCGCTCGGCCTGGGCGATGGACGCGTTACTCACGGGGCCCGGCTCGAACAGACGGGGGCTCAGGCCACGGCAGGCTGCTCGCGTCTCCCAACCCCCGGCCATCAGGCGGCGCTCCTCTCGGCCTTGGCGCGTCCAACTTGGGCGATCTGCTCCAAGTACTCCGGCACCGCGGAGTCGCTCTTCGCTTCCTGCCAGATGCGGCGCACTGTTGCCGCGTCCGGGGCTTCATGAGCTTCGTGCAGGTAGTCCCGCCCACCCGAATCCGTCTTCGGTTCGGACAAGGCCTCCTCGCGGCGCATGAGGTAGGAGCTGAGCACGTCCGGCTCCCCTGAATCGGGAGCGAGGATGCCCGAGTTGTCGATGCCCTGCGCCTCTGCGGTGCTCCGCAGGCTCTCCACTGCCGCCACGTTCTCGGCGGCGGCAGCCTGGTCGGCGAACTCCTGACCATCCGGGTGCGGCTGGAACGCGTCCCGACGTACGACCGCGTTCCCGACCCGCACCATGTAGTCCTGAGCAGGAGCCTCCTCCCGAACAGGTTGCGGCGCCGGCTGCGGAGCAGGGCTATCCAGCGGCATCCCGTCCGCGTCGACCGCGGCCCCGATCTCCTCGGGCGTGTAGATCGCCCCATGCAGCACCTCCGGGCATGCCATGCGCACGCACTCGGAGATGGCGCGGGCCCGAAGCATCGCCGCCGGGTACTGCTGCCAGGTGTCCTTGTTCAGCAGCTTCGCCCTGGTGGCCTTGGCCGTATCCCACACCGAGGTGAAGGGGAAGTCGGGGTCGTCCGAGCGGTAGATGGTTACTTCCGCGCGGTCGTCGGTGCTTGTCATTCGCATCCGGTGACCGGCCCGGCGGGTCAGAGCCGCCATCAGGTCCGCAGACTGGGTGGCCTTGCCCTGGATGACGTGGACGGACTGGATGGTGGTGATGACGTCCAGGCCGATGCCGCGGCCGTACTCCAAGGCCCACAGAACGGATCCCGGGTTGTTCTGGTACTGCCTTGGCAGGAGGCTCGATTCGGCAAGGGCCTTAGCGAAACCCCATGCGTCCTGTACGGACATAGCGTTCAGGGACAGCGCCTGGGAAGCGGCGGGCGCGGTGCGGGTGGTAGGCACGAGCGCGGCTCGGTTTTGGGTGTGCGAGGTGGGACCCTCCGCCGTAATGCTGGCGGGGGCCTCGACGGCCATAGCCATGTGAGGTCCTTTTGTGAGGTTGTTGCTACGCGGAGTGGGCCCAGTTGTCGGCGTCCAGGCCCACCCCGGCAGGGATGCTTACTGGCCCGCGCCCGGGTCGATGTCGTACTTGTCCAGCACGTACGCGATGCCCACCTGCAGCGGGCGAACGCCCTCGACGGCGCGCATCTTGTCGTGAAGGTCGTCGTTCGGGGTCATCCGCAGATTCACCATGTCCGACGTGTCCGACCACTTCGGAAGGTTCGCAGTGAACTCGCCGTCCAGGTACTTCTGCCAGCCTTCGTTGACGTCGTCGGTGACCTTGTTGCCAGCGGCGGCTGCACGTGAGCGGATCTCGTCCCGCACAGCGCGCGGAACCTGCGGGTTGCAGACCGTCCCGGGCGGCAGTGAATCAGCTGCATAGTCCGCCGCGTACGGGCCGGCCTTGTACTTGCGCATCAGGTAGTCCGCCGCCACGTTCGCGGCTGACATCCCTGTCTCTTCCTCGACCCGCTGGCGCAGCGAAAGGGCCGGGGTCACGTTGAGATTGACCTTCTCAACGGCGGCGCCGTACCGGGCTCGGACCGGCTTGCGCGGGGTGTACTCGCCGGCCAGGACGCTGCGGTACCCCTCATTGACGGCGTCCGTCACCGACGTACCGGCGGCCTTCGCGGCGGCCACGATCTGATCCCGCGCAGCCTTGTCCATCAGAACCGACAGGTTGGGGCCGGCGGTTCCGTCGGTGTCCGTGGCGCGCAGAGCAGCCCAGCCCCTGGGGGCGAGCACCGTTTCGACGGCTGCGGCAAGGGCGGGCGAGTCGACTTCTTGGAGCCGGGCGGATGCGGCTGCGAGCTGGGCGCGCAGGTCGCGGTTGGTGGGCACGGGGCGGTGTCCTCTCGGCGAGCGCCGGTCGGACCGTTGGGTCGGCGGGCGCTTCTTGGGGGCGTTGGCCACGCCAGTTTCCTCCATTTCGATTGCGGGCGCCATGTTCGTTGGGGTAGCGCCTGCCGCCGGGGCTGTCCCGACAACAGGAACTCTACCCTGATTCCCATTGCGGTCACAAGAGGAATGTGGAATGGTTGTCACACACCAATCACACAGCGGGGGCACCGATGAAGAACACCAAAGCTCAGAGCAGCACCAAGACCCTCGCCGATCTGTACAGGGCCCTCGATGCTCAGCGCGCCGTCACCATTACCTACGTCGACAAGCACGGCGTTGAGACGATCCGAACGGTTGAGGTGCACGAGGTTCGCACCACCAGCGAGGGCATCGAGATCGTGGCCATGTGCCGGCTTCGTGCCACCGAGATGCAGACCGACCCGCGCATCCGTTCCGCCGAGCGCACCTTCAACGTCAGTCAGATCGCCGCCTACACGGTGCACCGCATGGCCTACGTCCTGGTCCGCCCCGAGCCCACCAAGTACGTCCGCCCCGCCCCGGCGCCGACCACGGACGCGCAGGCCCTGTTCTTCTACGAGCTCGCCCGCGACCAGGACGACGCCGACCACACCCCTCGCGCCCTGATTCAGGCCGACACCGACCTCGCCGCATAGGAGAACCGCCTGATGTCATCCCGCCCTCGCTGCGAAGGCACCCTGTCTAACTGCAAGACGTGGCCGACTTGGAAGATTCGATCCAAGGGCGACCAGCTGGAGCGCAACTGGCTCTACGCATGTGGCCGCCATATCCACTCGGTTGCGGCGGACTTGGCCACTGATGCGGGCGAGGAACTCAATCTCGTACGAGTTGCAGCCAGCGAATGACGAAGGCCACCGCCCCGAACCGGGTGGTGGCCAACTCTGCGGGCATGCCCGGCAGATGACGGCGATTGTAGTCCGCGCGCTCACCGCCCCGCCACCACTTTCAGGACACTGGCCTCATGGACCGAGACGATCGGAACCAGCAGCAGCTCAACCTCGACGACCAGGCCACCGGCTACAGGCACCGATACTGCCGCAAGTGCGGACGCCCGCTTACCCTCCTCGCCTCTCGGCTCAAGGGTTGGGGGCCCGACTGTGACCCCAACCGCCTACCCCGACCCGCCGCCGAACACCACGTCGACCAAGACCAACTGCCCGGCCTGTAGAGGAGCGCCGCCATGCACGACGTCTACGCCCAGATGGCCGCCATCACCGACCTTCACCGCCTCGTAGGCGACGAGTACGCCAAGAGGTGCACTGTTTGCGGTATCTCCATCTCGCGCCGCACCACCCCACGGCACGAGCCCGGCACCCGAACATGGCTGCGCTGGTACGCCCCTGATGGCCGGATCTGGGACTCGTTCCCCGAAGGGGACAGCTGGGTGACCTACCCGGACAATGCCCCCTCCTGCCCTCCACAGAAAGTCGAGGCGGCATGCCCATGGGAGGAGAACGCCCGCCGTTACGGCGGTGTGTGGGGTGACGTGCAGCTCGAAACCGCGATGCGGACCTGGTGCGACCGGCACCAGATGGCCGTGGCCGACTGCCCCGCCCCCGGCCCCGCCTGCCCGGGGGCGGCCGCGCACGAATACGAAGCCGAGGAAGGACGCCCCGGACCATGCACCGGCCAGCAAGACGGCTGCCTATGCATGTGCCCAGCCTGCTGCGGCGACACCCCCGACGTATGGGGTGCGCCCGTCTAATGATTTGGGGGCTCCAGCAACGGCACCGCGTCCACGGAGCGCCGGATCTGCTCCATCGTCGTCGGCAACGGCTCCCACCCGTACTGCCCAGCCATCACCCAGTTCAGCGCAGTGATCCCGCGCGAATAGGAACGCCGCAGCCCATCCGGGAGCAGCGTCACCCCGGCCGGTCCCGACTTCGACGGTTGCAGAGTGACCCACAGCGCCCTCTTTGACCCCGTCAACGGCAGCGCGTCCACGATGCCCTGCCGCACCTTCAGCCAGCGGCGCACCGCCACTTGGGAGCCTTCTCTCAGCGGGTACCACTCAACCTCTGGCAACGGCTGCAATTCCTCGACCGCGGCCAGGACCCGTTGCCGCGTCTCCTCCGATACCCGCTCCACCCAGCCACCCAGTACCGACCGGGCCGCCTCCGTTCCCACCTCGGCCAGGGCGGCGATCTCCTCGACCCGGTTCGGCGGGGCTTTCTGCTGCTGCCGGCGCACCGCCACCGCCGCCTCATCCGCAGCCAGATCTGTCAGGGACTGAGCGGCCAACTCCCCGGACCGTGGCGCAGCGTCGAGCAGCACCGCGACGATTGCGAGCAGCCGGGTGCGTTCCTCATACGACAGGGCAGTCCCGTCCCGCTCCAACGGACCATGGCCCGCCAGGCCCACCATCCTCCGGTACAGGGCATCCAGAGACCGACCGTCGACCGTGGCCTTCGGCTCCGGGTTCGCGATCGATGGCAACCTGACCGTCTTCCCGGGCGGGAGCACCTCGCGGGCCAGGATCTTCAGACAGTCCCGAACAATCCGCAGCGTCCACTCCGGCAACGGCTTCCCGACGTCCTTCTGCAGGTGCCGCAACTGCCCCTCTGCCGCGAGGTCCCAGAACGGGCGCAGCGACGCCCAGGTGAACAACTGGGCCGCGGTTCGGGACGCCCGGCCTGGCATCTCGTCCCGTCCCACAGCCCGGTCGAACATCCCGACCACCATCCGCAGCTGCCGCAGTCGGCCCTCCGACACCTGCCCGGCCATCCCATCGACCACCGCGGACAGTTGCCGGACCGACGGGGCGCTGTACTGCTTCGGGGTCACGGAGACTCCTCCTGCTCGGGCGCGGCGGCTCTCTTCGCGATCTGCGTCAGCGGGTTCCGCTCTCCCTGGCTGTCCTCTTCGTCGATGTACCCGATCAGGGCCTTCGACCTGTCGTCCCAGCCGCCGTGCCGACCGATGTCCACGATGTCGGCCCCGGCAGCACGAGCCGTCTTCACCAGGCCGCGACGTAGCGAGTGCGACGTCCACTTCCCTGGCATCCCTGTGCGGTGGATCGACCGACTGACGACGTCTGACGCGCCGTTGATGCTGATCCGCCCGGTGGGGTCACCGATCGGTTTGCCTTCGCGGGTCATCTCGGCGCCCATGTATCCCCACTGGTCGATCCGCATGAACAGCGGCCCGGAGGTGTGCCCCTCGTGGGCGAGGGCTTCCACCAGGGCCCGTACCGCAGTCACCGCGCACAGATCCGCGTCGGGGTCCGGGACGACCTCAACAGACTGCCACTTCTTCCGCTTCTTCCGGTAGACCTTCACCTTGAACCCGCCCTTCGGCAGGTCCGTGAAACTGGCCGGCCAGTTCAGCGGCACAAGCTCGCTGCCACGCGACCCGATGGCGTGCCCCAGCAGCATGAGGGCAGCGTCCCGTCTTCCGACGAGGGTGGTGCGGTCGAGGTGGGCGAGTGCTTCGCTGAGCACGCTTCGGTCAGCGGCGGTCGCCTTCTTCGGGGTGGCGGCCGGGTCCTGTGCATCGGATAGGGCTTCCCGGTATCCGGCGACGACCTTGCGGGCTCCCATGGTGTCCGGGGGCTTGTATCCGGCGGCCCGATGCGAGGAGCGGATCGAAGCGATGATGCGGTCCATGGTCGCGGGACCGTATGGCTTCCCGGTCCGTTTGCGGGGAGTGCGCTTCAGGTACGACATGTACGCGGTGACAGTCTGCGGAGCGGCGGGCATCACCCGGCGGCCGACCGTGGCGCACCAGGCGGCGAACCGCTCCATGTCGCCTTCGTAGGCCCGGCTGGTGTCGCGGGGGATGCCAGCCTGAACGTCCTCCTGCGCTTCGGGCGGCAGCCACGCATCGGGGTCCTCATTCACCTGCAGAATGGCGGGAGTTCGGTCCTCGGCGATGGCGGGGAGCCGGTCCTCCCCGACCAGCTCCGCGTCCACCACGTCTTCGTGTTCGTTCACCGTTGTGCTCCGAGCCAGGCGATCACTGGGGCTCACCCGGGTACGGATTGACCCCGAACCGCTTGGTGAAGTCGCGGTTGGCGTAGATGGATTGGTGCCCGCCGTGGATGCGGGAGGCGGCCCACACGAGAGCGGCGGCCCATGCGTCGGCGTCCGGGTCGCTGCTGGCCGTCAGGATGCTTGCGTAGTCGCGGAGGACCTGTTCCGAGTCAAAGGCTTTCGCGGCTACGGCGGCGCGGATGGAGGCGTGCTCGTCCTCGGTGCGGATGTGGTGGCAGGAGCATTGCCGGTGGGCGGGTGCGGGGCCGCACTGCGGGGTACCGCTCTGCTCGGGGGAGCCCGTGCATGCCACTGGGTCGGCGTCGGTGCATTCGCAGCCGAGGAAGGTTTGGACGGTCGGCCACTCGGTGCGGGCGAGCTCCAGTCGGGCGAGCGTCTTTGAAGAGGGCTGATAGGGCACGTGTTCCTCCGTCATGCGTGACTCCATAGAAGGAACATTAACTGGAGCTATCACATCTGGTGCCCCCCGGCGGGTCATCTGACGGAGGGTTGCTCAATAGATGCGGACTATGGTCCGTTTCTTCGCTGAGCGCGATCCTAAGGAATCCCACCTCTGCAACCATATTCGCGGGGGGCGACGGTGCTGAGGGTGTCACGCAGCCAGTACAGGGCCTCCTCGGCGGAGCCCGGCCGGGCCAGTTCTGTGCGGGGCGGTCGGTGACGGCGTGCTGGGTCATGGCGTTGGCGTGTCATCCGAAGGAAGTTCTTTCAACTGGTGTGCCAGCAGGGCGAACTCGGGGAGATAGTCCTTGTGGTCTTTCCACTCCTTCGCGATGCCGGCGAGCTCGTTCCAGGCGAACGTCATGGCCAGGTTCGCAGCCGCTTCCATGCTGGGGTTCTCCTCGATGCTCTGCACCAGTGCCCTCTTGGACCGCATCTCTTGGACCGCGCGGCGCAGACCCCGCAGCAGGCGCGAGTCTGGCTCCTTGTCGTAATGTCGCGACGCGAGGTCGCCGGAGAACTGCTCGTCGATGCGAGCCTCGACGAAGTCGGCAATGCGGTTGATGTGCTCTGCGATGTGCGCCACGGAGGCCGCCTTCGGTCGGCGAACGTTCAATGATCAGCCTACCGTTGACCTCACTCTTAGCACACGTTATGCGCTTCTCAGGGAACGATCCTGCGCGTCGGCGGAATCTTGCCGCCAAGCCCGCTTCTCTCGGGATCGTTGCGTCTTCTTCGACCAGCTTCGCGACGGGCAGTCCTCCCCGGCCGGGCCGCGGCAGTACGGGCACCATGGGCGGGACCAGGCGCCCAGCATCCGCGTCACGGGTACAGCAGTCGGGACAGTGGCATCGATCGGGCTCCCGGTTCGTGCGGGTGGGCCGGCGGTTCGTCCGGCTGCTCGACGGGGAGCCGGAGGTTGCCGGGGCGGTCGGTCGCCTCGACCTCACGGGAGGCCAGTTCTGCGCTCATGCCTCAAGGGTGCGCCTCGGTGGGGCGACTGCTGCCCCGGCTCGACTCCTTCAACCTCCCTGCAATGAACCTGAGTTAACGGCTGACAAACGAGGCTCAGTGCCGTACCGTCGTTCACGTAAGAACAACGTCTATCCACTTCTGTTGCCACGGAGGCCGCATGAAGATCACCGTCACGGTGGAGGACCCCACCAACGACTTCCAGGAACGGCTCCTCGCGCTCCTCGCCGAACACACCGGCCAAGTCCACACCGACACCACCTGGACCAAGGAACGAGCCAGCCGCTACTACCTCGCCCTCCCCGCCCGAGCCCAACGCATCGTTAAGGAAGCTGCCGACCGCAAGGGATACGTCAGCGCCGACGACCTCCGCGACGGCGAAGACACCAGCCTCCGCGGCCACAGCGCAGCCCTCAAGCGCATCCTCGACCGCGGGGTACGCGAAGGATGGTGGCCCGACGGCATGGAGCCGCCGATCCAAGCCCAGGGACCTGGCTTTGGGAAGGTTGTCGGCTACCGCATGCCGGACCACCTGACCGCCACGTTCCGCATGGCTATCAACAACTGGTCTCGGGACTGGTAGACCGCACACCACCGAGCAGCGAGGAAGACGACTATGGCCTCACGCGAAGATCTCCTGGCCGATCACGGCCACTTCACTAATCAGGGCGCCAAGGGCCTTGCCGCAGATAACGGGGCCGCTTCGCGCAGTCGGCGCCGAGCGGAACCGCAGCTCACGGTGACCTATACCGCAGATATTGGGCCGTTATCCGTGGCGGATCGTCACGGAGCGTACAGACGCCGGTTTTCGGTCCAATGTTCCTCGACCCCCAAGCTTCAGGCAGCACAGATCAAGGCCACTCTCGCCCTGGCCGCCGCCATCGCCGCCGGAGCGGCCGACCGCACCACCGAGCAGTGAGGACCACGGTCATGAGCGACGGCGCGCAAGTCACCTTGTTCTTCCCCGAAACCGAATGGTCAGGGCGCCTTCCTGGAGTCCCGCGCGTGGGTGAACGCCTCTTACGGGAGACCGCGGAGACTGAAGAGGAATGGGTCGTAACCGCGGTCGAGTGGTACATCCACCTCGACTCGGAGCCGACAGCAAACATCACGCTTGACCCAGCTGACGAGCACACGCGCAAGATTGTGGCCAGGCAGAAGGCCGTGCAGGAGGCGAAGAACCGCCAGCGGCGCCTCCGACCCACCGAGCAGTGAGGACCACGACCATGGACTACAACCAGGGCACACCTTCCACGTCGGCCGAGTGCGCCTGTGAGGCAGAGCGGCTCCTGAACCAGGCAGACCGCGCCAATGACGCGGGAGTAATGGGGCGCCGCATTGCCGCGGCCGCCGTCTGGGCAAACCTCTCCATTGCTGCAGCGCAACGCGAAGCATCCGAGTAGTTGCACAGAACGGTGCCTCCGACCAGGACAAGTGGTCGGAGGCACCCGCGCGTCAGCCTACCGGCGGCCTCACCTGCGCGTACGTCCGTACCCGCACCCCCGGTTCGCCCGGTACCCGCCACACCTCCGACGGGCCTGACGTCGCCCACCGCTCACCCAGCTCCGCGACCGCAGCCAAAGCCGTCTTCTCGTCGCCGGCCGCCACCTCCACCACGACCAGGCCCGGCTCGGACACATGCACCGCATCGAAAGACCTCATGCCCGTACCGAGGCGAGCAGACCGAAGCCCGGTTCCTGACCAGCGGGTTGTTCACCCGGATGGGGAGCAGGTGACATACGAGAGATGACGAGTCGGAGCGCTGCATGCGAGCAAGATCCCGTTACTTGGTGTGAATTTTTATAGGACAGACCCCCTGGTGGGGGCCCTTATCCGGCTGTCAGAGCTGCGTGATGACCATGTTCCGCCAGTACGGACGCGTCGCCACATCAGTGACGGAGCCATTGCTCAGCCCGAAGTACCCGCCCCTGTACGTGGTGTCCGCGATCGGGCCCGTCGTCCAGCCCGTCCCGTCCGTGCGGCGCAACTCCACCGTCGTCGGCGTCACGTCGAGCTGGAAGGACATTGCCGTGTCCGCAACCGGGGAGGCCGTGTTCTGTGCCGTGCCCAAGGTGGTTCCGGTGGTGGTACCGGCTGCGTGCCTGTTCAGCTGCATCTGCCCGTTCGCCCTGATCACGACGTGATACCCGCCCGTGGCGTTGGATGTGCCGAACCGGTAGACGTCATCGGCGGTCTTGCCGAAGTAGATGCCCGCGTGCTCGGTCAGCGTCGAAGGCAGCGCCTTGAACTTCATGTCGAACGAGATCCGGTAGCCGCCCGCGCCCGCGACGACCGGGCACTCCCCGCCCAGTCCATACGACTGGTTCGGAACGGCCGGAATGCTCACCCAGCCCGCATCGGCGCCCGTCCCGTACTGAAGGGCGTAGCCGTTGTCGTAGTCCAGGGCAGGCGTTCCCCCGGACTCCTTCACGGCCAGGTCCCAGCGGGGGCTGGTGCGCATCGCGGTGGTCGTGGACACGTACCGGGGGTCCGACGTCATGATGCCGACGACACCCAGGCCCAGGAGCCGGTCACGCTGGGAGCGGCGGTAGACGGGCCAGCAGAAGACAGGCTTCCCGCGGGCCACGACCTGCCCGATCCGGGTATCCGTCATCGTGGTCTGCACACCCCAGTAGTCCGTGTTCGCGTCAAGGGAGTTGAGGGTGGTGTCGGTGGTGGATGCGTCCATGTACACCCACGTTCTGTACCCTGCGGCCTTGGCCCACGGCAGCGTCGTGGTGGCCACCGGCGCTTTCCAGATCACCGACCGAGGGGCGTGCGGGTAGTACGTGGTGAGCAGGGCCTGAAGCGGGGCGACCGCGTCGGCCCCCTTGGCCTCCAGGAAGATGGGGATCTTCCCGAGGAACTCGTCCAGGACCTGACGGACGTTGACGAGTGGCTGCTCGGCCCAGCCTGAGCCGAGGAGGGGCTTGGCGTTCGTCGTGACGACCTGGGCGACCTCTTCCGTGGTGTACGTGTTCAGCGCGCCGGTGCGGTTGGTTGTGCGGTCCAGCGTCGTGTCATGGAGACACCACAGCTGACCGCCCGCATCCACGTTGGCAGAGACTTCCAAGGGCCAGCCCTGCGCGGCCGCCGCCCGGTACCCGGCCATGGTGTGCTCCGGGCGGACCATTCCGCCGCCCCGGTGCGCGAAGTACCGCGGGGAGGAAGCGCTGGCGCCGGTGAAGTACGCGTCGACCGTCGTGATCGCGTTGGGCAGGTAGAGGGTCGCTGCCGCTGCGGCTGCCGCGTTGGTTGCCGCTGTCTGGGCTGCAGCCGCGGCCCCGGCAGCGTCGAAGGCGGATACCGGCTGGGTGGCGGCACTGCCGAGCCCAAGATTGGTGCGGGCCGTTGCCGCGGACCCGAGGTCGGAGAGATTCGACGCCTTGGCCACGGCCCCGACATCTGCCGCAGTCAGTACGTCGCTTCCACCAACGCGGTGACTGGCAGCGTGTGCAGTCGGAGTGCGGGAGTTGGTCGTCGTCGGGTCAGTGGACTTCAGGGCGATGGAGTCCCCGGCGCCGGCCGATCCAAGCGGAGACTGCGGCCCGGTATCACCCGCCGGCCCCTGTGGACCCTGGGGACCGGTAGCACCGCTCACGCCCTGAGGGCCGGGATCACCCTTCGGCCCGTCCTGGCCTGTCGGCCCTGACTCGCCCTGGTCCCCAACCGGACCTTGCGGACCAGTGTCGCCGCGCGGGCCTGCTGCCCCCGCCGGTCCGACGGGCCCTTGGGCGCCCGCGGGGCCGGTCTGACCCTGAGCGCCGTCTTGGCCGTCGCGTCCCGCGGGGCCCGGAACGTACACGATGGTGCTGCCGCCAGTCGGCGCATCCCCGAGGTCGACACGCAGGTCGCCAATCCAGTACGGGCCGCCCGTCTCCGGGACGAGGACGTGAGTGAGGACCGGGCTGCCGTCGAGCGCCCGCCCCTCCATGACCGCCCACACCGTGTCCCCTGCTACGGCGTTGATCAGAGCGTTCGGCTGCAGGTCTACCTCCCATGTCCCGTCCGGCTCGGGGCGCACCGTGAGCGGGCGGACGATCTCGGCTTCCGCGCCGGCTACGTACCCCACAGCCCGGGTACCGGTCACGTCGACCAGGGCCAGGGACACCTCCACCCGGTCCGGGACGGACGGGCCGATGAGCTTGCCCTTCACGGTGGTCATCACGAACTCCTAGTCGCGGCGGCGGTCGAGCAGACCGGGCGGAAGCAGCCCCGCCTTGGAAGAGCCAGGGTTGGGCGTGGATGGTGACGAAGACGTGTCACTGGTCGGGCTGGGGGCCGGTGTACTGGTAGGCGTGCACTGGTACCGCGGGCTGTTCGGGTCGAAGCCATCGACGGGAACGCACCGGTAGGTAGTGCCGGTGGGGTCGGTGTATGTCCACTCGGCGGGCGGTGTGCCGTTCTTGCCGTCCTTGCCGTCCTGGCCGTTGGTGCCTGGTACACCAGTGGCGTCCTGTCCGGGTGGGCCGCTGGGGCCGGGAACGGTTGAGTCGGCGCCTGCCTGGCCTGCCGGTCCGGACGGACCAGGGCTTGGCGTGATCGTGGGTGCGGCCTTACCCGAAGCCCCTGTTGGGCCCGGTGAACCCTGCGGTCCAGGGGGACCGGTCTTGCCCACGACGGTCTCGCCAGCCTTGCCGCGGGATCCGGGCGGGCCCGCCACCGGCTTCTCCCCCAGTCCTTGCACCTGCCGGGCCAAAGCATCACGGGCTTGATTTGCCGCGTCGAGGTCATTGGAGAGCACGACGAACGCTGTGACGACGACGCCGAGGATGAGTGCGGCGAACAGGGCGGCCGCTGCGGCCATGTAGTCGCCGCGCTTGCGGGCCTTTCTGGCCTCAACTCTGGTGAGGCCGCCCATCACTTGCCTCCCAGGAGGAGGGCCACGATGGGGATGATGAGCCCCAGCACCGGGACGACGAACCCGGCGAAAACCCACCGGCGGGTCTGAATAGCCTTCTCGGCATCTGCTGTTCTCTGCGTGCGTATGCTCTCCACGTCCGACACCTGCTGCGCCCGCACACTCTCCACTTCCCTCTTCACCTCGGCGATTTCTCGCTCCAGTGCCGCCTTTTCCACCCCGTACACATCGGTGGACACCATGCGGTCGAGACGCGAGTTGATCTGGGCCATGTCGTCGCGAATGTCGCCACGCATGAGCTGGATGAGCCGCCCCAGCTCTCCCAGAGACGGCCCATCGTCCATGTCTTGCTCCGTAGATCAGGAAGGGTCGGTCAGGCAGCCGGATAGGCGGTCTTGGCTGCCCCTGCCGGTACGGGCGCGGTGACCTGCGTCCGGTCCCACATCCCGACGACGATCGTCACGGCGGTCAGGACGACGGCCTGCTTGTCGGCGGACCAGTCCAGGCCGAGGCCCAGGGCGAGCGCGAGGGCCGACTGCGCGAAGCCGACGATGGCGGCTCCCAGCCCGTCATTCGCGACGACGGCGATGGCGATACCCATGGCAGCGGCTGCCACGGCGTTGACGCACGCCTGCACGTCGATGGACACGTCCAGGCCGAACGCCGCGGCCAGCTTCACGACGATCGCAAACAGGGCCAGAAGCGCGGCCGGTTCTCTACCGAAGAACTTCACGGAGTACTCCTTGCAGGGTGGGATTGGACAGGGATGGGTCAGGACTTCGGAACGCGGAGCTTCTCCCACGAGGCCTTGCCGGGGATGCCGTCCGCAGAGGAGCCGGAATAGCCGATCTTCCGCTGCCATGCGGCGTAGGAATTCCGGTCGGCGTTCGTCCAGTTCGGGCCAGGCCCATTGCTGTATCTGCTGCAGCCCTCGGCGACCAAGCGCCTGCCCATCGCGGCGATGATCGGGCTGTGGCGGCCGCCGTGGAAGAATCCGGCGCCGGGGAAGGGCTCCAGAGGCTGCACGGAGGTGGCGCCAGGAAGCTTGAGCTTCTGCCCGACGGTCAGCTTGTTCGGGTCCTTTAGACCGTTCAGCTTGACCAAGGCGGCGACGGTCGTCTTGTGGCCGTCGGCGATGGAGGAGAGCGTGTCGCCCTTCTTCACCGTGTACGTGGCGCTCGAGCTGGTGCCGCCCCCAGTACTCGGCGGCGGCGTGCTGGTCGGCTTGCCCGGGACGATGCTGGTGTCGATCGCCCCCGGATCCCAGTGCGAATTGGACGGCACGTGGCAGTGCCCGAAATGGCCACCCTCGGTCTGCCACGTGGCCCGGGACCGCGGTCCGCTCGCCACGGCCGCCGCAGTGGCTGCGGGCTTCCCGGCCGGCCAGACATCGGGGATGCCGTGCGCTCGCATCGCGGCAATCAACTTGCGGTAGTTCGGCTTCTTCGCCGGGTCGAAGCCCTTCGTCCACGGGGAGGCGGCCCGGCCGAGAACCTCGACCTGAATGTTCACCTTGCCCTCGCGGTTCGTGCGGCGGTTTCCGTCGTTCTTCAGCGCCCGGCCGCTTGAGGTCAGCGGCCCGAACTGGCCGAGCTTGTCGGTGACGGGGTCGTAGATGACCTGCGGTTCGGCGCCGACGCGGATCAGGTACGCAGCGATCGAGGTGAAGTACGAGCCGCCCGCCGGGGATTCGGTGGTGTGCCAGGTTGCCCGGGGCGGGTTGCCAGGGGTGTCCATGGCGCCGCCGATGGACTGGTCGCCAAAGCGGACGGCACCGTCGATGTAGGCGGGGCCGGACGCCCCGCGCGGCATGGCGGGCAAGCATTCGGTGTCTTCGCCCACGGTGGCCGTGCTACCGGCTGCAAGGGAGCCGCTGGTGGCGAACCCGCCCTTCGGCGCCGGGTCGGGGTCGTACACCCGGTACTCGGCGGCGTCGGTCGGGACGTACACGTCGAGGTCGCCGTCGGCTCGGGCGACACAGAACGCCCCGTCGAGTCGCGGGTGCTCGAGGACGTGGCGCTCCGAGTCGGGCAGCGCTGCGATGGCGCGGACCTGGTCGACGTAGGCCTGGCCGACGGTCCCGCAGTAGGTGGTGGTGGTCTCAAGAGTGTCGGGGTCTATGTGGTCGACCGCGGCATGGAAGGTGGTCACGGGCGGGCTCCGTCAAGTCGGGGCTGGCAGATGTCGATCTCGGCGCGCAATGCGAGGTATGTGGACAGGCGAAGCCGGCCATCACCGTGATCTGCCCATGAGCCCCAGGAGTTCCGGAAGCGCAGGATCGTTTGCTCCGGTTTCAGCACGCCGTCCTCAACAGCGACGGCCTCGAGGGCAGTGACGCAGACTTCGTGGCCGCCCTCGAGCGGGGAAGCGGGCCAGTTCGGGTCGGCGTCGATGAAACCGTCGGGGTCCGTGGTGTCCGTGAACGCGGCGTACCAACTCATCCCCATGAGGACGGGACCGGTCTGCAGGAGCGTGCACAACTCCTCAGCTGTGGTGGCGTGCCCGTACTGGTCGATGAGGCCGCGGTCGCGGAGGACCTTGGCGACGCCGAGGCCGGATGAGCCGACGTCCTGGGAGGGCCACTGGGCGTCGCGCCACTGGTCGCGTTCGGTGGCGTCGGCGTACAGGCCGATCGCGTAGTGCTCGGCGGCGGTGGCGTCGTCGGTGTTCAGCCCGGCCGCGGTGGCCTGCTCCTTGGTGAGCAGGATCGACAGGAGCGCTGTGCCGGCGTTGCCGGTGCAGGAGGACAGGGCGTCAACGTCTTCGTCGAGGCCGTAGTCCTGGGAGGTGTAGATGCCCTGCGCGATCAGGTTCTGCTGGTCCAGGACGGGGATGCGCGGTTCCCACTCGGTGGCGCGGAGAGGTTGCCCGTCGTAGGGGCGCCGGTAGGCAAGGCTGCGCGGGTCCATGACCTGCTGCCGCCCGAGGTGCGGCGGCGTGTCGTACGTGCGGATCGTGAGATCGGTGGGCACTCGCCCGTGCTCCTGAACTCCCCGCGCCCAGAGCAAATGGTTGGCGTGCTGCGCCGGCCGGGGCCGGGTGGCAGTCCCTCGGGGGTGGAGCGTGGGCGGAGGGTCGCCCTATGGGTCAGCGTACGGGTGTGCGGGGCGGGTATTGCCCCCGGTCATGCCTCGCGGTAGCAGCCCTGGATGGTGACGGTGGCGCCGTTCAGGAGTTGGCTGCCGTTGAGGATGTTGTCGCGGTTGGCGGTGCCGTTGTTGGAGACGGAGATCCGGTCGATGACGTTTCCGCTGCCGGTGTCGAGGGCGACGGCGTTGCCGTTGGCGACAAGGCCGCTGACGTAGATGCCCTGGGCGTGGCAGGTGAAGAGCTGGCGGGTTCCCCGGTAGATGCTGCTGGGGGCGGTGACGGTGATTGCGGTGGTGCCGGATCCGTCTGCGCTGGCGACGAACTCGGCGGTGAAGTACACCATTTTGCCGAGCTTGTAGTACCAGCCGGTGCGGGAGGAGTAGGTGGCGGATCCGCCGTTGGAAACGGTCGGGGTGTAGGCGGTGAATGTGGTGCCGGTGACGGTGAGTCCGCCTTCGACGGTGACGCCGGTCGGGCGGACGCGCAGGGAGAGGTCTGCGGTGGCGTTGCGGGCCCTCAGCTGGATTTCGCTGCCGGACATGTTGATGGCGGTGCTCGGTCCGAGTGTCCCCGACCCGCCCGGCGCGCTGGCTCCATCAGCGCACGCCAGCTGAAGCGCCGAGGTGTCAGCGTTCGTATTGCCGACGTATCCGTAGATGTTGGCGACGCCGGTTTTACCGGCGTAGGGGTTGCGGTTGGCGTCGATCCTGAAGCTGCCGCCGCGGACTCCTGGCTGGCTGGACAGCAGGAGAAGTTCGGAGTCGATCGGCTGGTCTGGAACGCCGCCGCCGCCGGGTCCTGCGGTCGCAACGGCGGGAGAGCGGAGCGAAACGTACGGGTACGCGGAGGCATCGTCAGTTACCCGGGAGGACAGCAGCCCTGGCGTGACCTGGCTTGCCAGGCCGGAGTGCAGTTCCACGGCGGACACTGTCAGCGTCGGGTTGTCCGGGTTGGTTGCTTGCGGGTTCAGTACGACACGCTGGCCAGTGGACCCGGTTTGCACGATGCCGCCGGTAACGACCGCGCCAGTCACCGTTCCGCCGCTGATGGCTTTCCCGGTGATGGCGTCGGCCTTGAGAGCAGTCGCGTCGACAGATCCGGCAGACAGCTTGGCCGTGGTGACGGCGTTCGCGATGAGCTTCGGGGTGGTGACCGCCCCGTCAGCGATAAGAGTTGCCGTGATCTCACCGGCTCCGATGTCGCCCGCGACGGGTCGCGGCGCATACGGGCCAACCGCGTCGGTGGCCACGCTGGCCGAACCGGACGTGTTCCGTGCCAGGAGGCGCACGTACATGGGGGCGGTCGCGGGGACATAAACGATGCCGCCTTGAGCGGTTTCGATCGTTGCCTGCAAAGTGCTTGGCGACGTTTCGAAACCGGCGGTCGGTGAGGCGTGGACCTCGACACGGGCCCAGTCGAGCGGCATGACCACCCCGCCTGCGAATGTCCCGTCCCACCCGGCGGCGATGCCACCAAGAGCAGGCCCGGCCGACGGTGTCGACGGGGTGGGCGGCGTCCCGCCATTGACCACATTGACGGCGGTGGTTCCGTCGCCCTGCTGGCCAACCAGTGCGCGGAGGGATCCGCTGCCGTCGCGGACCTCGAGGGCGGTGTCGTCCAAGGAGGCGTAACCGAGGCGGGCCGCGCGCTGCAGCCGCTCGATGTCTTTCTTCATGTGGGCGAGCTCGGCTCCGATGTCTGTCATGCGACTCCTCCGTATTGGAATGATGCGGCGGGCTTGAGGCTGATGACGGCCTGGGGGCCGCCGGTGGCGTGGGGCTTCACGGTCCAGCCGGTGATGCGGCACCAGCCGGTGTACGACGTCCACGAGTTGTGGACGCGGGTGTACACGTCGTCTCCGACCTGCCAGGACCCGAACGGGGCCGCCGCTGTGTTCCGGACGGTGATCTGGGAGACGGAGCCGAGGGTCTGCCGCCAGGCCCGTTCAGCGGCGGCGCGGGTGCCGAGGATGTCGGTGCCCTTGATGTCGGGGAGGTCGATGGCGTGCTCCAGGCGGAGGCGGCCGTTGCGGACGGCGCTGATGGCGCGGCGTTTCGCGGATCCGTCGCCGGCCCCGTTCGCGATGACGACCTGGGCGTACTCGTCGGCGGCCATCTCGATTTCCGGGGGTTCGATGATGTTCTGTCCGGACGCGAAGCTGATGTCGGTGCGGCGGGCGCCGAGGCGGGGCCAGCCGAGCCGGATGCGGCGCACCGGCGCGGTCTTGGCCGTGTTCCAGGCGGTGGCGCAGGTGTAGTCGGGGGTGGCGTCACCGGACACCAGGTCATCGGCTGCGTCGCCGAGGACGGGGAGTTCCCACCACAGGGATTTGAGTGGGTCGGCGGGGGTGCCGACGGTGGATGTCGAGGTGGTGGAGTCGACGACGACACCGAGGTCCCCGTCGGTGACGGACTGGGCGTAGGCCCAGATGTCCCGGATCACCTGGCACCGGTCGGTGTACGTGTAGGGACCGCGGCCGCCGTAGTTCCCGTCGATGTCGTGCCGCCGCTGCAGGTACGACGACCACCCCGCGGCCTCAAGGGTGAGGGTGTTGTCCTGGGTGCGGACGTCCCACACGAGTCCACCCCACCGGAGTTCGCCGGCGGACTCCACATAGATGAGAGTGGTGCCCGGATCGGTGAGGGTCGGGTTCTGCGCGATCAGGTGCGGCTCCAGCTTCCCAGTAAGAGACCCGGGCCCGTTGAGCTCGTCGCCGTACTCGATGTCGCTGAGCGGCAGGGCGAGGGACTGCCACTCCCCCGTCAGGGCGTGCTGGGTGAGGACGCGGTCCGGGACGGTCATCGCGGCGCCTCTTCGAACTCCACCTGCGCGATCAGGGTTGTCGAGCCGTCGACCCCGACCTTGCCGGTGTTGCCGGTGTATCCGGCCGCCTGCAGGCGCAGGAGCTGGCTGGTGCCGCGGTAGGCGTCAGGGATCGTGAGCGTGTCGGCGGCGGCCACGGTTCCCCGACGGATCCCTGTCTGGTTGTCGTCGAGGTTGACGGGCTGAACGGTCAGGGAAGCGCCGAACGTAGCGCGCAGGCCTCCGTAGTACGGGGCGGTCGAGTACCGCAGCTGCGAGGCGGTGATGGTGATGCGGACGGTGCTCGCCCAGGACGGAATCGTGATGGTCCACCCGGCTGCTGTCGTGAAGTAGGAGAAGACGCTCGCACTGCCCGTGATCTCCGTCGATAGCGATGCCGGGGACTGTGTCCACAGTCGGCTCTCCCGGCGGGGTGCTGCCACCTGCCGGATGTCCTTGACCATGGCGGTGGTGATGGTGGATGTGGATGCCGGGATGTCGATGCGGGCGAGCGGTATCCCGGTGCGGCCGTCCGGGATGGTCGTGGCGGAGGAGCTGACGCCGGAAATCACCTGGAAGTAGTTGATCGGGTCGACGGCCGGGTTGAGGCTGCCTTCGTACTCCGGGTCTTCCACGCGGAGGATCACCATGTCGGAGCGGGCGGATCCCCCGGTCGCGGCGATGGGCACGGTGGCGGCGCCGATGTTGCAGACCGAGTACGTGCCCTGGAATGCGCTGACCCGGCCTCGGACGACTCCCGAGCCGTCGCCAACCAGGACGCTGCTGCCGGGGGTGCTGAGCTGGGTGACCTTGAGGTCGGTGCCCTGGGTGATGCCCTCGGCGCCGGACACGAGGTCGCGGACCATCATCCGGAACTGCTGGGCGCTGTGGGTGGCGCCATTGGTGAGGATCGGCACCTGGAACAGGGACATGGCGGTCGCTCCTCAGAGGGCGGTGTAGGCGTCGCGCCAGGTCAGGCGCATGCGGGCGGAGTTCGTGTTGTCGAATCCGGTCCAGCGCATCTCGGACTGGCCGGGCGGCAGGGAGAACAGGTCGATACGGGAGGCTGCGGAGAGCGTGGTGGAGGCGTTGCCGCCGTTCTCGCGGGTGATGGTGCGGTAGCCGGGCCGAGTGTCGAGTTCGATCCACTGGCTCGAGCTGGTGAGGTTCAGCGTGGGCAGGGCCAGCTTCCGGCCGGAGGCAACGTGAGCGACGGTGACGTTCGCGACCGGCCCAGTGATCCTGATGACTGGCCACGCGTTACCGGTCCCCGCATTCGTGACCCATCCCGGCCGGTCTGCGGCCGTGGTTCCGGACTGCACGAAGATCGGGGCGACCACTGGCGCGGCGAATCCTCCGCCGGTGAGCCAGCCGAGGGGGATCTCGGTGGTGGTCTCCTCGTCGGCGTAGTACGTCGGGTCTGTGGCGGCGAACTCGATATCCAGGGGGACGTAGCCATGGATGACCTGGGCGAACTCAGGATCGACCTTCCGGAGTCGGCCGTTGAGGCGCTTCACGGGTCGGCCGGGGCGCTTCATGCGCAGCGCCATCGTCGCCCCGCCGGTCAGGCGCACGGCCGGGTCGTCGGCTCCGGCCTGCAGGGCTGCCACGACGTTGTGGCAGGCGGCCGGGTCGCCGGGGATGCGCACCGCGGCGTCGAACTGCACCTGCCGGGTGGAGTAGTAGTCGGGGCCGGCGAACGCCCCGTCCATGCTGGGCTGGTCGGAATCGTTCTCCCGGGACGGCGGGCGCCCCAGCCCGGTCGTCTCGATGACCTGAACGCTGGTGCTGGCGCCCATCAGGACACCGCCCAGGTCGTACTGCCAGTCCGTGAGCTCAAGCGGCGGCACGGGCATTCACCCCTCCCCTGCGAGCCCGGCGCACCGAGCGGCCGACCTGGGCTCCGATGTCCGACGCGGACGCGCCGGTGCGTACAGCGGTGACGTTGACGTTGGTGTCGCCGCCGCCCTGGACGATGACGACCGGGCGGGTCGCGGACACGTCGGTGAGGCCGACGCCAAACCGGCCAGCCACGTCGCGCAGCACGTTGGTGGCGGCTGCCCTCTTGTTCGGGCCGAGCGGGATGTACGCCTCGCCTCCGGTCTCAGGCTCGGCCCAGCGGACCAGGCCGCCCTGGGAGGCGTAGATGCCTTCCCGGATCCCTCCGTTGGCGTAACTGAGGCCCTTGTTGGCGCGGGCCAGGTCGCCGAGGAACTTGGTGGCGCGGGAGCCAAGCGAGCTCTTGATCTGGGTCTGGGCCTTGGTCGCGGTGGCGATGATCTCGTCCTCGCCGAGCCCGGTGGTGTCCGCGACATCGTGAATGCCGGTCTTGCTGGTCTTGACGGCGGCGATGATGGCGACGAGCTGCTGCACCTGGTCCGAGGTGAGCGCGGCATTCGACTTCTTCGCCGCGGTATTAGCCGCCCCGGCCTTCTTGGGGTCCTTCACCGCGGCGGCGGCGAGCTGCTGCGCCGCGGTGTCTCCCTGCGCGGCCAGCTGTGCGGCGAGGTCGCCGTAGCCCTTGCCGGCGAGGGTGCTGAGGTTCTTCTGGAACGTGGAGTCGGCGGTGGTGGCCTTGGTGAGTTGCCGGGTGTAGTCCGTCAGGCTGGCTTTCGCTGTCTCGGCCAGGCCACGGAGCGCGGCCGCCATCTCGTTGATGTATTTGGTGGACCCGTTCGCCATCTTCTTGGCGAGGGCGACACCGTCCTTGCCCATCGCGGCGAGGGCGTCGGCGACGTCACCACCGACACGGTCGGCGACCTTCTCGAGGTCCTTGTTCCACGCCTTGGTGGCCTTCGAGTTGGTCTTGAGCTGCTTCTCCACGGTCTTGAGGTCGAAGTACTCGACGTCCTTGGTCTTGCCGCCCTTGACCTTGACCTTCTTGGTCTTGTGACCGGACTGTCCGGCGTCCGAGGACGAGTACAGGGATCCGGACTGGGGGTCGTACCGCCAGTCCGTGACGTTCCCGTTCGCGTTCCACTGGATGGCCCGGGGGTCGCCGCCGAGGCGCCGCACGGTCTCCTCTGCGATGGCACGGGACCGGGGGCGCTTTGCCGGGCTGAGCGGGATGTAGGACTCGCCGCCGGTCTCGCCCTCCGCCCATACTCGCCAGGCGCCGGCAGGGGCGATCTGTGCGACGTGCTGCTCGCTGCGCTCGTTCATGCCGCCGCGGGCGTAGAAGGAAAGGACGGAGCCGTTCGCCTGGTGGGGCGCCTGCACCATGTCCGGGACGCCGTTGGCGTCTTTGTCGGACACGGTGCGCTTCCGGTAGGTGGTCGTGACCGTGATGCTGATGGACTTGTCCTTCAGCCCATCTCGAGCAGCCCTGACCGCACCCAGCCCTGCCAGCGCCGAGCCCGTCAGCGCAGTGACCTTCACCTTGCCGTCCGGGAGGGTCTCCGTCTTGTAGCCAAGCGACTCCAGCATCGCGATGGCGGTCTGCGTGAGCGCGTTCACGGTCACCGACTTCTCGCCCGGCGTCGCCTGGATCTTCGCAATGACCGCGTCAAGGCCCGCGATAGCGTCTTCCCGGTCCATTTCGATCCGGGTCTTCTTGTCGTCCGGGATGTCGAGGATGCTCGCCGCGAGGGACGTTGCCTGGGCCTTGGTCAGGCCCATCTGCATCGCTGTGCTGATCAGGGCGTCCCGGCCGCGGGAGTAGATGCCGTTGACGTACTCCCAGGACTTGCCGGACTCTCGGGCAGCCGTCGCGGCCGCGTCGGTCTTCGAGCCGAGATCCTGCAGCGCGGTCGCAGCAGCCTGGGCCTTCGGGGAGTTCAGGTCGAGCTCGCCGTTGACCATGCGGAGGGAGCCGGCGTTCTCCTTCGCGGCCTTCGCGGCGGCGTCGATCCCCGCCTCGAACCCGATCATGCCGCCCAGCGCGGCCCGGTTGACGTCGTTCAGGGCGACGATCGATTGCCGCAGCCCGTCCGTGGACGCCCTCTGTGCGTCCAGCTTCGACTTCGTCGCGAGGGCCTGCTCACCGAAGACACCCATGCCTGCTGCGGCCAACTGCTGCTCGGCCTTCAGCGAGGTGAGGGACGCCTTGTACTCGGGGAAGAGCTTGGCGATGTCCTTGGTGGACCAGCCCGCCTTCTTCCCTGCCCGGCTGAGCAGGTCGAATCCGGCTGCGGCCTCCTTCGTGTTTCCACTGGATGCCAGCTGGGCGAGCGCCTCGTCGACACCCTTGAAGTCGTCCTTCAGGGCGTTCAGCGACTTCTCGCCCTGGGAAATGTCGTTGGCCTTGTCGCCGAACCAGTCCGCGACGTCGTCGAGGACGGGGATCCGGAACCCGAACGCGCCCTCAGACGCCTTCTTCGCCTTGCCCGCCTCGATCTGGTACTTCTTCATCGAGTCGATGAGGCCCTCGAACCCACCGAACGTCGCCTTCAGCTCGCCCGTCATCTTCCCGGTGAGGGCGAGTTCCTTGAGCGAGGTGGTGAGCCGGTCGACGTCCGGGGGCGCGCCGCGGGCCTTGTCGGCGAGCTTGTCGATGCCGATCGCGACTAGTCCCAGGGCACCGAGGCCGACGGCGGCCTTCTGCATGGCAGTCATGCTGGCGGCGGTGGCGCGCAGCGTCGTGCCGACACCTGCGGCCCGCATGACGGCGAAGTAGGCGCCGAGGCGGGCAATGGCTGCGGATCCGGTGACGGCACCAAGGGCTGCGGCGCCGAGGGAGACCAGTTTGAACGCGGCGTACAGCTGCAGCATCGTCGACAGGACGCTGGTCGGAATGGCGGTTACGAGCTGGGCAAAGACGTTGACGACCTGGAGGACGCTTACGCCCATGTCGGATGCGGCGACCAGGAGGTGCGTGGCCGCTTGGGCGAGGTTGCCGAGGGTGTCCGCGACGAGGGGGCCGTTGGTGCGGGCGTAGTCGAGGAACTCCCTGAGGGAGCTGCCGATCTGTCCGGTGTCGAGGGCCTGGGTGAACTTGATGAGACCGGTCGTACCGCGGGCCAGGGACTCGTTCGCGAACCGGGTGAAGGACGTGACGAACCTGTCGAAGCCCGGGGTGGACATGCCCCCGGCGGCAACGTTGAGAAGCCGGTCGAGTTCCTTCGACGTGCCCTTCACCAGTGGCGTCAGGCGCGGCAGCATTGCTCCGAAAAGAGCCATCGACTTCGTGACGACCGGCATCGTGTCCCCGGCCAACGAGTTCGACCACGTCTTGTACTGGTCCTTCAGCGCCGCCAGACCGGCAGCAGCCTCCCGGGTCGCCGGGGGCATCTCGCTGATGATCCGCAGGTACTCCTTCTCCGCCGTCGCGGCCTCGGTGGAGGCCTGACCGTGCTCCCGGACCGCCTTCTCGTATTTCTCTTCCGCGTCGGCGGACTCCGAGAGGGCAACGATCTGTCCGGCCACGGCCGCACCGAACGCACCGACAGCGACACCAGCAGCGGTCAGGCCGGCTGCGATCGGCACGACGGAGGCCGCGACAGGGATCAGCGCGGTGGCCAGTCCGGCAACGGCAAGCATGAGCTGCCCCGTCTTGCCGCTGGCGCCTCCCGCAGAGTTGCCGAGGGTGCCCAGGTTGCCGTTGAGTCCGCCCATGCGCCCGGCCAGTCGGCCGACCGAGCCGTCGAGGTCGTCGAGGTCGCCGCGCAGCGTCCGGCTGTTGCGGGACAGAGTGGTCAGGTGGCCGTCGGAGAGGCGCGCAGCAGCACTCAGGGCCTGGAGTCCCCCGGCGGCAAGGAGTGCACTGTCACGGAGGCGGTCGAGGGCATCGGCGACATCGAGGGCACGGGTGCGCAGGGCGCGCAAGGTGCGGGTGGTGTCCCAGACCGACCCCTGCACACTGTTGAGGGCGGCAGTGACCCGGGCGAGGTCGGTGTCGAACTGGACGTCCAGCCTGATCGGGCCCATCGCCCGTACGCGTGCGATCGCAGACCGGACGGCTGCCATGCCGGGGGTGGTGTCGTCGTCGATCTGGACTCTGATCCGCACGTTCCGGGCTACGGCCAGTAGATGCGCCTCGGCCTGCTGGGCGGCGCGGGCGAGGTCGCGCAGTTCCCCGGCTGCGGTGCGGGCCTGGGATGCCATGCGGGCCAGGCGCCGGTGCGTCGCAGAGGTGGCGGTGCCCATGCGGTTCAGGCCCTGCTGAGCGGTCCGGGACGAGGTGGCCAGTCCGCGGATCTCCTGCTGTGCGTCGCGTGCTGCGTCGGCGAGGTCGCGGGCGTGGCGGGCGTTGGTCTGCAGGGTGCGGGCCAGGTTGGTGCCCTGGCCGCGCAGGTCAACGCTCAGGTTCCAGTTGGGCACCGGCCCGCCCTCCTCTCCGTCGGTTACTGATCAGGCCGTTCAGGCCAGGTGTTGCTGCACTTCGATTGCCGCGGCCACGGAGGCCGGCAGGAGCATCACTTTCATTCCGGCGCCCGCCGCTCCGTCGGGGATGTGCTGCTGCTCGCGGCCGATCTCTTCGCAGCCGAAGCACTTACGGACCGTGGCGACGTAGGCGTACGGGTCGCCGCCGAAGTCGGGATCCCATTCGGATTCGCGGGTGCCGCACTGCGGGCACAGGGTCCGCTGGTACGCCTGGTAGGCCAGGGCTTTGGACCGGTCCTTCGGCGTCCACGTGCCGTCCCCTGCCCCTTTGAACTGGGAGTGGGGAATGCCGAACTCGTGGCAGAGTTCCAGCTCGGCGCGCAGGACGTCATCGGCGATCAGCCTTTTCCCAGGTCCATGCGCTCCTCACGCTGCACCCCGAATGCGGCGTTGAGAAGGGCTTCGGCTTCGGCCTGCGACCAGTCGTCGAGAAACTGCGTGGCGTCGTCTTCCGTGATTCCGTCCAGCGACGACGCGGCGATGAGAACGGGGCCGAGGGTGTCCAGGTTGAACGCGTAGCCGTCCTCGGCCTGGTCCTCGGTCGGCGGGTGCGCGGCGAGGAGTTCCTTGTACGTCTTGCGGTCCAGGGCCTGGAACCGGAGCACGATCGACGCCTCGTCAACGGCTGCCTGGGCCTTGGTGAGGGCGGCTGCGGCGGCGCGCACGGTGGCCTTCGCAGCCTCGTCCTCGGGGGCCCGGTCAGCTTCGGCCTGCGCCTGCTGGTGGACGAACCGCGCTTCGGCAAGGGCTTCCTTGACGTCGTGGTCGTCGCAGATGGTCAGGCGGACGGTCGGCCGGGTGCGGTTCAGGAGCCGCTCCCTGGTGGCAGCCCAGTGGGCGTCGGCCGCCACTGCGGCGGCGGGCGGCTTGGGCGCGGCGGTCTTTCGTGCAGTGGTCATGAGGTGGGTCCTCCGTCAGGGGAAGGGGGGCCCGGCCGGGCGCCGTGCGGCGCCCCTTCCCGAACACTGCTCGGGCCCGGCCGGGAGCTGAGAGGGGCAGATCAGGTCGCGGCGGGTACCGCGGCGCCCTGAAGCGGCCGGGAGGTGATGCTGCACGTCACCGTGAACTTCGCGGCCTCGTTGTCGGCGGTGTACTGCGGCGACTGGGAGGCGACACGGATCGGGAAGACGTCCATGCTCTTGTTCGTCGGGACGTCGCCCTTGCGGAAGATGACGACGTACCCGACGGTGCCCTTGGCGAGCATCTCTTCGATGTCGGAGTCGACTTCGTCCTCGTAGAACGTGAACGTGCTGGTGTCGGCCTTGTCCGAGCCGGGGATCGTCGAGTCGTAGGTGTCCGCCATATTCGGCGTCTCGATCTCATTGTTCTGGACGGTCCAGCCGTCCATCGCGGCGATCTGCTCCGAGAACTCGGTACCGGCGGTGATCTCGGCACGGGTCGGAATCATGGTGGTGGCGGTGATGGTCTCGAGGAAGAAAAACTTCGACGTTCCTCGCCGCATGTACTTCTTGACCGGCATGGGATGGACCCCTTGTCCCGGGGCGATCCGGCAGTGCGGACCCGGCCCCTTACACGTGGTGTGCGGGTGCGGCCACCTGCGTGGGTGGCGTCCGCGTGGGATCCCGCCGCGGTGCGGTAAGAAGGCCTGACCGGGGTCAGATTGAGGTCAGGTCGAACCTGAACCTCTGTGCGTAACTCATGATGGCATCGGCTGGATCATTCGTTCCCCCCGGTTCGGTGTCGAGGCTGCGCCCGATCACCCTGGCGCCGGGGATGGTGAGTTCGTTGACCCACAGGCCGGTTGCCGGGTCGCGGCCGAGGATCGCGGTGCGCGCAAGGTCCGCCATCCACTCGGCCTGGTCCGCCACCCCGTACGAGTCAGGGTTTGCGGGGTCGGGGCCGGACACGGACGTCACCTGATAGACCAGGGTGGAGTCCTCGTTCAGGTCGGAGAAGGGCGCTCCGTCGGTCTGGGCGGTGACCCCGTACAGCAGGTAGTACGGCGGACTGGTGTCCTTCGGTTTGCGGCCGCGGCCGACCGGAATCCTGGTGGCGGACGTGAGCAGCGCGGACAGCGCCATCGTTACGGGCAGGCGTGCGATCACGACAGCACCTCCGATACGGCGCCCAACATCTGTTCCCGCAGCACCGCCTCCATGCGCGGGATGGCGGGTCCGACGTGCGGATAGGGCGGCTGGAAGAAGTGGCGGCCAATGCTGTCCGTCATGTCCCAGAACCCGAACTCCAGGCGGCGCCCCTGCGGTGCGTTCGTGCCGATGGTGCACTGCGCGCCGTACGGGATGGTGCGGCCGACGACTTCCCACGACGAGCGGTACTTCCCGGTGATGACGTTCGGCCCAGGCCGCCCGGTGGCGTTGGCCCGGATCATGCCGCGGCCGAGCTCGGCGGTGTGCACGACCCGGCGGGCTATGGCATCGCCAAGCTGGTCGGCGGCGTCCTCGAGCCGGTCGGCGAGTTCGTCAGGTGTCACGGGGCACCGCCTGCGGTCGACGGCAGAGTGTTCTGGTCCAGGGGTGTCTTGCGGACGACTTCGACGGTGCTGGCCATGCCCGGCCCGGCACACGTCCACGTCCGGCCGAGGAGTGCGGTGCGGGACGGGTCGTGGACGGCCACGACCGACGCCAGGGCGTTCTCCGGAGGGACGGGTGCCGTCAGCGGTGTCAGGAGGAAGTACGACAGCTTGGCCTGCTGCGTCCAGGGCTGCACGGCATCCTGGACCGCTGCTCGCTCTGTCGTTCCGCTGGACGGGACCACAGCGCCCGGGCCCTCGTAGAGGACGTCGCCCTCTGGGTACTCGAGCTGCCCAGTGGTCGTGTTCAGGACGGGTTCGCCGGTGGCGGGCAGGGTGATGCGCACGGTGTCGATCAGAAGGGTTTTCCCGATCCACCGTGTGACGCCGGCGAGCGCCTGGTCGAGGCCGGCCATCAGGTTTTCCCCTGCGCCCAGTCGGCAAGCTGCGCCAGGATCGCCCGGGTGACCTCGTGCTTGCTGCCGTCGAGGTCGTCGCGGGCCAACGCGGCCTGCTGGAGGGAGCCCGGGTCGACGTTGGCGAGGAACGCGGCGACCGCTTCCCCTGGGTCCGTCTGGTCACCGATCGCCACGTGGGCGAGGCCTTCGAAGTCGAGTCCCCGGTGGGGGGTGGCGTAGAGGACAAGGAGCGGTGCCGCACCGACGCGGTGCTCCAGGTTGTAGCCCTGGACCGACCTGCTGATGTCGGTGCCGTCGATCGCCACGGTGCCCATGCCGCCGTCGGCAGTGATGCGGACGTGACGGGGCTCGTCGGCCATGCTCGGGGCGGTCATCGGCCCTCCCCCGCGCGGGCAACCAGCCATCGTCGAACCGCCTGGTTGTGGCGGGCATCGGCGAGGGCGTTGTGCTCAACGCTCTCCTGCTTCGGCAGGTCGTCCCAGGCGAGCCCCTGCCGGGATCGCTCCTGCTGAATGTCGTGGGTGAACATCGGCACGCCATCGGGGAGCGCGATCATCGGCCCCCAGAGCTGCGCGAGCGCAACGTGGTCGTAGGCCCCGTAGTTCGCCCACAGTTCGACGTCCGGCCCAGCGTCCTGGATGAAGGCGGCCACCTCTGCAGCGATGGTCTTGCGGGCCTTCACCGTCGGGTCGAAGTAGTCGATCAGCCACCTACGCGGCACGTGGTTTCGGCGGTCTCCGCGCCCGCGGGGCAGATGCGGGACGACATTCGCCATGAGCCACTCGTGCTTTCGGATGCGCTTCACAGGCATGTCCGAGTTCACGGCGTAGTACTCGCGGCCGTCGTCACAGACCATGCCGATGGAGATCAGCTCGATCGTCCGGCCGTCTTCCAGGAATTCCAGGTCGTAGTCGATGGCGGTCATGCGAGTCCTCCGAGGGCGGGGCGTTCGAAGTGCGGCAAAAACTCCCTCACACAGCGGGCGTGAGCTGTGGGGTGGGCGAGGGCGTCGTCGATGTCGCGGATGGTGCCGTCGGCCCGGTCCGGGTCCTTGTGCGAAGTCCATCCGCAGTCGGCGCCGTCGCGTACCTTGACCTGGGTGCAGGCGAGCTGTTCGTAGGCGGTGGCGATGGCCCCGGCGTTGGCGGTGGTCACGGCCTGCCAGGCAATGGCTGCGCCCGCCCACGATTCGACGGGGTGCCGTGCGTCGTTGGCGTAGATGACAGTTCCCAGCGGGTGTTCCTCGCGCAGGGTGTCGCGGTTGAACGATCCGTATTCGAAGCGGCTAGCGCGGGCGCGGGCGGCGTCCACGGCGGCGCGCAGGAACGCCTGGGCGCGGCGGATCACTTCCTGCAGTCGGCCCATGAGGTCGGCGTAGTACTGGGAGGACAGGGTGGTGATGGCGCTCTGATGGCGGGTGGTCCAGGACCACATGCGGCGTGGCCGGTCGGCCCGGTCGAGCATGCCGAACGCGCCCTCGCGGTAGGCGAGGGGTAGGTCGGTTGCGGCCCAGCGTTCGGTGAATGCTCCGACGGCCCGGTTGAAGTCGGCGAGGCTGCGCTGGAAGGCGAGCTGCGCGGCACGGATGCGAGCGGAGGCGCTGCGCCCGGGCCGGATCGCGGCGAGCGCGTCCAGGAGCCGGTTCTGTGCGGTCGTAAGGATCCGCCACGCTGCGGTGATGCGGCTGGTGGCGTCACTGATGAACGCCATCAGCCGGGCGCGCAGGGTGCGGCGGCGGGTGGGGGTGGTCATCGGCGCGGCCGTTCCACCAGCTGGATGATGCCGAAGTCGCCGTCGTCATCAGCGTCAGGGTCTGCGGGATCGTCCGGGGCAGGCGGCTCTCCAGCCTCAAGCGTGGTGATCTGCCGTTCGTACGCGGCGATGTTCGCGGCCACGTTGATGGAGACGACGCCAGGAACCGATACGGAGCCTGGCGAGGAAAGGAGCTCGGAGAGGCGTTCGCGGACGACCTCGAGAGCGACGGCCCGCGCGGTGCCGAGGCGGGTGTAGCGCAGTTCCAGATCTGCCACGTCGGTTCCGCGGCCCAACTGGGAGAGCAACCAGGCTTGTACGGCTGTGTCCACCAGGTCCTCCGGTCGGGTGTGGGGGCGGGAAGGGGAGCAGGTGCGGGCCCGGCCTCTGGCGCCCCACCAGGGGGCCGGGCCCGCCACCACTTACTGGCCGCTGGTGCCCTCAGCAGCGGCCGTCCGGCCCCGGGCCGGCTTTCGGGCCGCCGTCTTACGGGCGGCCGGCTTGGTGTCCTCGGAGTCGTCGCCCTCGTCGGGCATCTCGTCATCGGACGGGGTGTCAGCGGCGCCGGAATCCTCCGAGCCGCCGCCAGAGGCGCCGCTCGGGTCGCTTCCGGAAGGGCCGCTGTCGCCCTCGGTCTTGGCCTTGGGCAGGCGCGGGAGCTTCCCGTCGACCCACGCGGCCGGGTTCGTCACCAGCGCGGCCAGGCGCGGCTCCGGGCTGGTGCCCGGGGCCAGTTCCGCCGTCTGGTGCGTGTCCGGGTCCGTGACGTACACGGTCCCCTTCAGCTGGGCGACCATGGGTCACCACACCGTCGCGGCGATGTGGATGTCCGGGACGTACATGACCGGCAGGGCGGCGGCGGAGCCCTTCGTCCACACCTGCGGCGGGTCGTCCTGGTAGCCGCGGGTGACGACGATGCCGGGTGCCTCTTCCCGCACGATGGCGGGGTTGCCGCCCTTGGAGAGGATGAGTCCGTCGGCGGTGAGCCCGTACTGGGTCTCGGCCCACTGGGTGGGGTTCGGCGGCAGCAGGAAGAACATGTTGTCGGGGAGGACGCGGACGTCGGTGCCGTTGTCGAGCTCGATCTTCACGTCGTACCGGGTGATCGGCGGGAGGCCGTACCGGGCGCGGACGACGTCGACCTCGTTGGGGGCGAGGACGGCGGTGGGGATGGTCGACGCGGAGTTCACCGACCCGTAGTACGCGGCCCGGTAGGAGTTGTTGCTCATCATCAGGGCCCACGTCTTGTACGACGTCAGCGCGCGGGCCGGCTCGGGGGCGCCGGAGGAGCGCAGGACCTCCATCCACCGCATCTCGTCGCCGAGGATGTCGGCGGTCGGGTCGGTCCACGCGGTGGGCGCGGTCGGCATGTTCGCGGCCGGTACGGCGTAGTCGGCCTCGATGGTGAGGCCGTTCTCGCCGACAAGGGTGAACTTGCCGTCCTTGAGGAGGTCGCCGACGGCGAGCTCGAGGCGCTTCTTGATGGACAGGACGTGGGCGCCGACGTCGTCGTAAACAGCGTTCACGAGGTCCCGGCTGTCCATGCCGCGGTCGAGGTTTTCGAGGATGGTCTCGAACTCTCCGACGATGTACTTCTGCCCCAGGGGCAGGAGCTTGCCGGAGGTCGCGAACTGCGTGATCTCGCGGGTGGCGACCTTCGTCTGCGCGTCCCACGCCCGGTAGGAGGCGGCGGCGATACGTCGCCGGTTGCCGCGGGTCTCCCACTTCACGGAGTCGATGGTCCGCTCGGGCATGACGGACAGCGTCAGCGCGTAGTCCGCCGGTGTCTGAACCGCGCGGGCGAACGCCTGGATCTCGGTGGGGCTGATGTCGCGGAGCAGGAGCTCCATCATGTCGTCTGTTGCCATGGTGGGCTGCTCCTCAGACCTTGTAGATGAACTGGGTGTTGGATCCGGCGGGGACGTCCTTCGGGTCGAAGGCGACCGGGAGCTTGGCCACGTCGATCTGGCCGTGGACCATCAGCGGTGCGGCGCACTTAGTGGACGTCGGGAAGAAGCTGACCTCGGTGAAGAGGAACCCGGCGAAGAGCTGCGTGCCGTCCGACGCGGTCGCGGTGCCACCGGCGGTGGCGGTGGCCATGGTGACGCCGGGGGTGGTGCCGCCGGTCAGGGACGCGGTCGCGGTGAGCGAGGCGACGTTGTCACCGAGGAGGGTCCCGCCGAACGTCAGCGTGTACGGGCCGCCCGCGTTCCCGGTGACGACGACGTCGCCGGGTGCCAGGTTCGACAGGGCGATGAGCGCGGCCTGCACGGTGGCGGCGGTCGCGTTGTAGGCGATGGCGGCGGTGGTCTGCCCGTTGTACGTGAGGGTGAACGTGCCGCCGGTCGGTGCGCCGGTGATGGTGGCCGTCTGGACCTCGTTGGTGAGCGCGGCGTACGGCTCGTACAGGCCGGACGTGGCGTTCTTCCCGAGGGGAATGCCGGAGCGCAGCTTCCGCTCGGGCTGGTACTTCGACGCCTCCGTCCAGTGGAGGGTCTGGTCGAACGCGGTGAGGTCGAGGGTGATCGTCTGGTTGGCTTCGATGCCGAGCATGCTCATCAGCCACGGGCGGCCGATGGCGAGGGTCTCGGTGCTGGTGTACGGCTGGATGTCCACGCCGTAGCCCCTTTCGCGAGTGTTCGCGGAATGTGAGAGGGCACCTGCTGGGTGCCGTCCACGGGGGGTGAGGGCGTGGTCCCTGGTCTACGGGTGGTACTGGTCAGGCAGCGTCGTCCGTGCGCAGCCCCATGGCGCGGGCGCGTTCGCGGGCGGCTTCCTGGATCGCGTCCTTGCTGCCAGTGGGGGTGCGCGGTGGCGGGCCGCCGGCCGGGGCGCCACCGGGCGCCGGGGGCAGGGTCTGCGGGGCGGGCGCGCCGCCGAAGTCGCCGGGGCGGCGGGCCTTGAGAGCCTCGGCCTTCTCCCGGATCTGGTCGTCGGTCGGCTGGTCGATGCCGTGGAGGTCGTTGCGGAGCAGCGCGGTGACGTCGGCAAGGTCGTCGGGGTTCGCGCCGAGCCGGATGAGGGCCATCTGCTGCTGCACCTGGAGGGCGAGCGCGTTGGCGGCGGCGGCCTTCGTTTCGGCGTCGGCGACCTGCTGGGCCGCGGCGGTGGCGGCGGCCTGGGCGTCGGCCTCGCGGCGTTCGACGTCGCTCATGCGTTGCCGGTTCGCTTCGCTGGCGTCCTTGATGAGCTTGCCGACCTGCTCGAGGTCGACCTGGTCGGGGTTCAGACCGGCGGACTCGGCGAGGGCGCGCAGGGCGCTGCGGCGTCCCTCTTCCTTCTCCGACGCCATGATGGTGTTCAGGCGGCGCTGGGTGAAGGTGACCTTCTCGTCGTCGGGGTCGACGGACGGGGCCGGTGCAGGTGCGGGAGGTGCGGTGCGGGCCGCGAGTTCAGCGGGCGTCGGTACCGGCGCCGGAGCAGCAGGCGGGGTGCCGCCGCCGTCGTTGTAGAACACCCCGAGACCGGCGACGCCGGTGTACGGGTGCACCCACGCCGATCGGATGGCGGGGATGTTGTGGTGCTGCGTGGGGCGACGCATGAGCGCAAGTCCTCCCAGACTCGTACCAGGCCCCGCGCCTTGATCCAAGGAAAGCATGGGATCACTCATTCGCTCCCCCTGCTCCCCCGCTGCCCTGGAACGCCGGGTCGTCTGTCTGCTCGTCGGCGGGGACCGTGGGTAGCTGGACGGCGGGCGCGGCGAGCTCGTCGGGGGCCTGGCGGCCGAGGAATGCGGCGACTTCGTCGGGGTTGCCGAGGGCGTCGGCGAGGAGGCGGGCCTGCTCGAAGCTGCGCGATTCGATCTGCTCGATCTCCTTCTCCGCATCCTCGATCGGCCACCCGGCTTCGGTGAGCATGCGGATCGCGGTCTCGAGGCTGATGACCTGCGCCTTGTACGCGGTGGTGACCTGCTCGAGCGCGGCCGCCTTGTCGGTCGGCGTGTACGGGCCGCGAACCAGCTTCGCCGGGAGCGGGGTGATACCGCCCCAGTCGGGGTGCTGCCCGGCGATGAACAGGCGCTGCACGAACCGGAGCAGCAGCATGTCCTTGTGGGCGCGGGCAAGCCGCATCCCCCCGATGAGGGAGTCCAGCGGGCCGAGGGACAGTTCCAGGGCGTACCCGGACGGGACCTTGGAGGGGTCCATGGTGCCAAGGGATACGGCGGGAAGCCGTACGACGTTCGCGGCCCGGTCGGCGAGGTCGTGCCCGTGCTCACGGAGTTCACGGAGCGCCGGCGACGTGTCGACAGTGGTGAGCCTGCCGTTTTCGCCGAGCTTGAACATGGCGCCGGGGCCGACGTTGTACTGCTGCTTGGGGTCAGTGACGCCGGAGATGCCGATCATTGGAAGGCCGGTGGTCGCAGACGCGCGGGCGGCATCGGTGTCGGTGGATGCCAGCTCATCGAACGCCTGCAGCGCCTTCGCCAGGCTGCTCTGTCCCCAGTGTTCCTCGGCCGGCGGGACCGTGTTCGGGGTGTGGAGGATCGGAATGAAGTCCAGGTACAGGTCCAGGTGGTCGAGGACCTCCCCCGCCCCGTTGGTCGCGAAGTGCGCCTTGTCCATGGGCAGGGTGTCAACGTCGACCGGGCCCTTAAGGTCTCCGAGTTCCCATGTGGCGTCGGTGAGGTAGCAGGTCCGGTAGGTCGGCCGGTCGTTCCACGGGTACAGGCGCGAGATCCCGCCCTGTGCGTCGACCTGGTCCCCCTGGCCGATCACGGGTACGGACGGACTGTCGTTGGTGGCCTCGGACATGACGGGGGCTCGGACAGCCCGCCCCTGCCGGTCGACGCCGGGTGCGGTGGCCGGGCGGATCCAGTCCATCTCGTACGTGATCCGGCGCAGGCGGGCCTTGAGGCCGCGCTTCGGGTCCTCGGGAAGGTCCCAGGCGAGGTGGACACGTTCGGGGAAGTCGGCGCCGTCCCCGTCCTCGGGCAAGACCGGAAAATAGAATCCGGGGTCGTAGGTGCGCAGGCGAGGGCGCTGCTTGTCCGGGTCCCAGTACAGGAGATACACCCCGTCCCCGAGACCGACGGCCTTCCGCTCGCACTGGAGCATCCGCATCGGCAGGAGCTCGTCCTCCGCCCATGTACGGAGGAGGGTCTGTACCCGCTCGGCCGCCGCGGCTTCGGTTTCACTGTCGGCGTCGGTCTGCTCAGCCCCAGGCACGGTGATGTGCTGCTCCCGGCCCATGACGTGGGCGACGAGCGTGTCGATGAACATCGACGGGTCGCCGAACTCGCGGCGTTCGCGCGCAGACGGCCCGTCCCTCAGCTCGGCAAGCTCAGAGGCCTGGTTGTTGTCGTAGGCGGCGAGCAGCTTGTACGCGGACAGGCGGCGTTCGTCGGCAGCCGGCACCCAGGAGGCGTGGGCTTCGGGGAACGCGCGACGGTTGGGCATGCCGAGGCCGGGGTCGCTGAAGATGGGCTTGTAGTTCAGCCACGACCACGCGTCGATGACCACCGACTTAAGGCCCACGGGGCACACCTCCGCACCAGGCCCCGCGCCATGTGATCAGGGTACGGGTGATGCGGCAGGGTGCTGCCCCTGCTCAATTCACGCAAGCCGGATTACCGCTTGAGCGTGATAATCCGTGATTGCGTCCACGGGGCTGACGCGCCCTCTAAAGTCAGTGTCCTGCGGCAGGTTCGTCCTCGTCAGGTTGTTCCGCTGTCCTCCCGTCGCCGCGGCCGGGAGGACAGGCCTCGCCCGGCTGTTCGCCATAGGAGGCCAGGGAGTCAGCATGCCTGAGGACGAACAGCCGGACTACACCAAATGGGCCTTCTACATCGCCCTGATCCAGTTACTGCTGGATCTGTGCGCTAGGTCCACTAGCTAGTCCGGCGTCCGCAGAAGTCGAGGCGGTGCCTGTTCTGATCAGTGCTGGTACCGCCTCGCACCTCACCCCAGCGCACTAGAGAGTGCGCTGGGGTGTGACATAGGCCAATGTAGCCATGTGACATTGGGTTTGCAGCGCCCCCCGGTGAATCTCCCCCGGATTGGTGGGCGAATTACAGTCCGGCAATGTCGGCACCTGCAATGTCGCAGACCAAATTCCCGGCAATGTTCACGTCGTCATCGGCGACCTGCCAGCCGCTGGTCGCTGTATGAGCTGCTCCCGACGGACGCCCCAGCAGGGTCGGCGAGCTCGGTAAGACCGTGCACAGCGGCATCCATGCGGTCCGGGGAGTCCATGCCAGGGATCCACGTGACCAGCTGCCCTTCAAGCTCGGTGTGCTCGCCGACGTGGTGGACGAGGCCCTGCTTGTAGAGCTGGGCGATCGGCTCGGCCCGCAGGCGCTTCCCCTGCTTCGCGTGGACCTCGATGATCGCGGGCATCAGCATCCGGTTCGTGCCGCCCTCCCGCTCGAGCTCGCTCCATGCCTGGCGGACGATCTGCGCGGCCATGTCGCCGCCGAAGTTCTTCTCGATGACGATGGCGTCGGCCTGTCGGTCGATCGCGAGCTGGCAGACCTCGGTGCCCCACGTCTCGGCGCCCATGTTCCGTGAGCGGTCGTCGAGGACGTAAAGGTGGCCTTCGGCGTCACGGGCTGCGCAGACGAGGCCGACTTCGTCGTTGCCTGCAGAATCACGGCGGACGGTGTCGCCGCCAGCGGTGTCGACTGCGACGACGACGCGGGTGGGTGTAATGCCCGGCCAGGCTTTGGGGTCAGTGCGGTTGTTGGTGATCCACGCCCACTTCCACACGCCACCTTCGAGGGGGCGGGGCTTCTGCTGGTACATGGCGTACCAGATGCGTTCACCAAGGGTCTGGCGGGTGTCTGCGAGGTCGGCTTCGTCGTACTGGCTGGGCCAGAGGGCCTGTCCGAGGCTGCGCCCGAGGGCGTCGTTGGCGTTGTCCGCGATGGCGGGCAGGTCGATCTGGATCCATCGTTCGGGTTCGTGGGCGAGGAGCCGGCCGGAGAGGTCGTCTTCGTGCCACCTGGTGTTGATCAGCAGGATGGAGGCGCCGGGGGCGCGGCGGGTGTAGAAGACGGAGCGGTACCAGTCGTAGACGCGGTCGCGCTGGGCTGGGCTTCCGGAGTCGTCGTTGCCTTTGAAGGGGTCGTCGATGATGCCGAGGTTGAAGCCCTTGCCGGTAAGGCCGCCTCCGACGCCTGCGGTGACCATGCCGCCGGTGACGGATGAGCCGCGGCGCTGCTCGAGGTCGAAGCGGTTCGCGGCGTGGGAGCCGGAGTGCAGGCGGATGCCGAGCGCCGTGGGGTATTCGCGGAGTTGGTCTCGTACCCACCGTCCGTGCCCTTCGGCGAGGTCGGCACCGTAGGAGGCGATCATGACGCGGTGCTCGGGGTGGCGCCGCAGGTACCAGAGGGGTCCCCAGCGCGAGGCCCGCTGGCTCTTTCCGTGACGCGGCGGCATCGTCAGCATGACCTGCAGCTTCTCCCCGGCAGCGATGCGCTGGAACGCCTGGTCGATCAGGTTCAGGTGCGGCGCCTGAAGTTCACGGCCTTCGGTGAGGACGGACGCCATGGCTCCGGGAGACCGGTCCATGGCCATGTTCCGCTCGACCGCCATGAGTTTGCGCCGCTGGTCCGGGGTGGCGCGGGCGGCGACGAGGTACCGCTGCTCGGCAGGCAGGGAGCGGTACTCGTTGAGGAACTCCTGGTGCCGCCTACTGATCGTCGTCGTCATCGTCGTCTGGCTCGTCGCCTGCGCTGTCCTCTTCCTCGTCTTCGTCGTCGTGTCCAAAGTCGGGTACTTCGGCGCCCGGCTGGTCGGAGATGGCGATGAGGGTGCGCAGCTCGGTCAGGTCGCCGCTGCTGAAGGGGATGTCGCCGCCGTCGGGGCCGGAGATCTCGGTGCGGACGGGAACCTTGACGCCGAGGAGGTCGGACAGGTCGGAGATCAGTTTCCGGGCGGTCTCGGATGCCTTCGGTTCGCCGGAGATCGCGTCGGGCCATACGCCGAGCAGGAGCGTCTCGAGGCGTCCCCGCTGGACTTCGCGGTACAGCTCGGCTTCCTGGATCTCGAGCTCACGAGCCTTACGGATGATGCGGCTGAGGTCCTTGGACGCGGTGGAGCGCGTCATACCGAAGTGTTCGGCGATCTGCGTGACCGACTTCCCGCTGAGCTTCATGCGCAGCATCTCGGTGCGGCGCTGTGCGGTGTCGGCTTGCTTGGCTCTGGAGGCTGGCATGGCGGTCGGGGCTCCCGCTTGTGTGGTTGTCAGGCCCCGCGCCTGTTACTGATGATCCCTGATGTGGGGGTTTTCCTTCCCCCTGCCCGGTCTGGGTGGCATCCTGCGCGCCATGAGGCATATGCGTGGGGTGGGGGCTGCTGTGGCGGGTATCGCTGCGGCAGCCGTGTTGTCGGGGTGCGGCGGGGATGGCGGTAATGACGCGAAACCGGCCGCCAGCCCGTCGGCGAAGTCGAGTGCGCCTGCGGCGGAGCCGGCCGTTGAGGAGCCGGCGACTCCGGAGGATGAGATCGACCAGCTGGCGGCTGAGAAGGGCTGGATGCCCGGCGAGTCGGCGTCTGCGTATGTGGCGGACATCTGCGCGTCGCTCCCAGAACGGAAGGCCGTGGACAGCGATCCGGCTGAGTGGCTGATGATGCGGAAGCCAAGTGAGGACGAGGCGGCGGTACTGAAAGCTGGGGTGCCGAAGCTGTGCCCCAAGTGGTCAAAGACTGTGGCGAAGGCGCTGGGTGGTGAGGCGGCCCGGTCGTACTCGGGTGGCACGTACAAGGTGAAGGCGGATCCGGGGACGGATGAGAACTCGATCGCGCCGGGCACGTACCGGACGGCGGGCGCTCTCGAGGACTGTTACTGGGAGCGGACGTCAAAGGCTGGGAAGATCCTGGACAACTCGTTCTCCACGTCGGCGCAGGAGATCACGGTGACGATCCGGGCGACGGATGGTCAGTTCACTACGCGGGACTGCGGAGTCTGGAAGCCCGTCAAGTAGCTGAGAACAGACTTCGGCCCCGCCAGCTCGGGGGGTGGCTGGTGGGGCCGGGTTGAGCCCTGTGCAGCGGGGTTGCCGCGGGTGGGGCTCGGGGGGTGGTGTGTGGCACGGCCTGGCCGGGGAGTGGGCGCGGGGACACCGGGGCTCCCTGGCCGGCCGTGCTCTTCAATCGTGGCGTATGGGTGGGGGTTTGTCCGGGCTGCTCTTCCCCCGGTTCAGGTGGCAACTGCGACCCCTGCGGTGGTGACGAACCGGTCGGCCTGCTGGATGGCGTGCTCGCGGGATTCGGTGAGGGCGATTTCGTCGTCGGCGTTTCGAAGCTCGTAGGCGGCCCGGGCGGCGTCCTGGGCAGTGGTGGCGACGTCGGGGAGTAGGAGCTGAACGCGAAGGAGCGGCGCGGTGATGGCGGAGCGGGTGTTGTGGCTTTCGGCTCGGGCGGCGGCCCAGTCCTCGCCGCGCAGTCGGAGGTCTTCCCTTACCCACATGGCTCGCCGGTGGTCGGCGAGGGCGGTTGCTAATGCTTCGACGGCGGCCAGGCGTTCGGAACGGCGGGCCCGTCCGTCGGCGATGCGGAGCTGGGAGCGCTGGCTGAGGTGAGCAATGGCGGATCCGGCGAGGGTGCCGAGGACTGCGACGATGGTGGTGATCATGAGGGCGT